>CAZNSG010000329.1:0-77890 GCA_964575715.1 uncultured Hyphomicrobiales bacterium | reverse complement strand
GCTCTTGATCAGGGAAATCGCCGCTTGGGAAAAACATCGCAACAAGCATCACGCCAAAGCCGATTGGCAGTTCACATCTCAGGATGCTCGCATTAAGCTAAAGCACCTTTACCCTTCACTTTGAATGATTCAGGCCACTAGAGGACAAGAGAAAGGCAAGAATGCAATGTTCCGTATCATGCTATGCGCGCTCGTGCTCGCTAACGTGCTATTCGCAGCATTGGCCCAGGCTCAACAAATCGACACGACCCTCAGCGACAAGCAGATTGTCGGAAAAATCCTTGAGGAATGCCGCAAGCTTTACCTGCGTGCCGCCGGATCATGTGCTTGCGCGGATGAGCGAACGCGCGACACGGCACGTTGCGCCAAAATCCTCAAAGATATTCCCGAAACCTTCAAGCCATTCTGCTTCAGAAAAGACGTGACGCTGCGCGAAGTCAGTTTGTATCGCATGCAGAACCATGGCTTCCTCGATCGCAGATGTTCCAAATGATCTTGCCGCCGCTGATCGCATTGGCTTGCGCGCCGATCAAGATCGCGCTCCGCCGCGCCGTTCTTCGTATTTGCCGTTCCTCGAATTTAATGTCCCGGCAACGCATCGATTTTGCGCCACCATGACATCCGCAATCGCAGGTCCCGAAAATCGCCTCGCCCGTGAGACTTCGCCGTATCTGCTCCAGCACAAGCACAATCCGGTCGCCTGGTGGCCGTGGGGGCCCGAAGCGCTTGCGCAAGCGCAATACACCAATCGGCCGATATTGCTGAGCGTAGGCTACGCTGCCTGCCATTGGTGCCACGTGATGGCGCACGAAAGTTTTGAGGATGACGCCACCGCGGCCGTCATGAACGAACTGTTCGTCAACATCAAAGTCGATCGCGAGGAACGCCCCGACATCGACCAGATCTACATGAACGCGCTGCATCTCTTGGGCGAGCAGGGCGGCTGGCCGCTCACCATGTTTCTCACGCCCACAGGCCAGCCGGTATGGGGCGGCACCTATTTTCCAAAAACTGCGCGCTACGGCCGTCCCGCCTTCGCCGATGTGCTGCGCGAAGTCGCGCGCCTGTTTCGCGAGGAGCCCGACAAAATCGCGCAAAACCAAAATGCGCTGATGCAGCGTCTCTCCGCGACCGCACGGCCGGCGGGTCGCGTCGTGATCGGCGCTATCGAACTCGACCAGCTCTCACGCCAAATTGCCGGCGCCTTCGATCCCGCCCACGGCGGCTTGCGTGGCGCGCCGAAGTTTCCCAACTCCGCCATGTACGAATTCCTCTGGCGCGCCGGTCAGCGCGGCAACGATGCAAGTTTTTTCAATCTGATCGAGCATACGCTTGAGCGCATCTGCGAAGGCGGCATCTACGATCATCTCGGCGGCGGGTTTTCGCGCTATTCGGTCGATGAGAAATGGCTCGTCCCGCATTTCGAGAAGATGCTCTACGACAATGCGCAGCTGCTCGAACTGCTCGCGCTCGCCCATCGGCATGGCGGCAATTCCTTGTTCCGCGCCCGCGCGCGCGAAACCGTCGGCTGGCTCATGCGCGAGATGACCACGGGGGAGGGCGCCTTCTGCGCTTCGCTCGATGCCGATTCCGAAGGCGAAGAGGGCAAGTTCTACGTCTGGTCGCGCGCGCAAATCGTCTCAGCGCTTGGACAGGAGGACGCGGATTTCTTCGCGCGCCACTACGACGCGACGGACGCCGGAAACTTCGAGGGCCACAATATTCTCAACCGGCTCGCAGGTCTTGCGCGCAGCGCGGAGGATGAAACGCGGCTCACGCATTTGCGCGAAAAGCTGCTCTCCGAGCGTACCAAGCGCGTCCGTCCTGGCCTCGATGACAAAGTGCTCGCCGATTGGAACGGCCTGATGATCGCGGCGCTGGTCAATGCCGCGCTATTGCTTGGCGAACCATTGTGGATCGATCTCGCCGCGCGCGCCTTCGACTTCATCGCACGCGCCATGACCAAGGGCGACCGCCTCGGCCATTCCTGGCGGGAAGGCCGGTTGTTGTTTCCAGGGCTTGCTTCGGATTTCGCCGCTATGATTCGCGCAGCGCTCGCTTTGCACGAAGCGACCGGGCAGGGCGCCTACCTCGACCGCGCGCTGGCCTGGCAGCGGGCCTTCGATGCCCACTACGCCAATCGCGCGACCGGCGGCTATTTTCTCACCGCCGACGACGCCGAGGGCCTGATCGTGCGGCCCGCGGCCACCATTGACGACGCCACCCCCAATCCCAACGCCATCGCCGCGCAAAATCTGCTCCGCCTCGCCGTGCTCGGCGGACAGGATTCCTGGCGTGAACGCGCGGACCGCTTGTTCGACGGCATCCTCGCAAGCGCATCGGAAAATCTGTTTGCCCATGTGGCGCTGCTCAATGCGCTCGATCTGCGCCTGCGCGGCGCCGAGATTGTGGTGACAGGGCAGGGACCGCAGGCCGATGCGCTGATCAAAGCAGCGCTGAAACTTGCCTACCTCGACCGCGTCGTGCTGCGCGCGGCATCTGCGCAGGCGCTGCCGGCATCTCATCCGGCGCAGAAAAAAATTGGCGCAGTCTCCGGCCCCGCAGCGTTTGTCTGCGTCGGCGAAACCTGCTCGCTGCCGGTGACTCATCCGGAGAAAATCGCGGAAATCGTCAATGCAATGCGGCCTACGTCGACGGCGGCATAAATCCACGCTTCAGCCGCGATGCAACACGACTCGACCGCCCTCATCCTGAGGAGCGCCCACCGATGTCGGGTTTACCCGACATCGGCATACTTAAGTGCGCAAGTCGGCTATAGCCGACTTGCGTGTGCGCGTCTCGAAGGATGGGGCCGCCCCATGCTTCGAGACGGCCGCTTCGCGGCCTCCTCAGCATGAGGGCGGAAAGTGCGCCTCAGCGATAAACCTAAGCGGCAACGAAGGCAGGCATCACGTATTCATCGACTCGAAGAATTCGCCGTTGCTCTTGGTGTTGCGCAGCTTGTCGAGCAGGAAGTCGATGGCGTCCATCGTACCCATCGGATTGAGGATTCGGCGCAGCACGTACATTTTCTTCAGCTGATCGGGCGCCACCAGCAGCTCCTCCTTGCGCGTACCCGACCGCGTGATATCCATCGCCGGGAATGTGCGCTTGTCGGCCACCTTGCGATCGAGGATGAGCTCCGAGTTGCCGGTGCCCTTGAATTCCTCGAAGATCACTTCGTCCATGCGGCTGCCGGTGTCGATGAGCGCGGTGGCGATGATGGTGAGCGAACCGCCTTCCTCGATGTTGCGCGCGGCCCCGAAGAAACGTTTCGGCCGCTGCAGCGCGTTGGCGTCGACGCCGCCGGTGAGCACCTTGCCGGATGACGGCACCACGGTGTTGTACGCGCGTCCAAGCCGCGTGATCGAATCCAGCAGGATCACCACGTCGCGGCCGTGCTCGACCAGCCGCTTGGCTTTCTCGATGACCATTTCGGCGACTGCCACATGGCGCGTGGCCGGTTCGTCGAAGGTCGAGGACACCACCTCGCCCTTCACCGAACGCTGCATGTCGGTGACTTCTTCCGGCCGCTCGTCGATCAGCAGCACGATCAGGTAGCACTCGGGATGATTGTGCGTGATCGAGTGGGCGATGTTCTGCAACAGCACGGTTTTGCCGGTGCGCGGCGGCGAAACGATCAGCGCGCGCTGTCCCTTGCCGATCGGCGCGACGATGTCGATGACGCGAGCCGAGAGATCTTTCTTGGTCGGATCCTCGAATTCCATCTTCAGGCGCGCGTCGGGATAGAGCGGAGTGAGGTTGTCGAAGTTAATCTTATGGCGCGCCTTTTCGGGGTCCTCGAAGTTGATCGTATTGACCTTGAGCAGCGCGAAGTAACGCTCCCCCTCCTTCGGACTGCGGATATGGCCGTCAATCGTATCGCCGGTGCGCAGCGCAAAGCGCCGGATTTGCGAAGGCGAGACGTAGATGTCGTCGGGGCCGGGCAGGTAATTGGCTTCCGGCGAGCGCAGAAAACCAAAACCGTCGGACAAAACTTCGACCACACCTTCACCGATGATATCGATTTCCTTTTGCGCGAGCTGTTTGAGAATCGCGAACATCAGCTCCTGCTTGCGCAGGGTGCTGGCGTTCTCGATTTTCTGTTCCTCGGCAAAGGCCAACAGTTCTGGGGGGGTTTTTGACTTGAGGTCTTGCAGCTTCATTTCCCGCATGCGGGGTATCCTTGAGGGGAAGACCGGCGGCGTCTAATAAAAAATCGGACGCGGACGGAGGGGAAGGGAAATCGCAGATCTTGGGTTGGGCTGATTATGGGCCTTGACCCGATGCGTCGGTCGGTCCGGTTATGCCGGGACCGAGACTCGAATGCATCCGCCTACGTTCAGTGGGATGCGTTCAAGATACGGAACGGCGCGGTCTTTCGCAAGAGGCGAGCCGCTAATTTCGTAATCAGATCGTTTACGTCAGAACGGCTTGACCACCGCCAGGATGACAATGGCGATCATCAGAACTGTAGGTATCTCATTGAGAACTCGATAGTATTTTTGAGAGTGACGATTCCGGTCGGCGGCGAAATCCTTAACGCAGCGCACAAAAACGCCGTGCACCCCCACAAGCGCAACTAACAGCACGAACTTCACTTCGAACCAGCCCGCGCGGTACATCCCGCCTTGCCATGCCAGCCATAATCCGAGCAGCCATGTCGCAATCATTGCCGGATTGATGATCAACCGCAGCAGCCGCCGTTCCATCAGCTTGAAGGTTTCCGACTGTCGCGAGCCGGGATCCGCCTCACAATGATAGACGAACAATCGCGGCAGATAGAGCATGCCCGCCATCCAAGCGATGGCGGCAATGAGATGAAATGCCGTGAGCCACTTAATCATGCGAACCTACACGCGTATCAGTTGTTTTCTGATCTCTGCGGCGGATAGCCTAAACCTGACCGGATCGGTCAAACCTAGAGCAGGGCAGGCCCTTGTACCAGCAAAAGAATTCGTCATTGCACCGAAACCGGCATGGTGAATGCTCCCGTATACCTTCGCTGCATGATTATCCATTTCTGCTGGCGATCAGCGCTATTGTTCGGTAGTCTGATGGTTGGGGCCGAAGGCATCGAGACCGTCGTCATTCGATCGGGGCGCATTCAATGAATCACTCTTGGCACGCGGGCGCGGCTTCGCTCCTCACTGTTTCGCTGCTGTTTGCGTTCGGCGCCTTGCAGACCGCGCGCGGCGAATCGTCGAAACTCGCGCAAAATAAACCGCCCGTCGCAAGCTGCGACCGCGAGCAATTCCGCGTGATCCTTGACGTTGGCCACTCGGCCGAGATACCCGGCGCCTTGAGCGCTCGCGGCGTTGGCGAATACACATTCAATTTAAGCCTCGCCCAAGTCATCGAGAAAAAATTGCTGGAGGCCGGATTCTCCAAAACCACTCTGCTGATCACACCCGGCAAGGCTATGGCCGGCCTGGTTCAGCGCATCAATTATGCCCAGCGCACGCCGGGCGACTTGTTTCTGTCGATCCACCACGACGCCGTGCCGGATTCATTCTTGGAAAAATGGGTCTACGAGGGCCGTAACCTCCGCTATTGCGACCGGTTCAGAGGTCATTCCATTTTTGTCTCGAACGACAACAACGAATACAAGACCAGCCTGTCGTTCGCCCGGATGCTCGGCCTTCAGCTCAAATCAAAAAAACTGCAGTACACCCCGCATTACGTCGAAAAGTTCATGGGCCGTCGACAGCGCCAATTGGTCGACGCCGAGGCCGGTGTCTACCGGTTCGACAATCTGGCGGTGCTGATGTTGACCAACATGCCCGCTGTACTTTTTGAGGCCGGCTCCATCATCAATCGCGACGAAGAACTGCTCATGGCAAATCCAGAGCATCAATCTCTCATCGCATCGGCCGTCACAACCGCCGTCGAGAATTATTGTCAGGCGCAGGGGTCACGAAAACCCCAGCAGCGCATTGCGCGCCGTCCGCATGATCAGCGTGCCGCCCCAGCCGCCATGCCATTCTTATTTCCCTTTATTCCCATGGGGGCTCAGCAATAATCAGGAACGGCGCACACGCTTAAGCATCCGCTCCACGTGTTCGACCGGCGTCTGCGGCAGGATGCCGTGGCCCAGATTGAACACGAACGGCCCGCCCGCGAAGGCCTCAAGCACATTGTCGACCTCACGATCGAGCGCCGCGCCTCCTGCCAGGAGCACCAGCGGATCGAGATTGCCCTGTACCGCCACGCGACTCTGGATGCGCTCGCGCGCAACCGCACGGTCGATCATCCAATCGAGGCCGACCGCGTTGAGAGCCAAGGCGTCGACGTATTTTTCAAGCATCGTTCCCGCACCACGCGGAAATCCGATCACCCGCGCAGCCGGCACTTCGCGCCGCAATGCGCTGACGATCCGCTGCGTGGGCGCAATACACCAGCGCTCGAATTCCGCCGGCGGCAGCACGCCGGCCCACGTATCGAAGATCTGCACCGCATCGACACCGGCTTTGAATTGAGCGACCAGATAGTCCACCGAGGCCTCGACCAAAATATCGATCAGCCGCCCGAAGGCTTCCGCATGGCGATACGCAAACAGCCGCGCCGGCGCCTGGTCGGGCGTGCCTTCGCCCGCAATCATGTAGGTGGCAACCGTCCATGGCGCGCCACAAAAACCAAGAAAGCCCACGTGCGACGGCAGTTGCTGTTTGACAATCCGGATCGTCTCGTAGATCGGCGCAAGCATATTCTGATCCAGCTTGCCGCGCATTTTCGCGACTACACTGGGCTCGCCAATCGGTTCAAGCCGCGGACCTTCGCCACTTACGAATTTCACGCTCCGGCCCAGCGCATGCGGAATCACCAAAATGTCCGAAAACAAGATCGCCGCATCAAAGCCAAAGCGCCGCACCGGTTGCAGCGTCACTTCGGCCGCAAGTTTTGGCGAAAAACAAAGCTCGAGCACGCTTTTCATGCTTGCGCGAATTTCGCGATATTCGGGCAGATAGCGCCCCGCCTGGCGCATCAGCCAAACCGGTGGTCTGGCCTGATGAACACCATCGAGAACGTTCAAAAACGGCTGCTGGATTGAGATTCCCGTCAAGACGCTCTTCTTCAATAAAATATATCTAGACTCTTTTATTGTAGTGTTTTGATGCAGGCATAGGACTCATGCTTGTGACTTCACATCGCATCCACAATACTCGGGCTTTTCCCCACAATTACAAGTCTTGTATCTACACATCGGTTGACCACATATTACACCGATATTTCAAGGGTTAAGAGCCTTGTAAAGAATCTTTGTCATATCAAAATTTCAGACTTCCCTCTGTGCATTCCACTTACGCGCCTCAGTCTCCCACCGACACTCATGTGGACATGAAATCACCTTATTAACCTTCAGCGCTTGCGCTCACCGCAAAGGCATGGCCTCCTCCCCACTGATCCACAGTTTATACTGCCCAAACCGATGACGGCGCGCAGCGAGAGCTATTTCCATCTTCATCTTGTCTCGGACGCAACCGGGGAGACACTCATCACGGTTGGCCGTGCAGCTGCGGCTCAATATGCTGGCATGTCTCCGGTCGAACATATGCACCCCCTGGTGCGCACGCATAAGCAGCTTGATCGCGTTCTTTCAGCCATCGAGGAATATCCCGGAATCGTACTCTACACGCTGCTCGACCACGAACTGGCCAAACGACTCGAGAACAAATGCCGCTCTCTCGGGCTTCCGTATCTCTCGATTCTCGGGCCGGTGCTGCAATTGTTCCAATCCTACCTCGGCGGCGAAACCAAACCGCGTGTTGGTGCTCAGCACACACTCAATGCGGAATATTTCAAGCGCATCGACGCCCTCAACTTCACCATGTTGCATGACGATGGTCAGCATACCGATGGCTTGGAGGAAGCCGATGTGGTGTTGATCGGTGTTTCGCGCACCTCGAAAACGCCGACCTCGATATATCTGGCCAACCGCGGCGTGAAGACCGCAAACGTTCCGCTGGTACCCAGCATGGCGCTGCCGGTGCCGCTCGAACAGCTCTCCCAGCCGCTGGTGGTCGGGCTCTACGCTAGCCCCGAGCGTATTGTGCAGATTCGCCAGAACCGGCTGTTGGGGCTCAAAGCCGAGCACGACGCCGACCAGTACATCGACAAGCATGCGGTCGCCGCGGAGGTGGCCTTCTCGCGCAAGTTGTTCGCCAAGCACAATTGGCCAAGCATCGACGTCACGCGCCGCTCCATTGAGGAGACCGCCGCCGCGGTAATAACGCTGCTCGCTGATCGCCGTCGCATGCCGGCGACATGAACATGATCATGCCGCTCTGGCTTCCGCCCCATCCGTTGCTGCTTGCGTCCAAAAGCACCATACGCCGTAAGCTGCTGGAGGCTGCGGGTGTGGAAGTCACGGTACAGCCTGCCTCCATCGACGAGCGCGCGATCGAGGCAAAGGCCGGCGCGATCGGATCAAGCGCTGCCGCGTTGCTGCTTGCCCGTGAAAAGGCGCGCGCGGTCGCAGTCGACAATCCCTCACGCATCGTACTCGGCGCCGACCAGACACTCGCGCTGGGCGAGCGGCGCTTCTCCAAGTCCGTTGATCGCGCCGGCGCGCGCGCACAGCTTGAAGCGCTGCGCGGCAAGACCCACATGCTGCATTCCGCCATAGCGCTGGCGCAGGACGGCAAGCTTCTGTTCGAGCATGTCGACTCCGCAAGCTTGACCATGTGCGACTTCTCCGACGCGTTTCTCGATAGCTACCTTCATGCCGTTGGCAACGCGGCCTTGACGAGCGTTGGCGGTTATCAATTCGAAGGCGTCGGCATCCAGTTGTTTGATAAGATTGAAGGTGATTATTCCACCATTCTTGGCCTGCCGCTGTTGCCGTTGCTGCATTGGCTGCGCCAGCATGGAATGCTCGCAAGATGATGCAACAAGGATCCAAGAGGCATCCATGTTCGTGCTCGGCCTGACCGGCTCGATTGGAATGGGCAAGACCACAACGGCAAAACTGTTTGCCAATGCCGGCGTGCCGGTGCACGACGCCGACGCGTGTGTACATCGACTCTACGAGGGCGAGGCGGTGGCGGCGATCGAAGCGGCATTTCCCGGCACGACGAAGGACCACAAGGTTGATCGTGCGGCACTCGGCCGGTGCATTGTGGGCAACCCCGAGGCATTGCGGCGGCTTGAGGCGATCGTGCATCCGCTGGTGCGCCAGGCTGAAGCCAGTTTTCTCGAACAGGCCGGAAAGGCGGGTGCCAAGTTCGCCATTCTCGACATTCCGCTCTTATTCGAGACCGGTGGCGATCGGCGCGTCGACGCGGTGGTCGTTGTCACGGCACCGCCGGACGTGCAGCGCGCGCGTGTGCTTGAACGCGGCATAGCGAAGGCCCAGTTCGAAGCGCTACTGGCCCGGCAGTTGCCCGACGCCGAAAAGCGCCGCCGGGCGGATTTTGTGGTGGATACGTCGCGCGGCATTGAATCCGCCCGCGCCCAGGTGCATGACATTCTTGCCGCCATTGCGAATATGCCTATGCGGCAGCAATGATTCGCGATTAGGGATTTTAAAATAGATGCGGGAAATCGTGTTCGATACCGAGACGACCGGCCTCGATCCGGCGCAGGGACACCGCATGATCGAGATTGGCTGCATCGAACTGGTCAATCGAATACCCACCGGCAACACCTTCCATCGCTATCTTAATCCGGAACGCGATATTCCACCGGAGGCATTCGCGGTGCATGGGCTGAGCGCCGAATTTCTCAACGATAAACCTTCATTTTTGGTCGTGGTCGACGACTTGCTCGTGTTTCTTGCCGACGATCCGCTGGTCGCGCACAACGCGCTCTTCGACCTTGGCTTTCTCAACGCCGAATTGGAACGCGCAGCGCGCCCAACGCTTGCCCGCGATCGCCTCATCGACACTCTGATGCTGGCTCGCCGCAAGCACCCGGGCAGCGCGAACCGGCTCGAAGATCTTTGTGCGCGCTACAAGATTGACGACAGGCGCAGAAAAAAGCATGGCGCTCTGCTCGACGCCGAGCTGCTCGCCGAAGTCTATCTGGAATTGATTGGCGCGCGCCAGGCGCTGCTCGGGTTGGCCGAAGCGGCCCACAATGTCGTGGAAGCGCGCGGTCAAAGCGCGACCCAGCGCGATCGTCCTCAGCCGCTGGCGCCGCGCATCACTTCGGCCGAGCGCGCGCTGCACCGTGACTTCGTGGCAAGGCTGGGGCCGAACGTATTGTGGCGGGATTATTTATCTGCGCCTTCAGCCAACAAAACCACCGAGACCTGAAAAAAGCAATTACGTTGCCGGAGCAGCTGGCTGCGGCGGCATCTGCGCCGCCGTTCGCTGGCGATAGAGCGCGACAAAATCGATCGGTTCGATCAGAAACTGCGGGAACCCGCCACTGCGCACCACCGATGCGACAATTTCACGCGCGAACGGGAACAAGAGCCGCGGACACTCAATCATGACCAGCGGATGCATACTATCTTGCGGGACATTTTGAATGCGGAATATCCCGGCGAACGCAAGATCGAAGCTGAACATGACGGTACCTGCGGCTTCCGCTTTGCCTTCAAGTTTGAGCTCCACCTCGACATCGTTTGAGGGCAGCGCATTGGCGTTGACGTTGATATTAAGAGTGACGGACGGCTGTTGGCCGGGACTGAGCGAGCGCGGCGCATTGGGATTTTCGAAGGAGAAATCCTTGATGTATTGGGCCAGCACATGGAGCTGCGGCAAGGGATTTTGCGCCTGATTCTGCGCGGGATTTGCAGCCTGTCCGTCGCCTTGGCCGCCATTGGTGATGCTCATACGATCCTCCGGCGACATGTTGCGCGCCGCTCATAATCGGCGTTTTGGCTAACACAGCGCCACCGGCTGGACAAGAACAGCTCACTGCCTGCCGGAATTACCGTGCCGGTTATCGAGTTCTCGGTCCGGCAGCTCATGCCACTCGCCGGCATTCAGATCGACCACCGGATCCTTGCTCCTTCCGTGCGGAGCAGCCATGCGGCGAAAGGCCCATTCACAGCAATGCCGGATCGGAACCAGCAGCAGGAGTGCTCCAATCGCATCGGTGATGAATCCTGGCAGCACCAGCAGAATTCCGCCCAGAATAACCAGGAACCCATTGGGATTGGCTTCAATTCCGGCCTCGATCCCGCGCATCCCGCCATCGGAGACGCTGCGGAAAAGGGCTATCCGTCCCTGGCCGGCCCAACGCAGCACAAGGAGCCCGGCCGCTGTCGTTGCCAGCATCAACCCTAGCGTCCAGGCAAGCCCAATATTGGCGACAAGAAGGATGAAAACGGCGATTTCTGCAATGGGTACAGCCAGAAGCCCAATAAAAATCCATTTTACCATGGCAGTCATTCCCATAGCAGCGAGGTTGGCGTAGCGGTAGGGATCGTTTATGGTTGCCCCGCGGTACGACAGGTCCTCCGACGCGCCTCCGGTTGGCCAAAGTCGTATGCTTACATTATTAGAGCGGAACCATTAAAGCGGAACCGGCCTTCAGTATCGCGGATGTAAAGACCGCGAAGTGCCTGTCCCGTCTCGGCTGTCGGGAGCATGCGAAACGTTATGTTCGATATTTATACCATTATCTTTTTGGCCTTGGCGGTGTTCATTTTCCTCCGGCTGCGCAGCGTTCTTGGCCAGCGCACCGGCCGCGAACGGCCGCCCTACGATCCTTTTTCCGCGCGTGATTCGGCGCGCACCGCCACCACTGACAAAGTCGTCGCCTTGCCTGGCCGCGCGCCGGATACGGCGCAGAAATCCGAAGAACCGGCCGAGCCCGTGGATCGTTGGAAAGGCATCGCCGAGCAAGGCTCCGCGCTCGCCGCCGGTTTCGATACCATCGAGCGCGAGGACAAGGACTTCGACCCCAAGCATTTCATTGCCGGCGCCCGCGCCGCCTACGAGATGATCGTCAGTGCCTATGCCAACGGCGATCGCCGTACGCTCAAGAATCTGCTTTCGCGCGAAGTCTACGAAGGCTTCGAGACCGCGATTCGTGAGCGCGAGACGCGCGGTGAAACCGTCGAGACCCGTTTCGTGGCGATTTCGGCCGCCGATATCATCGGTGCCGAAATGCGCGCGCGCGCTGCACAGATTACGATCCGGTTTGTATCGCAGCTCATCACCGTTACGCGCGATCGATCGCGCGCCATCATCGACGGCAGCCCCGACAAGGTCAGCGACGTCACCGACGTGTGGACATTCGCGCGCGATATCGCCGCAAACGATCCCAATTGGAAACTGATCGCCACCGAAGCCGGACAATGAACGGATTGCGATGGCCTTTTCACGCTAGCTGCTGGCGGATCGCGGGAGCCGCGATGAGCTTGTTTGCCGGCACGGCGGTGTCGGTAGCCGAGCACGGGCCGATACAGATTTCGAACGCGCAGCTCGAAACGGTGGAGTGGTCCGAGATCGGCGGCTGGGCAACGGACGACCACGCTGCTTCCTTTTCCACCTTTCTCAACAGTTGCAAGGTAATGATTCGCGGCACGCCTCCCGGTCGCGAGGGGAGCGCGCTCTATGCCGCGTTGCAAGCAGCTTGCCGCCGCGCGCTCGCCGCGCACCCGCACAACAAGGAAATGGCGCGCGCCTTCTTCGAGCGGAATTTCCGTCCGATGCGCATCGCCCCGCTCGGCGAGAGCAAGGGATTTCTCACCGGCTATTACGAACCAATCGTTCTGGGCTCGCGGGTGGCCAGCGCCGAATTCAACGTGCCGGTCTATCGCACGCCGCCCAATCTCGCCCTGCGCACGCCGCGCCGGAAGGTGGCAAGCGCATCACTCGGCGCGTCGGGTTGGCGCAAATTTGCCCGCCGTGAAACGGGCTTTTTCTACGACCGAACCGCGATTGAAGAAGGCGCGCTCGCTGGCCGGCAGCTTGAAATCGCCTGGGTCAAGGACCCGACCGATTTGTTCTTTGCCCAGATCCAGGGTTCGGCGCGGATAAAGCTGCCGGATGGCTCGATCATGCGCCTCAACTACGATAGCCAGAACGGCTGGCCCTATACCCCGATCGGCCGCGTCCTCATTGAACGCAATATCGTGCCGAAAGACGAGATGTCGATGGACCGCATTCGTGAGTGGATGCAGGCCAATCCGGCCGAGGGCAAGGAGTTGCGCCGCCGCAACAAGTCGTTCGTATTCTTTCGCGAGACCGGTCTTGCCGATCACGAAGAGCCGGCCGGCGCGCAGGGCGTATCGCTCACGCCCGGCCGCTCGATCGCGGTCGATCGGTTCCTCCACGTCTACGGCACGCCGTTTTTCATCGATGCGGACCTGCCGATCGCAAGCGAAAAACCCGGGACCAAATTCCGCCGTCTGATGGTGGCGCAGGACACCGGCGGCGCCATCCTCGGTCCGGCCCGCGCCGACCTCTATTTCGGCGCGGGCGATCTGGCGGCGAGCGTCGCGGGGCGAATTCGTCATCCGGGCGAATTCACCATGCTGATCCCACGCGACATCGATCCCATTACAGCCGGCGCGCGTACACCCTTGCCACGCCCACGGCCAGTGTTTGCCAAGATCGAAAACAAAATCGAGGACAAGCCGGATAAATTCTCCGAGAAACCCGCTGCCGAGCAAAAGCAGCAATCCGGCGCCGGGCCCAAACCCGAGACTAAGCCTGAGTCCGCGCCATGAGCGGCGGGCCGGACCGGCGGCTCCGAGACGATGAACGCGAATTGTGGACGGGTATTACCCGTTCGATTGCGCCGCTGCGGCCTCAAAAAGAACCGCAAAAAGAATCTAAGCCCGCATCTGCGGCCATCGATCGCGCGCCACGTAAAGCTGCGGTCAAAGCCCGGTCCGTTGCCGTTGCAACTTTGCCGGTGAAACCCGCAGTGAAGCCCGCGCCGACGCCTGCGCTCGCGCCGCTCTCCCGCCGCATGAAGCAGCGCCTGGCGCGCGGAACCGACAAAATCGACGGGCGGCTCGACCTGCATGGGCGCACCCAGGCGCAGGCGCACGATGCCTTGCATCGCTTTCTGCGCGCCGCTCAAGCCAAAGGCGCCAAGAATGTCCTTGTCATCGCCGGCAAGGGCGCGCGTGGCGGCGATGGCGAGCGCGGTGTGCTCAAGCGTCAAGTGCCGATGTGGCTAAAACTCCCGGAGTTCCGCAGCCTAGTCGTCGGCTTCGAGGACGCGCACGTTGGCCACGGCGGGCAGGGCGCGCTTTATGTGCGTCTGCGCAAGTCGAAGTGATCCTGCGACATTTTCATTCATGTTCATTCATGGCGTTTGCGCGCCATACGCTCGCTCACGAAAGGACCGCCAAAGGATCGCCAAAGGACCGCTATGAACTTCATCGCAGCTAAAATCAAATGGATCATGCTCGTGTCGGGCGCGCTGACCTGCACGATGGTATACGCGGCAATCGCGCCACAAACGGCGCTTCTCTCCATGTTCGGGGAGACGCTGGATAGCCCGCTTGCCCATATCGTCGTGCGAAATTGGGGCGTGCTGATTACACTGATGGGAGCGATGCTGATCTATGGCGCGTTCACCCCGGCGGTTCGCCCTCTCGCCTTGATAATCGCCGGTGCTAGCAAGCTGATCTTTGTTGCCTTGGTGCTTTCGCACGGTGGACGTTATCTCAGCCACCAGGCGGGAATTGCCGTCGCGATCGATTTCGTTTGGGTCGTGCTCTTCGCGTGCTATCTGCTGAGTGCGCGCTCTCAATCGCAAACCTAGAGAATAAACCGGCTCAAATCCGCATTCTTGGCGAGATCGCCCACGTTCTTGCGTACATATTCGGCATCGATCTTCACCGTCTCACCCGCGCGGTCGGTGGCGGAAAAAGAAATTTCATCCAGCACGCGCTCCATCACCGTCTGCAGGCGCCGCGCGCCGATGTTCTCGATGCTGGAATTGACCAAGACCGCGACATCGGCGATGGCGTCGATGGCATCCTCGGTGAAACTAAGCGTCACCCCCTCGGTCGCCATCAGCGCGATGTATTGCTTGATCAGCGCGGCATCGGGTTCGGTGAGAATGCGCCGCAAATCGTCACGGCTCAGCGGATTGAGCTCAACCCGGATTGGCAATCGCCCTTGCAGCTCCGGCAGCAGGTCGGACGGCTTGGAAATGTGAAATGCGCCTGACGCGATGAACAGAATATGGTCGGTCTTGATCGAGCCATGCTTGGTCGAAACCGTGGTGCCCTCGATCAGCGGCAGCAGATCGCGCTGCACGCCTTCGCGCGACACGTCGCCGCCGACGCGGCCGTCACGTGCGGTGATTTTGTCGATTTCATCCAAGAAGACGATGCCGTTGTTCTCCGTCGATTTGATCGCTTCCTGCACCAGTTGTTCCTGGTCAAGCAATTTATCGGATTCCTCATTGATCAAGATTTCATGCGACTCGTGCACCCTCACCCGGCGCGTCTTGCTTCGCCCGCCGAGCTTGCCGAAAATATCGCCGATCGAGATCGCGCCCATCTGCGCGCCCGGCATGCCGGGGATTTCAAACAGCGGCATGCCGCCGCCGGAAGCCTGCACCTCGATTTCGATCTCCTTGTCGTCAAGCTCGCCCGCGCGCAGCTTCTTGCGGAAGGCATCCTTGGTGCTCGCGCTGGCATTGGCGCCGACCAGGGCCTCGACCACGCGCTCCTCGGCCGCGAGTTCCGCGCGCGCCTGCACATCCTTGCGCTTTCTTTCGCGGATCTGTGCAATCGCGATTTCAAGCAGATCGCGCACGATCTGCTCCACATCGCGGCCGACATAGCCCACTTCAGTGAACTTGGTCGCCTCGACCTTGATGAAGGGCGCGCCCGCAAGCCGCGCCAGCCGCCGCGAGATTTCAGTCTTGCCGACCCCGGTCGGGCCGATCATTAGGATGTTCTTCGGCAGCACCTCCTCGCGCAGCTTCTCGTCGAGCGCCAGCCGCCGCCAGCGGTTGCGCAGTGCGATCGCCACCGCGCGCTTGGCATCGTTCTGACCGATGATGAACCGGTCGAGTTCTGAGACGATTTCGCGGGGGGATAAGTCGGTCATGCGACGGATATATTGGCGGACACGCGCGCTATTGCAATCCCGCACCGGCCTGCCAAGCGCGGACCGGGTCGAGCGGATGCAGCAGCATGATGATGTTGAGCGTCAGATTGTCGCGAATCAGCCAGGCCAGCCCGACTTCGATGATTACGGCGGTGGCGACGGCCAGCCCGACTGGGGCCCTGCTCGCCAGCACGAATCCGGCCATCATGGCAAGCGTATCGGATACCGAGTTCACAATGCTGTCGCCGTAATAGTTGAGCGAGATTGTCTCAGCGCGATAGCGGTTGATGATGAAATCGGTATTTTCCAGAATTTCCCATGCGCCTTCGATCCCGACCGCGAGTAGAAGGCGCAAAGCCAGCGGCGCGCGCGGCAGCACCACCCAGGCCAGCGCGTAGAACGCAACGCCGTGCAGCAGATGCGAAAACGTGTACCAGTCGAAAATGTGCTGGGAATTCTCCGCACTTTGCGTAACGCCATGCCAGAGCTTGATCGTGCCGCAGGTGCAGATGGGAACGCGGCCCATGGCCAGCAGGACAAGCGCCTGCAATGCGATCAGCGCCAGACCAGCCAGCAGATAATTGCGCGAGGACGCGCGGCTGAGGGCGTTCACGTTTTCGACCTCTCGATCATGCCGGAACAACGCGCGGAAGCCGGCCGGTGAGGGCGGCCGGAAACAAACGGACGAATGCGCGCCGCAACGGTTGCCAAGCTATACCGAGCGCGAGAACCAGCACGCCCAGAATCAGCAGGGTCGAAAAGACCACGAATCCTCCTTGTCCAGACTGGAATCCGGTCGTCGTGGTTATCGCATAGCCAATCACGATGCCGAGGTAAGTCAGTGCTGATACAAACAGCGCGCGCCGATCGATCAGCAGGGCTACGACGGTGAGCAGCGCGACCACGGTGACGATCGTCACCGAGGTCCCGGTCGTCATGGTGAAGCCGCCGCGCCCGATCATCGGGGCGCGAATGATAAGCTCGATCAGTGAATGCACGATCAGCGGCGCTGCGAGCAGGTGCAGCCAGAATGCACAGTCGGTGCGTTGGGTGACACGTTCCCGATCAGCGAGGTCGTAGGCCATGGCAGTGCCGAACACGGCGAGACCGCAAAATAGCAGGACCAGCGAATACACGACCTTGTTATCGCCGGGATGCAGGTACGCGAGCGCCGACAAGACGAAAACAACGAGGCTGCCGGCGATCAGGAGGAGCGAGAAGGGCAACCGGAATCGCCCATAGAAAATGCCGGCAGCGCAAGCGGCCACAAGCATCATTATTGCCAAATCGATGAGGGGGAGAGCGCCGAAAAGTGGAATCGCTGCACCATGACCAGGCAGCAACTCCCACGGCAGTCCAATTTGCTGCACGATCCATTTCCACTCGACATAGATCATTCGCATGACGAAGAACGCAAAAAGGTTCGCAAGCAAAATTCCCGGCAGGACAAGCCGCATGCGCCGCACGACGAGTTCGGCAAGGACCCACACGATGGCGGCAGCGGCGACGTTTCCAATTGGGATACTGAGGGAGAAGAAGATGAGCCCCACACCGAACAACACGATCCCGACGGCGAAGAAGACATCGTTAAAGCCGCGCATGAAGCGGAAGCGTTCGTCGTCGGCGCGCTCGGCGGCGATTTGTGGCGCGCGCTTTGCCGCGAAAGTTCGCAGCGCATCGGCCTGCGACTGGGTGACGATTCCCGCAGCGACGGCGGCGTCGAGGTCCGCGTCATCAAGCATCACAGCTTCTCTAGCGTGACATTGCGGTTGGTATAGACGCAAATGTCGGCGGCGATGTCGAGCGACCTGCGCACGATCGCCTCCGCATCGAGCGCGCCATCCATCAGCGCGCGCGCGGCCGCAAGCGCATAATTGCCGCCCGAGCCGATGCCCATGACGCCGGCTTCCGGCTCGAGCACGTCGCCGGTGCCGGTGAGCACGAGCGAGACGTCCTTGTCGGCCACCAGCATCATGGCTTCGAGACGCCGCAAATAACGGTCGGTGCGCCAGTCCTTGGCAAGCTCGACTGCCGCCCGCGTGAGCTGCCCGGGATATTGTTCGAGCTTGGCTTCCAGGCGCTCGAACAGCGTGAAGGCGTCGGCGGTGGCGCCGGCAAAGCCGCCGATCACATCGCCCTTTCCGAGCCGGCGCACTTTCTTGGCGTTCGACTTGATCACGGTCTGACCGATCGAAACCTGACCGTCACTGCCGATGACCACCAGGCCGTCCTTGCGGACGGTGACCACGGTGGTGCCGTGCCAAACTTCGGGTTGCGCGTTATGCATGAATTTCTGGTCCCAATCGCCTGTAAAATTTAGGGATCGCGCGGCACAATTGCAAACTTCGAGAGTAGCGAACCCGCGCCGCCCCTGTTAAAAGAACCCTCGTTTTATACCGAAAAGGCGATTTCGATGGCGCGCGCCCGCAAACGGATTGCGAAAGGACCCACAAGAAGGCTCGCGCAGTCGCGCAAGGCTTCGGCGCGCAGGGCTATTGTCAAGCGCGTCACCAAGGAAACGACGATCGCAGTCGCCATCGACCTCGATGGCAAAGGCCGCTCGTCGATTTCGACCGGCATCGGCTTTCTCGACCATATGCTCGAACTGCTTTCGCGCCACTCGCGCATGGATATCGATGTCAAAGCCAAGGGCGACCTGCACATCGACCACCACCATACTACCGAGGACGTCGGCATTGCGCTCGGCCAGGCGGTCAAGCAGGCGCTTGGCGACATGAAGGGCATTACCCGCTACGCCGATGTGCATGTGCCCATGGACGAGGCGCTCACCCGCGCCGCCGTCGACGTATCCGGGCGCCCGTTTCTGGTGTTCAAGGCGGCCTTCGTGCGCGACAAGGTCGGCGCCTTCGACACCGAGCTGGTGCGGGAATGGTTCCAGGCTTTTGCCATGAATGCCGGGGTGACGCTGCATGTCGAGACGCTCTATGGCACCAACGATCATCATATTGCCGAATCCTGCTTCAAGGCTCTCGCCCGCGCGCTGCGGGCGGCATTTACCATCGACCCGCGCGCTGCCGGCGAAGTGCCTTCGACCAAGGGCATGCTCGGCGGATGATCGGAGCATGATCCCGAAAAGTGGGAACCGGTTTTCGGATAGGATCATGCTCAAACAAAAATCGGCCGCGGACTTAGCCGGAGAACGAACATGCCGATCTACACCGTGCACGCACCGCCGCCGCATGCGGATGAAACCGCGCCCGATGCGGAGCGCTTCGTATTCGTTCGCGATGGTTTCCATTTTTGGGCCTTTGTATTTGCCCCGCTATGGATGTTGCGCTGGCGGCTGTGGCTGGTGTTGCTGTTCTATGTTCTCGGCACATCGGTGATCGAGGTTGTCCTCTGGCTGACGAGGGTACCCGTAATTACACACATGGCGGTCGGAGTGCCGATCGCGCTGCTGATCGGATTTGAGGCCGCGACGCTGCGCCGCTGGACGCTTCGTCGCAACGGCTGGAGCGAGCTTGGCATCGTGACCGGCACCGACGTAGAGGCCGCCGAACGGCGCTTCTTCGATACTTGGGTGGCGCAAGCAGATAAACCGGTGCCACCGGCGACCCTGCCGCCGGCGTCGCTTCCAATTCGCATGCCGCCGGCCACGTCCGATATCATTGGCTTGTTCCCCGAGCCCCAGTCGCGTCCATGAGCGTTGCAATCGTCGACTATGGCTCCGGCAATCTGCATTCGGCCGCCAAGGCCTTCGAGCGCGCCGCGCGCGAAAGCGGGCACGACCAGCCGATCCTGGTGACAAGCGATCCCGATGCCATTCGCCGCGCTGAGCGCGTGGTGCTGCCCGGCGTCGGCGCCTTCGCCGATTGCCGGGCCGGCCTCGACGCCGTGCCGGGCATGGTCGCCGCCCTCAACGAAACCGTGCGCGGCAAGGGCCGGCCGTTCCTCGGCATCTGCGTGGGCATGCAGCTCATGGCCGAGCGCGGCCGCGAATACCAGGTGACGGAAGGCTTGGGCTGGATTCGCGGCGAAGTGGACAAGATCGCGCCCTCCGATCCAAGCCTGAAAATCCCGCACATGGGCTGGAATACGCTGCATGCGCTCACCCGCCACCCCTTGCTCGACGGCATCCCGCTTGGAGCGGCCGGCCTGCATGCCTATTTTGTGCACTCCTACCATCTCAACACGGCCGAGCGCGGCGACCTCGTGGCAGAGACCGATTACGGCGGTCCGATCACCGCGATCGTCGCCCATGGCACGGCGGCGGGCACGCAATTCCACCCGGAAAAGAGCCAGCGGCTGGGCCTTGCATTGATCGCGAATTTTCTGAAATGGAAGCCGTGATTCTCGGCCCATGATTCTCGGCCGTTGACCGATAGAATGGCGTGTAGGCCAATGGCCTATGAAAGGTTTGTGAGACACCCGTGATTCTATTTCCCACCGCGCTTTCCTACTTCACCTCCCCCCTTGTGGGGGAGGTCGGTCTGCGCCGTTTTTCCGGCGCAGACCGGGAGGGGGGTAGATCGCTGCGCACAATATTTGGCTACCCCCCTCCCCAACCCTCCCCCATCGCCGCGCCGCCGAGCGAGGCGAGGGTCCGGCGCGGCAAACTTCTCAGGTGTTCGCGCTGGCCGCTCGCCTTATGGGCTCGCCAGCGCGAACTGGGGGAGGGAGCACGAGGCCACTCGTGATTCTATTTCCCGCCATCGATCTCAAGGAAGGCCTGTGCGTGCGCCTCGAACAGGGCGACATGGCGCGCGCGACCGTGTTCAACCGCAATCCCGCGGAACAGGCGTATACGTTCGAGTCCCAAGGCTTCCGGCATCTCCACATCGTCGACCTCGATGGTGCGTTCGCGGGCAAGCCGATGAACGGCGCCGCGGTCGAACGGATTCTCAAAGCCGTTGGACTGTGCGTGCAGCTCGGCGGCGGCATCCGCAACATGGCGACCGTCGCGGCCTGGCTTGAAAAGGGCGTCAACCGCGTCATCATCGGCACCGCGGCGGTGCGCGATCAAGCCTTCGTAAAGGAGGCGGCGCGAAAATTCCCCAAGCGCGTCGCGGTCGGCTTGGATGCGCGCGACGGCAAGGTCGCCGTCGAAGGCTGGGCGGAAACTTCTGAACTCACCGCGCTCGACATTGCCAGACGATTCGAAGATGCCGGCGTCGCTGCGATCATTTATACTGACGTCGCGCGCGATGGCATGCTCGAAGGTCTCAACCTCGACGCAACCATCACGCTCGCCGAGGCGATTTCGATTCCAGTGATCGCTTCGGGCGGTTTTGCATCTATCGATGACGTTCGGCTCCTTTTAGAGCCCCGCGCACAAATACTCGAAGGCGCCATCGCCGGCCGCGCGCTTTACGATGGCCGGCTTGACCCGGCGCAAGCGTTGCAGCTAATTCGCAATGCGCGAAAGAAGTGAGCGGCCATGTTCAAGGTTCGCGTCATTCCCTGCCTCGATGTCAAGGACGGCCGTGTGGTCAAAGGCGTCAACTTCGTCAACTTGCGCGACGCCGGCGATCCGGTGGAAGCGGCGATTGCCTACGATGCCGCCGGTGCGGATGAACTTTGCTTTCTCGACATTACCGCGAGCCACGAAAACCGCGGGATTATCCTTGACGTCGTGCGCCGCACGGCCGAAGCCTGCTTCATGCCGCTCACCGTCGGCGGCGGCGTGCGCACCATCGAAGACATCCGCAAGCTGCTTGCCTCCGGCGCCGACAAGGTCTCGATCAACACCGCGGCGGTTGCGCGGCTCGCGTTCGTGCAGGAGGCGGCGGAAAAATTCGGCGATCAGTGCATCGTGGTCGCGATCGACGCCAAAAAGGTGTCGAAGCCGGGCGCGCCCGACCGCTGGGAAATCTTCACCCATGGCGGCCGCAATCCCACCGGCCTCGACGCCATCGCTTATGCCAAGGAAGTGGTGGTGCTCGGAGCCGGTGAACTCCTGCTCACCTCCATGGACCGCGACGGCACACGGCAGGGCTTCGACATCGCGCTCACCCGCGCGGTGGCCGATGCCGTCACCGTGCCGGTGATCGCCTCGGGCGGCGTTGGCACGCTCCAACACCTGGTCGAAGGCATCCGCGAGGGTCACGCCACCGCGGTTCTGGCGGCTTCGATCTTCCATTTCGGCGAGCACAGCGTGCGAGAGGCCAAGCAATACATGGCGAGCGCCGGGCTGCCGATGCGGCTTGACCCGTAACTTTCCCTCCCGCGCGGTAGAAAGAGGTGATATGGGGAAAACACCATGAGCAATTTCACGATCTACGACCTTGAAAAGCGCGTGCATACGCGCGCCAAGGCCGATCCCGAAGAATCCTATACCCGCAAGCTGCTCGACCGCGGGATTGCGCATTGCGCCAAGAAACTTGGCGAGGAGGCGGTCGAGACCACCATCGCCGCCGTCACCGAGGACCGCGAGCGGCTGATCGCGGAGACCGCCGATCTTCTCTACCATCTCCTCGTGGTGCTGCAGGCGCGCAGCGTTACGCTTGCCGAGGTCGACGCTGCGCTCGGCGCGCGCGTAAGCCAGTCTGGCCTTGACGAAAAGGCCGCGCGCAAGAGCATCTGAGCCGGACAAGAAGGTCGATGGAACAACGCATAGACGACGGACTTTCGCCCTACCGCATCTTCACGCGGGCGAATTGGGCGGTGTTGCGCGAAGACACGCCGATGACGCTCACGCCGGCCGAAGTCGCGCGCATGCGTTCGGTCCACGATCGGCTTGACATGGCGGAGGTTGAGGAAATCTATCTTCCGCTCTCGCGCCTGCTCTCTCTCAACGTCGCGGCGACCCAGCGGCTGCACCGGGCGCAGCAGCGCTTCCTCGGCACCGAGGACGCGAAAATGCCCTACATCATCGGGATTGCGGGCTCGGTCGCGGTCGGCAAGTCCACCACCGCGCGCGTGCTGCAGGCGCTGCTCGCGCGCTGGCCCAACGTGCCCAAGGTCGATCTCCTCACCACCGATGGATTTTTGTTTCCCAACGCCGTGCTCGAACGTGAGCATCTCATGGAGAAGAAGGGCTTTCCCGAGAGCTATGACTTGCCGGCGCTGTTGCGCTTTCTCTCTGACATCAAGGCCGGCCGGCGTCCGGTGCGCGCGCCCGTTTACTCGCATCTGATCTACGACGTGATGTCCAGCGCATCGATAGAAATTAACCGGCCGGAGATTTTGATCGTCGAGGGGCTTAACGTGCTGCAAACCGGCCGGCTGCCGAAGGACGGCAAGGCCATTCCCTTTGTTTCCGACTTCTTCGATTTCTCGATCTATCTCGATGCTGACGAGGAGGTGCTCAAGAGCTGGTATGTCGATCGCTTCCTCGCGATGCGCGGCACCGCCTTTGCCGACCCAAAATCATACTTCCATCGCTATTCGCGCCTGTCCGACGACGAAGCTGTCGCGACCGCGACCTCGATCTGGTCGCGCATCAATCTCGTCAATCTGCACGAAAACATCCTGCCGACCCGCCAGCGCGCGGATCTTATCCTCAAGAAAGGCGAAAGCCACCTGGTGGAGGAAGTGGCGCTGCGACGGCTGTGATAAGAGCATGATCCCGAAAAAGCCTGCCCCGGACTTGATCCGGGGTTGGAACCGGTTTCCCGCCTTCGCGTAGCCCGCTTCGGCGGGCGAAGGAAGGTCGGAAAAGCATGTCCTCGGGCTTGACCCGAGGGATCATGCTCAAACAAAAAGCTAGAGCCGACTCTGATTTCAACAAGACCGATAAGGCTCTAGGCCCTTTCGCGCAGGCCGCTCGGACAGAAATGCGCTAAGTAGCGCGCCTTGATAGCTTCAATCGGCAGCACGATCAGCACGTCCGTAGTGCCGAATTGATAGTCGAGCACCGCGCCCTCGCCAATAAAGGCGCCAAGCCGCAGATAGCCCTTGATCAGCGGCGGTAGCGCGCGCAATGCCGCCTTCTGATCGATCGCCGCCTTCGGCATCCGATTCATCTCGACATGGCGATGAGCGAGCGCGGTTGCGCGCCATGGTTCCGGCGCGCTGGCGAAATGATGCAGGAAGGAGAGGGGGAGCTTCAGTCGATTTGGGTCGGTACCATCGAGGCTGGCGCAGCCAATCATCACGTCCGGCTGGGTTCGCGTCACATAGGCGGCAATGCCATGCCAGAGCAACTCCAGCGTCCGCTTGTTGCGATAAGGCGCAAGCACACAGGAGCGGCCAAGTTCGAGAAATTTATATTTGTTGTGGCGTGCGACCAACGCATTGATGTCGAATTCGCTAGCGCTGTAGAATCCGCCGTGCGGCTCCGCCACTTCCTGACGCAGCAGCCGATAGGTTCCGACCACGGCCGGCGCTCGCCCCAGCCGCTTCATCTGCGCGGCATGGTCGATCACCAGGAGATGATCGCAGAGCGGATCGAACGCATCGACATCGCGCCGTGCCAGCATCGCGCCCGCGTCGGCAATCGCCCCGCCTTCCGTGTAGAACACCCGATAGCGCAACTTTTGCGCTCGCCGCACCTCCGCGGCCGTCTGCGCGAGTCTCACTTCCAGCGAACCGAGCCATCCCAGCGTCTGCGGGTGTTCGCTGCTCCGCTCGTGGACTACGAGGCCGCTATAGGCGCGCAAGGTCGGCAGCAGGCCTGCAACGGCCCCCGGAGTTGACCAGAAACTGTCGAGCAGACGCCGCGGCAACGTGGTGTGAGTGCGACTAAGCATTAATCGTACCCCTGTTTCCGGCTGCGGCCTTCGATCAGCGCATCGCTCGGTGATTCGTCAATATCCAGGCACGCCATACGCAAAGCATGAGCTAGCTGCGAGAATATGACAATGGGGTGGAACCCAGCAATCACGCTGCCAGGGAGGCGGTTTTTAACAGCAAATTCAGCATGGGAATGAGGTGTTCGCGGTCAAGCGGCTTGACCAGAAAGCCGTCCATTCCCGCCGCCAAGCAGGCCTCGCGATCCTCGCTAAAGGCGTTGGCGGTGAGCGCGATAATGGGCGTGCGGCAGCTCGTCTCTGCCTCGGCGGTCCGAATACGCCGCGCTGCCTCATGCCCGTCGATGCCGGGCATGTGGAGATCCATCAGGACGAGGTCGAATGGCACCCCGGCCGTGTTCGCCGCTTGCCAAGCCTCCAGCGCGGCAATGCCATTCGCGGCTACCGTCGGCCGGTGGCCGAGTTTCGCGAGCAATGAACGGGCGAGCAGCGCGTTGATCTCGTTGTCCTCGGCGATCAAGACGTTGAGGCCTTTGCCTGCATCGACCTTTGTCACTTCGGATTGCGCGCTGATTTCTCCCGCTTCGGCTTGCGCTTCACTCTCGAATGTATCGCTGGCCACAAGTTGGGTCTTGAGCGAGGCCGCGCGCACCGGTTTGACCAGGTAGCCGTTAAATCCCGCATCCTTGAGTGCGGCAAGCCCAGGCCGCTCGCTCGGTGTGATCAGCACAATCCGACGCGCGATCCTGTTGCCGACGGACGCCGCGAATGAAGCCGTCACCGCGGCACCAAGCGCGTGGTCCACGATCACCGCATTCCACCGCCGCTCGTCCAGCAGAGCGGCGGCGGTTTTTTCATCGGTGATACGGATGCTCGCGCCCCAGCGCGTCAATCGCCGCGCCAGCAGCGCGGCTTCGATCGAATCCGGCGCGACGATCAGCACATTGGAGGCGGCAAGCTCCGGCGCAATGAAAATCGGCTCCTCCGCCTGCGCACACGGCAGCGTCATCGCCACGCGGAATGTCGCGCCTTGGCCCGGCGCACTCTCGACGCTGATGTTTCCGCCCATGCGCTCGACGATGCGCTTGGAGATGGCTAGTCCAAGCCCGGTGCCGCCGAATTTGCGGGTTGAGCCGGTATCGGCCTGTTCGAACTCAAGAAAAATGCGCGCCTGCTGTTCCGCTGCGATGCCGATGCCGGTGTCGCGGACCAGGAAGATCACCTCATCGGGCTTGCTCCCAGCTTCGACGATCAAACTCACCCCGCCGGTCTCGCTGAATTTGATCGCGTTGCCGGCAAGGTTGAGCAGCACCTGGCGAAGTCTCGCATCGTCGCCGAAAACGCAGGCCGGTAGCCGCTCATCCACGTCGGAGGCGATCTCAAGTCCCTTGGCCTGCGCGCGCGGTGCGAGCAGCTCGACTGCCTCCTCGACCAGCGTGATGAGGTTGAAGGGCCGCGACGCCATCTCCAGCTTGCCGGCCTCGATCTTGGAGAAGTCGAGAATTTCCGAGATCAGCGAGAGCAAAGTCCCGCCCGAAGTTTTTGCCGCCCGGACATAAGTGGTCTGCTCCGGTGTGAGCGGCGTATCGAGCAGGAGGTCAGCCATGCCGAGAATGCCGTTGAGTGGCGTGCGGATTTCATGGCTGACCATGGCAAGAAATCGCGATTTGGCGCGATTGGCCGCTTCAGCCGCATCACGCGCTTCCGCGAGCGCGCGTTCGGCATTGACGCGATCGGTGATGTCGCGGCCCACGCTCTGCACTTCGG
Organism: uncultured Hyphomicrobiales bacterium; assembly: GCA_964575715.1. GTDB lineage: Bacteria > Pseudomonadota > Alphaproteobacteria > Rhizobiales > Xanthobacteraceae > PNAI01. The sequence goes on along the minus strand of CAZNSG010000329.1, from coordinate 51,492 downwards.
TGCAATCGTCGGCTTCCACCCGCACGATCACTTCGCGCCAAGCGACCCAGCGCGCGCCGGCTGCGGTCATGATCTTCTGATCGTGCAGGCGAGTGCCGTCCGGGAGCGGCGTGCTTTTGCCTTGCTCGATAACATCGAGCATCGTGGTGCTGCCGAGCAGTGAAGCTTGCGCCCTTCCGGCGAGTGCGCAGAAAGCATCATTGGCATAAGTAATGCGGCCGTCCGCGTCGCGCCGCATGATCAGATCGCCTTGCGCCTCAAGCAAGCTCTTCGCCCGCTCCTCAGCCTCCTGCAGCTCCCAATTTTGATCGGCCAAGTGCTCGCAGCGCGCTTCGCTGCGCAGGAGCTCAGCGCGCAACGCGCTCCGCGAGGAGATCAAGAGCAAGATCGCACCGCATGAGGCGGCGAACAGGCCGCCGACGCCGATCGCAAACAGCGATGGATCGTAAACCGTCTCATTGACCGCATAGAGATAGAGGAACAGCACGGTGCTGGCCGCGAGCGTGCCGAGCGCCAGAAATGTCCAGCGCAGCGCGTGCAGGAACACGCGGCCGGAAAGCCCAATATATTTATGCAGTCTGCCCGCGCTGTCAGGACGACCCCGCATCGACGCCTGTCCCTTAAGTTCCGCAGTTTTCGGCGCCACCACTTTGACGCCGGATTCTGCATTTCCCGGAATTCTCCAGGGTGATTTTGGCCGCTGAATCTTGCCATTCCCCTTCCCATACGCGGACGCTTCGAGTGCAAGGTTGACGCCAGGCTAATGGAAATGATCGAATTTGAAGAAATCGGCCTGCGATACCGCTGGCGGCAGGAATTGAGCGCTCGCCGCATAGTCAAAGCCTTCTTTTGGACGCAGACCAAAGGCATTCACCGGCGCTTAATCATGTGTTGCGGCGACCATCAATCGAGCCGCTAAACGCCCAGGGGAGTAGCGCAAATGAAAATCAGCACGGGAATTACCGCCGCTTCGCTGCTGGCCATGAGCGGAGTTTTGGCGAATGCGCAGCAACGGGTCACTGTGATCGGCTGCCCGACGCCCGGCGTCGAGGCCAACTGCATGGTGCTGCGCGGGGCGGACAACAAGACCTACAACATCAGCGGAGCAAGGCAGCGCCCCGAGATCGGCCAGCGCGCCATCCGTTTGACCGGAACGCCGACCCGGAAGCTCAGCTATTGTCAGCAGGGTATCGTGCTGGACAATATCACCTGGAGCTACACCGATCAGAATTGCAAATAATACCAACGGCGAGAATGGATGACTCACTTTTCCCGTCACCCTGAGGCGCGAGCGAAGCGAGCCATCGCAAGTCGGGCTTGGCCGACTTGCGCATCCAAATTCCGATCTCGGGTAAACCCGAGATCGGTGGGCGACGGCATCGCAAGTCGGCTATAGCCGACTTGCGCACTTGAAATGCCAATCTCGGGTAAACCCGAGATTGGTGGCCGTGCATCCTTCGAGGCTCGGCGCATCGCAGCCAAGTGTACGCAGGCTGCGCCTGCTATGGCGCCGAGCACCTCAGGATGACGGTCATTACTTAGCGCCGTTGGTATAAGCGGCGCGCGCCGCTCAATCGGTTTTGGTCGGCCCGCTCTCGTCCTCGAACACCGAAATGACGGGCGCCGAACCGCTCAATCCCAACTCCTGCCAGCGGCTGACCACTTTGTCATAAGTTTTCTTCGAGAGTTTGGCGCGCTTTGAGTAACTCTTGATGAACTTATATTCCATGCAGGCGTTGATCAGGCACTTCGATCCCCAGGGGCGGATTTCCGGCGGATTCTGGCTCGGGTCGAGAAACGTACTCCAGGTTTCGCGCAGGATATCGATTGATTGTGCGGGGCGTGAGCGCGTCGCCATCGCCCACAGCACCTGATGCACGTTGCTCGGATCGATGTCATCGTCGACCACGATCACATATTTCCCGAAATAGGCGCCCGCCGTGCATTGCGCGGCAAGCGCCATCACCTGCGCGGCATGGCCGGCGTACATCTGCGTGATCGAAACCACGGTGATGCCCCAGCCGGCGGCTTCCGGGATCGACCACACCCCTTGCACGCCCGGCACGCCCAATTTCTGCAAGTCCGCCCAAATGCCCGCCGCGCGCAGGCAAGCCCAGAACAGGCCGGCTTCATTGGCGGCGTTCTCCGCCATCAGCGCGCAGGTGAGCGTCGGATTATTGCGATAGCGCACGCGCTCGACGCGCATGAACGGGGTGGCGCCGCTCGGCCGGCCGTAATAGCCGGTGAATTCGCCAAACGGCCCTTCGGCGAAGGTCTCGTTCGGATAGACGAAGCCCTCCAGGATGATTTCCGCGCGCGCCGGCAGCGGCAGGCCGGTCAGATCGCTGGTGAAGAGATCGATCGGCGCACCGTTGATGCCGGAATAATATTCATACTCGCTCTCGGTCTTCGGCAGGCTGGTCGCGGCCACCAGAAACAACAGCGGATCGATGCCGAACGCCGCCGCGATCGGCATCGGCTTGCCCATCTTCCAGTATTTCTCGCGGTCGAGGCCGGCGTCCTTGCCGGGCGAAGTGTAGACGCCGATTTCGCGCGGGCCCTTGATCATCATGCGGTAGGTGCCGACATTGATGCGGCCGGTCTCGGGATCCTTGGTGATCACGGCGTCGCCGGTGCCGAGATACATCCCGCCGTCGAGCGGCCACATCCGCTGCGCCGGGAATATCCGAATGTCGATCGCTTCACCGTTGACGATATTTTGATTGCAGATGGCGGATTCGGCCGGAACTTCCCGCGGCGGCATCTTGCGCCCCAATTTCCGCTGCAGCGCTTGCACTGCCTTGAGCGGGTGATCCAACGGCTTCTCGCCGATCATCAGGCAGAAGCGCGAGAGATTGCAGCCGATCATGTTGTAGAGCGCGCGATGGCCTGCGCAAGAACGTTTAGGGAACAACCGGTCCAAAGGGACTAGCATTGCTCAAACAAAACTACGCCTATGGCCGATAGATTATTATTTGCGCACGATGTTCCTCTCAGAAAGGTACAAATAGTTCTTGCAAAAACAGAACAAAAGGTTTATAAGTTTATCATGGACACAGCAGATTTCCGTGAAGCGCTAAAAAATCTAGGCATTTCACAAGTCAATCTGGCGCGTCTTGTCAGCGTGACACCAAGAGCGGTGAGTTTGTGGGCCAATGGCGCACGAGAAGTACCAGGTCCAGTTCAGGCTTATTTAAGACTGCTCGCTTCGTTGCCCAAAGCGTTACAGGCACAGGAAATGACTCGCCTCAAAAAGGAGGACTCGATCATGCTTGATGGAATGTATGCGGTAAACTTTGCAGGGAAATTCGGTCAAGGTAACGGAGTAATAGTGCTTAGCGGCGGCATCGTATTTGGGTCGGACACCGCTGGCGTCGAATATGATGGGTCATATGAACCCAGCCAAACTCACCCAGATGGCATCGATATTCGTCTGAATCTCACGGTGCCACCGGGGGTCTGGCTTGTTCAAGGTGTACAGGGCCAGCAAGTTGAATACCGATTTGGAATCGATCTCACATTCGATCCGCGTGAATCAAACACGGTTGAAGTAAACACACCTTTCGGAAAAGTTCTTGTGACGATCGATTTTCTTAGGTCTATCCCCAAAGAACTCGCAGCATGACAGACGAGAAGTTCAACGTCGCCGCTTCCCCTCGATTTTGTCCCACACCAGCGCAGCCACATCCGGCCCGCCCAGGTTCTTGATCGCGCGAATTCCCGTCGGCGAGGTGACATTGATCTCGGTCAGGAAGCCATCGATCACATCGATGCCGACGAACAAGAGGCCGCGCGCGCGCAACGCCGGTCCGATCGTCGTGCAAATCTCGCGCTCGCGCGCGGTCAGCTCGGTCGCCTTCGGCACGCCGCCGCGCGCCAGGTTGGAGCGCAGATCGTCCGGTGCCGGCACGCGGTTCACCGCGCCCGCGAACTCGCCGTCGACCAGGATAATTCGCTTGTCGCCCTGCATCACCGCGGGGAGGAATTTCTGCACCACCCAGGGCTCGCGGAACGTGGCTGCGAACAGATCGTACAGCGAGCCGAAATTGAGATCCTCCACCGCCAGCCGAAACACCGCTTCGCCGCCCTTGCCGTAGAGCGGTTTCATCACGATGTCGCCGTGCTCCTTGCGAAAGGCCTTGATCTCGGCAAGGTCGCGCGTAAGCAGCGTCGGCGGCATCAGCTCGGGAAATTCGGTGACGAAAACCTTCTCCGGCGCGTTGCGCACCTGCGCCGGGTCGTTGATCACCAGCGTCTTGGGATGGACGTGCTCGAGCAGATGCGTCGCGGTGATGTAGGCGAGATCGAACGGCGGGTCCTGGCGCATCAGGATGACGTCGAAAACGGAAAGCTCGACCCGCTTGCCTTCACCGAGCGTGCAGTGGTCGCCCGGCTTGTCGCGCACTTGCAGCGGCTGCACCGTGGCGAACAGTCGCTTCCCCAGGAACGCCAGCCGGTCGGGGGTGTAATAGCTGAGTGCGTGCTTGCGCGCCTGCGCTTCCAGCAACAGCGCGAAGGTCGAATCGCCGCGGATATTGATCCGCTCGATCGGGTCCATCTGCACCGCGACGTTTAGCTTCATGGTGAATCTCGGAGAAAAGATATGCTACGAATGCGAGGACTTAACATCTAATCGTCAATCTGCCCATAAGCGCCGGACGGTACATGTTGGAAAACGTCTGCCGCTCCGCGTCTCAGCCTTCCGCGTCGAACGCCGCAACGATGTGACGCGGCAGCCGGCCGGGGGCGACCAGCACGGCGTCAAACCGGATATCGCTCATCGCATCGTCGGGATGTTCACTGAGCCAGGCCGCCGCGGCCGCTGCGATCCGGCGCTGCTGGCGTTCGGTCACGCTCTCGGCCGCGTCGTCAAGCCGCGCCCGCGCCTTGACCTCGACAAAGACCAGCACTTGCCTGCGGCGCGCGACGATATCGACTTCGCCCACGGGACTGCGCCAGCGCCGCGCCACGATGCGGTAGCCTTTGGCGATCAGGTAGGCGGCCGCACGGCTTTCCGCCGAAAGCCCTAGGCGAAACGCAACTTGGCGTTCCGGTCGCGGCTCTTTGCGGGGTGGGCCGCGGCCGTCAGCGCGCCGCGCCATCTTCGTTCTCATCGCTGAGCGCAAGCGCGCGCTGGTAGATTTCGCGCCGCGGCTGCCCGGTCGCGGCGGTGACTTCGGCGACGGCGTCCTTGACCGACGCGCGTAGAAGTGCGCGGCGCAGCATTGCATCGAGCGCAACGGCATCGAGTTCGCCGGACTTAGCCGCCGGCGGCGCGATGATGACGACGATCTCGCCCCGCGGCGGCGTCTCGCTGGCATAGTCGCGCGCCAGCGCTGCAAGCTCGCCGCGCCGTACTTCCTCGTACAGCTTGGTCAGTTCGCGGCAAACCGCAGCCTCGCGCGCGCCCAAACCCGCGGCCAGATCGGAAAGCGCGCGCGCAAGCCGCGGACCCGTCTCGAACAACACCAGCGAAGCCGGAATGTGCGCCAGCTCCGCAATGCGCGTGCGGCGCTGCCCCTCCTTGGCCGGCAGGAACCCTTCGAAGAAAAACCGGTCGGTCGGCAACCCGGTGACGATCAATGCCGCCAGCGCCGCCGATGCTCCGGGCAATGGCGTCAAATGATGACCGGCATCGCGCGCCGCGCGCACAAGCTTATAACCGGGATCGGAAATGAGTGGCGTGCCCGCGTCCGACACCAGTGCGATGGCTTGCCCGGCCGCTAGCCGCGCCAGCAGCTTTGGCCGTGCGGAGGCTGCATTATGTTCATGATAGGGTGTCATCGGCGTCGCGATGCCATAGTGATCGAGCAGCTTGCGCGTCACTCGCGTATCCTCGCAGGCGATCACATCGGCGCTCGCGAGCACTTCGAGCGCGCGCAAGGTTATGTCCCGCAAGTTGCCGATCGGAGTGGCGACAAGATGCAGCCCGCTCGCCAGCGCCGGAGCTTCGACCTCATTCCCGGCGAGCACGTAATGCCGATCGCCGCGGCTTCTACGCCCCGGTCGGCCGGCGGACGAGGCTTGGTCGCTTTCCTGCATGCTCGCACTTTAGCCGCGCGCAGGCATGGCGTCATCGGGCGCCGGCAAATTCGTTATCCTTTTCATTTAGTTAACTATTCACCGACAATATGCCAGATTATCGGCGTGGGCTAGTGTGGTGGTTCAGGAGTTCCCTTCATCCCCGCGGCTGAGTCCGTCAAGGGAACTTCTGAACCAAAACCACACTAGAATTGTACATTGATAGTGTCCCTTTGAATCCGAAGTTCGCTTACGCTGGCGCTGTGAATTCAGGCGAACTTCGGATTCGGGACACTAGAGCATGATCCCGAAAAGTGGGAACCGGTTTTCGGAAAAGATCATGCTCAAACAATAAACTAGACCATGATCCGATTCAATTGAATCGGATCATGGTCTAACGTCGACGTTAGTATGTCGGCGTCGAGGAGACTGGCCATGGTCCGGCGGCTAGCAGCACGATTGCGATCTGTGAGCCCGCGCCGCACGTGGCGCGTCGCCCTCATGCTTGCGGCGATGGGATGGCTTACGGCGTGTTCGGGCATGCCCGGGAGTCTGTTCGGCGACAAGCCGCCCGGTGAAACACCGCCCGCGTCGCCCTCCGCGAGCGAGATTGGCACCGGCCAGATCAAGATTGGTTTGATCCTGCCGTTGTCGGCCACCGGCAACGCCGGCGCCGCCGCGCAATCCCTGAAAAATGCCGCCGAAATGGCGATCGCGGAGCGCGACGGACAAAACATCAAGTTGCTGGTCAAGGACGATGGCGGCACCGCGCAAGGCTCGCAGCAGGCGGCGCAACAGGCCCTCGATGAAGGGGCCGAACTCATTCTCGGGCCGCTGTTCGGACATTCGGTCGGGAGCGTCGCCGCGCTCGCGCGCGGCAAGGGCGTGCCGGTCATCGCCTTCTCCACCAACGCCGATGTCGCCGCCAGCGGAGTGTATCTGCTGAGCTTCCTGCCGGAATCCGACGTGGATCGCATCGTCGGATTTGCCGCCGCCAACGGCAAACGCTCGTTCGCGGCGCTGCTTCCCGACAATGCCTATGGCACCGTGGTCGAGGCGGCGTTCAAGCAGATTGTCCCACGCCATGGCGGCCGTATCGTCGCGCTCGAACGCTATCCGCTCGATACCGCCAAATTGCAGGCTTCGGTCCGCACCGTCGCGCAGGCGGCAAGCCGGGTCGACGCGATCTTCATTCCTGATGGCAGTGACGCCGTCCCCGCGGTGGTCAAGGCCTTGAGCGCGAGCGGAGTCAATCTCAAGCGGCTGCAGCTTCTCGGCACCGGCCTGTGGGACGATACGCGCACCTTCGCCGATCCCGCGTTGCAGGGCGCCTGGTATGCCGCCCCCGACACCGCCGGCTTTCGTAATTTCTCCGGCCGCTACCGCACCCGCTTCAATTCCGATCCGGCGCGCGCGGCGACGCTTGCCTATGACGCGGTCACGCTGGTCATTGCTTTGGCCAAGACGCAAGGCGAACGGCGGTTCGCTACCGAAGTGCTGGCCAGCAGCGCGGGCTTTGCCGGCGTCGACGGTATTTTTCGCTTCCGTCCCGACGGCACCAACGAGCGCGGCCTGGCGGTCATGCGCGTCTCGACCGCCGGCGGCGAGATCATCAGCCAGGCCCCGCGCGCCTTCGCGGCCGGGCGCTAAGTCGGGCTGCCTCGCGCTGCCGATACATGAAGCAACCGACAACCGCCGCTATGCTCTGGAAGCGGACGGAGTGCGCGGCGACGCGAAGTGCCAATGGACCTCGCGCACAATCCTGGAAGTGTTGCTGGCATTGCCCCATTTGACTTCAAGCCTGCAAGCGTCCCGACTGGCCTAATCAAAGTTTGGCCGGGCCAATCTTGCTGATCCGCACGCTTTCACGCCGCCAAATCCGCGACCACCGCATCGAGCACCGGGAAACCGGCTTGCGTGACCCGCAACCGCCCCGCGCCGTCGGTTGCGATGAAGCCCAGCTCCGCGAGCTTGCCGATTTGCAGCGGATCGAGCGGCTTGCCTGCGATCATGGCATAACGCGCAAGGTCGACGCCTTCTGAGAGCCGCAATCCCATCAGCAGAAATTCGTCCGCCCGCTCCTCGCGTAGCAGCACGTCGTCGGTCACCAGTCCATGGCCCTGCGCTTCCACTTGCATCAGCCAGGCCTCCGGCCGCCGCTCCGTCGCGGTGGCGTGGCGCTGCCCCGCGATGTCGATCCGGCCATGCGCGCCCGGTCCGATGCCGGCGTATTCGTGCGTGCGCCAGTAGACGAGATTATGCCGGCACTCGCCGCCCGCCCGCGCGTGGTTGGAAACCTCGTAGCCCGGAAGTCCTGCGCGCGCGCACAGTTCCTGCGTGGTGTCGTAGAGCTCGCGCGCGGTATCTTCATCGGGAATGACCAGCTTGCCGCTGGCGTGCAGAGTAAAGAACGGCGTATCGGCCTCGATGGTCAATTGATAGAGCGAGAGATGCTCGCCCGCTTCGGAAAGCGCGCGCGACAGTTCCGGCTTCCAGGTCGCGGGCGTCTGATCGGGCCGCGCGTAGATCAGATCGAACGAATAACGCTCGAACGTCGCGCGCGCAATCGCCACCGCGTCGAGCGCCTCGCGCGCGCTATGCAATCGGCCGAGCGCCTTGAGCGCGCCATCGTCAAGCGCCTGCACGCCGAGCGAGACCCGGTTGACGCCGGCCGCGCGATAGCCGCGAAACCGCGTCGCTTCCACGCTCGATGGATTGGCTTCGAGCGTGACCTCCACATCGGGCGCGACGCTCCAGTGCCTGCCGATGGCGTCGAGTATGGCGCCCACGGTCTGGGCCTGCATCAGCGACGGCGTGCCGCCGCCTAAGAATATCGACGAGACCATGCGTCCGGGAACGCGCTCGGCGGTGGTCGCGATCTCGGCCACGAACGCGCGTAGGAAGCGCGCCTCGTCAACGGCGGCATGGCGCACGTGGCTGTTGAAGTCGCAATAGGGGCATTTCGAGAGGCAGAACGGCCAATGCACGTAGACGCCGAAGGCGCTGCTGAGCTGTTCTCCCGCTTGCGGGGGAGGGTTGGGGAGGGGGCTCATGTATTCCTTTCCGGGCGCGCTGCGTGCATAAGACAGGCCTCCGCCAATGTGAGAAACGCGCGCGCGCGATGCGACAAACCTCTACCGCGCGGCGGCAGGCCGTGCTTCTCCGCGCTCTCCATCTCGCCGAAGGTACGCGCATGGCCATCGGGCAGGAACATGGGATCGTAGCCAAAACCTTTCGTCCCGCGCGGCGGCCATACCAGCGTGCCGTGGACCTGCGCCTCGAATTCCTCCACATGGCCGTCGGGCCAGGCCACGCATAGCGCAGAGACAAAATGCGCACGCCGCTCGGCCGCCGTGGCGGCGCCGCGCTCGCGCAGTTTCGCTTCGACTGTTTCCATGGCGATCGCAAAATCCTTGCCCGCTCCCGCCCAGCGCGCCGAGTGAATGCCGGGCTCGCCGCCTAATGCATCGGCTGCAAGTCCGGAATCGTCGGCAAACGCCGCCTGACTGCTGGCTTGGGCGGCGGCTTGCGCCTTGATCCGCGCGTTTGCGCGAAAAGTCGCGCCGGTCTCATTCGGCTCCGCCAGCCCAAGCTCGCTCGCCGACACCGCTTCGATGCCGTAGCCTGCGAGCAATTCTCGCATCTCGGCGAGCTTGCCCGGATTGTGCGTGGCGATCACCAGCCGCCCAGTGATCAATCGATGCTGAGCCGTGCTTGTGGGTGTTGCGGGATCGGCGCTCACATCACCGCCATTTTCTGCAGATCGACCAGCTTCCCGATGCCGCGGCGCGCCAGCGCGAGCAGCCCGAGGAATTGCTCCTCCGTGAACGGCGTCTTTTCCGCCGTGCCCTGCACCTCGACAATGTTGCCCTGGCCGGTCATGACGAAATTGGCGTCGGTGTCGGCTTCCGAATCCTCTGCATAGTCGAGATCGAGCACCGCCACATGCTCGCATATCCCGCAGGAGATCGCGGCCACATGGTCGCGCAGCGGATCACCTTTGATCATCTCGCGCGTTTTCATCCAACGCACGCAGTCATGCAGTGCGACCCACGCTCCGGTGATGGCGGCGGTGCGCGTGCCGCCGTCGGCCTGGATCACGTCGCAGTCGATGGTGATCTGCCGCTCGCCGAGCGATACGAGATCGACCACCGTGCGCAGGCTGCGCCCGATCAGGCGCTGGATTTCGACGGTGCGGCCATTTTGCTTGCCGACCGATGCCTCGCGCCGGGTGCGCTCCAATGTGGCGCGCGGCAGCATGCCATATTCGGCCGTGATCCAGCCGCGCGCCTGGCCCTTGAGCCAAGGCGGCAACCTGTCCTCAAGCGTCGCCGTCACCAGCACATGGGTGTCGCCGAACTTCACGAAGCATGAGCCTTCGGCGTATTTCACCACGCCGCGCTCGAGCGAAACGGCGCGCAACTCGTCGGGCTGTCGGCGGCTCGGCCGCATGGCGATCTCCTTGGATTCCAGCCATGCTTTTAGGAGGCGGGGAGGGGACCGACAAGGGGCGACGACAATTCCGATGTCACTCCGGATCGATACCGGCGTCCTTGATCATCTTGGTCCATTTGGTCAATTGGACCTTGACGAAATCGCCCAGCTCCTCCGGCGTACTGCTGAAAGTTTCAAATCCAACTTTTGCGATCTGCTCTTTCACCTGCGGGTTGGCCAAGATTTTTCGCACCTCGGCATTGAGCCGGCTGACGACCTCGGGCGGCGTATTGGCGGGCGCGAACAACCCGGCCCAGGCGTCGACCTCCAAGTTCGCGATGCCCGATTCGTGCAACGTAGGAACCTCGGGCAGCAACGTGCTGCGCTGCAGCCGCGTGCTGGCGAGGGGGCGCAGGGTCCCGGCGTTGAAGTGCGGTAGCGCGGGACTCAGATCGATGAACATCATTGGTATCCGGCCGCCGAGCACGTCATTGAGAGCCGGCGGCACCGTCTTGTATGGGACATGCACAATGTCAATGCCGGCCCACTTCACGAAAGTTGCACCAGCGAGGATGCCAGCGGTATTGCCGGTGGCATAGGACAGCTTGCCCGGATTGGCCTTGGCGTAGCCGACGAGTTCCGGAATAGATTTTGCCGGGGTATTTGCATGCACCGCCAGCATGAGCGTGAAGCTTCCAACGCGCGAGATCGGCGCGAAGTCCTTTACCGGATCGTAGGGCAAATTTTTGTTGAGACTAGGAGCGGCCGAATGCGGCGAATTGGTGCTCATGAACAACGTATAACCATCCGGCGCTGCGCGCGCGACTTGAATACCCGCAATGGCTCCGTTCGCGCCGGCCTTGTTCTCGATCACGATGCTCTGGTTGAGCGCGGTCCCGAGATGTTGCGCGATGATACGCGTAATCGTGTCGGTGCCGCTTCCGGGGCCAAATGGCACGATGATCGTGATCGACTTGTTGGGGTAGCCCTGGGCATTTGCCGCAATGCTCAGGAGCGGCGCGCAAATGGCAACAAAAATATGCAATAAAAATTTCATGCGTCATACCTCCCTGTTTCACAGCGAGGATATTGTCTTCGGCGTGGCGGCCTCGCATCCGCCGATGCTTTATTGACCTGCGCTAAAATACCATAACAGATTTGATCGTTCGTGCGATGGCCATTGAGCCCAAGAGACCCCAAGAGACCCCAAGAATTTACCGGAGAATTAGGCACCGATGATCCCCTCCTGCCCAGCGCCGCGTGAGCCGAGCCGGCCTAATACCCCACCCCCGCCAGACGCGTGCGACACCCACGCCCATGTGTTCGGCCCGGCCGCGCGCTTTCCCTACGCCGGCGATCGCAGCTACACGCCGCCCGATGCGCCGCTCGAAAAATATTTAAGGATGCTGGACACCGTCGGCTTTGCGCGCGGCGCGCTGGTGCAAGGCAGCGCGCACGGCCGCGACAATTCGGCGATGCTCGATGCGCTTACCCTGCATCCCGAACGATTACGCAGTGTTGCGGTTGCCGACGAAAAGGTGCCGGCGGCCGAACTACGCCGTTGGGCCTTAACTGGCGTACGCGGCTTGCGCTTCAACCACTTCTTTCGTGACGGGCAATTGCATTACCGCGGCGGCATCGCGCTCGATGTCGCGCACGCGCTCGCCCCGCAGATGAAAGAGCTCGACTGGCATCTGCAGCTCTGGATCGATGTGAAAGATTTGCCGGACACAATCCCGGTTCTGAAAAAACTCGGCCTGCCAGTGGTGATTGATCACATGGGCCGCACCGCCGCCGCCGCCGGCACAGCGACCCCCGGTTTCCAAAGCCTTTTGCGTCTCCTCGGCGACGGGCTGTGCTGGGTCAAGCTTTCAGGCGCTCACCGGCTCTCTCGTCGCGCGCCCGATTATCCCGACGTGCGACCCTTCCACGAAGCGCTCGTGCGCGCGAACCCGGAGCGCCTGATTTGGGGAAGCGACTGGCCGCACCCGCGGATCGAAGGCGAGATGCCGGACGCAGGCCGCCTGTTCGATCTGTTCCAGCGATGGACGCCCGACGCCGCAACGCGTCGGCGCATTCTGGTCGATAACCCGGCGCGGCTCTATGGATTTTCCAACGCGCCGCGCGCCTAAGATACCGGTCATGTCGAACTTGGGACTGTTGTGTTGGGGATTATCCGGCTTTGACTCATTCGTCCGATTGGACAATTCTCCACCTGCGGTGAACGGAGTTCCCCCACTGTGTCGCAAGATGTCCCGATCGGTGCAAACCAGGTAAGCCTCGCGCAGCTCAACGAGCGCTCGCGCGAGATCTTCCGGCAGATCGTCGAGAGCTATCTTGCGACCGGCGAGCCGGTCGGCTCGCGCAATCTCTCGCGCCTGATCACGACCCCGCTCTCGCCCGCCTCCGTGCGCAACGTAATGGCGGACCTCGAACAGCTTGGTTTGATCTACGCCCCCCACACGTCTGCCGGCCGGTTGCCGACGGAACTGGGCCTGCGTTTCTTCGTCGATGCACTCATGCAGATCGGCGATCTGAACGAGAACGATCGCAAGCAGATCGAGGCGCAGGTCGCCGGCGCCGGCAAGTCCGTCGACAGCGTGCTGGCCGAAGCGTCTGGACTGCTTTCCGGCCTTACGCGCGCCGCCGGTGTCGTGCTGACCGACAAGACCAACGTGCGGCTCAAGCATATCGAATTCGTTCGCCTGGAGCCGGAACGCGCGCTGGTCGTGCTCGTTGCCGAGGATGGCCAGGTCGAAAACCGCGTCGTTCAGTTGCCGATCGGGCTACCGACCTCGGCGCTCACCGAGGCGACGAATTTCCTCAACGCGCGCATCCGCGGCAGGACTCTCTTCGAGGCCAAGGTCGAGATTGAACGCGCCTTGGACGCTGGCCGCGCCGAGCTCGATGTGCTCACGCAAAAAATCGTCGAGGCCGGGCTTGCGAGCTGGTCGGGCGGCGCGAGCGATGAGCGCCGGCTGATTGTGCGCGGCCAGGCCCATCTGCTCGACGATCTCCATGCGCTCGAAGACCTTGAACGCGTGCGGCTCCTGTTCGACGATCTCGAAACCCGGCGCGAGGTGGTCGATCTGCTCGGCCGGGCGGAAAGTGCCGAGGGCGTGCGCATCTTCATCGGCTCGGAGAACAAGCTGTTTTCGCTCTCCGGCTCCTCCACCATCATCGCGCCCTATCATGACCGCGCCGGCCGCATCGTCGGCGTCATCGGGGTGATCGGACCGACCCGTCTCAACTATGCCCGTGTTATTCCGATGGTCGATTACACCGCCAAGGTGGTCGGCAAGCTGCTGGGCGGTTGAGCCCGCCACCTTGATTTTTGTCCGCTAAACCCTGATATCCGGTGTGACAATATACAAATGGGAAAATCAGGATGACGGACACGAGTGCCCGCCCCGACACGGCTGCATCCCAGACCGAAGAGCAGGCCGCCCCGCAAGAGGCTAGTGCCACTCCGAATATCGATCCATTAGCGGCCGCATTGCAGGAGACCGCCTCGTTAAAGGACAAGCTCCTGCGCGCGCTCGCCGAAATGGAGAATCTGCGCCGGCGCACCGAGCGCGAAGTGGCCGACGCGCGGCTCTATGGCATCTCCACATTCGCGCGCGACATCCTAAATGTTGCGGACAACATGCATCGCGCGCTCAGTGCGCTGGACACGGAACTGCGCGAGCAGGCGGATGCCGGCATCAAGGCGCTGCTCGATGGGGTCGAGTTGACCGAGCGCGAACTCTTGAACGTGCTGGAAAAGCATGGGGTGAAGAAGCTCGAGCCGATCGGCCAGAAATTCGATCCCAACCACCATCAAGCCATGTTCGAAGTACCCGACGCGTCGGTGCCCGCTGGCCACGTGGTCCAGGTGATGCAAGCCGGCTACCTGATCGGCGACCGGGTGCTGCGCCCGGCGCTGGTCGCTATCGCCAAGAGCGGAGCCAAGAGCGAGGCAAAAGCGGAGCCGCCCGCGAACGACAATTCCGGTTCGGCCGCCCCCTGATAAGCGCCGGTCGCTAAGGATTCGATTAACCAGCAACAGGCCCGCGACCGTGACATTCGAAACTCACCCGTCAAGTCCTTGCAGGCTCACCATACCCTCCTATATGAGCCAGGAACGCCGTTGGGAGCGGTGTGGAACTAGTTTTTTAAGGGGTCGGACGAGGGGCTTCGCAGCTGGGCTGCAGAGAACACTTCCCGGGTGCCGCAAGGGGCCTGGCCGACCTGCTGTGAAAGAAAGGTAACACCATGGGCAAGGTCATCGGCATTGACCTCGGAACGACCAATTCCTGCGTTGCGGTGATGGACGGCAAGGCACCCCGCGTGATCGAGAACGCGGAAGGCATGCGCACCACGCCCTCGATTGTCGCCGTCACCGATGACGGTGAACGCCTCGTCGGCCAGTCGGCCAAGCGCCAGGCGGTGACCAATCCCGAGCGTACGATTTTCGCGGTCAAGCGCCTGATCGGCCGTCGCTACGACGATCCGATGGTGGAAAAAGACAAGAAGCTCGTCCCTTACAAGATAATGCGCGCCAGTAACGGCGACGCCTGGGTCGAGGCCGATGGCAAGAGCTATTCGCCCTCGCAGATTTCCGCCTTCATTCTGCAAAAGATGAAGGAGACCGCCGAAGCCCATCTCGGGCAAAAGGTCGAACAGGCAGTCATCACCGTTCCGGCCTATTTCAACGACGCCCAGCGCCAGGCCACCAAGGACGCCGGCAAGATCGCCGGCCTGGAAGTGCTGCGCATCATCAACGAACCGACTGCAGCCGCGCTCGCCTATGGGCTTGAGAAACGCGGATCGGGCACGATCGCCGTCTACGACCTGGGCGGCGGCACGTTCGACATTTCCATCCTCGAAATCGGTGACGGCGTGTTCGAGGTTAAATCCACCAACGGCGACACGTTCCTGGGTGGCGAAGACTTCGACATGCGCCTGGTGAGCTATCTCGCCGACGAGTTCCAGAAGGAGCAGGGCATTGATCTGCGCCGCGACAAGCTTGCGCTGCAGCGGCTTAAAGAGGCCGCCGAGAAGGCCAAGATCGAACTCTCCTCCACCACGCAGACTGAAATCAACCTGCCGTTCATCACCGCGGACGCAAGCGGCCCCAAACATCTGACCATGAAGCTCACCCGCGCCAAGTTCGAGGCGCTGGTCGACGACTTCGTGCAAAAGACCATCGAGCCCTGCCGGCTCGCGTTGAAAGACGCCGGCCTCTCCGCCGGCAACATCGACGAAGTGGTGCTGGTGGGCGGCATGACGCGCATGCCGAAGATCCAAGAAGTGGTGAAGCAATTCTTTGGCCGCGAACCGCACAAGGGCGTCAATCCGGATGAAGTGGTCGCCGTCGGCGCCGCCATCCAGGCCGGCGTGCTGCAGGGCGACGTCAAGGACGTGCTCTTGCTCGACGTCACGCCGCTCTCGCTCGGCATCGAGACATTGGGCGGCGTATTCACCCGCATTATCGACCGCAACACCACGATACCGACCAAAAAGTCTCAGGTGTTTTCGACCGCTGAAAACAATCAGACCGCAGTGACCATCCGCGTATTCCAGGGCGAGCGCGAAATGGCGGGCGATAACAAAGTTCTCGGCCAGTTCGATCTCGTCGGCCTCCCGCCGGCGCCGCGCGGCGTGCCGCAGGTCGAAGTGACGTTCGACATTGACGCCAACGGCATCGTCAACGTCTCGGCGAAAGACAAGGCCACCGGCAAGGAGCAGCAGATCCGCATCCAGGCGTCCGGCGGTCTCTCCGAGGCCGACATCCAGCGCATGGTCAAGGACGCCGAGGCGCACGCCGAGGAAGACAAGAAACGCAAAGCTCTCGCCGAGGCCAAGAACCACGCCGACGCGCTCATCCATACCACCGACAAGGCGCTCTCAGAGCACGGCTCTAAAGTCGGCGAAGCCGAGCGGCGTGCGATTGAGAACGCCATGGCGGACCTCAAAGAGGCGCTCAAGAACGATGACGCCGAGGTGATCACGTCCAAGACCAACACGCTGGCGCAAGCTTCGATGAAGCTCGGCGAGGCGATGTACAAACAGGCCCAGGAAGGCTCCAGCGCTGGCCCCGGTGATCAGGGCCCAGGCTCAGGTCCAAGCGCGGCGGCCGGCGAGCCGGGCAAGAAGGAGGACGTCGTCGACGCGGAGTTTACCGAGGTCGATGACGACAAGAAAAACAAGAAATCGGCTTAACGCAGCGCGGAGCCTAGATATGGCCCCCATCCTGATGAGCGCGCAATGCGTCTCGAAGGATGGTGGCCTTTGTTTTGCCCGCGCCCTTCGAGCCGCCGCCAGTCATCCTAACTCCATGAAACAACTGATGTTTTAGGGTGGGGCTGATGGGCAAGCGCGACTATTATGAAATTCTGGGAGTGCAGCGCGGCGCCAGCGAAGCCGACATGAAGGCGGCATTCCGCAAGCTCGCCATGCTGCACCACCCCGACCGCAATCCCGGTGACAACGATTGCGAGCATCGCTTCAAGGAGATCAACGAAGCCTACGACATTCTGAAAGACGCCGATAAGCGCGCGGCCTACGATCGTTTTGGACATGCTGCGTTCGAGCACGGCACGGGCGGAAATTCGGGACACGGATTCGGCGACGACTTCGCCTCCACCTTCTCCAACATCTTCGATGATCTCTTCGGCATGGGCCGCGGCCGCCGCGACGGCGGGCGCGAGCGCGGCACCGACTTGCGCTATAATATGGAAATCACTCTGGAGGAGGCGTTTGCCGGCAAGACCGCGCAAGTGCGGCTGCCGACGTCAGTCACTTGCGAGGTGTGTTCCGGCAATGGCGCCAAGCCTGGCACCAAGCCCAAGGCCTGCGCCAGCTGCGGCGGCCATGGCAAGATTCGCCAGACCCAAGGTTTCTTCACGCTGGAGCGCACCTGCCCCACCTGTCACGGCCGCGGCCAGGTGATCGACACTCCATGCGCCTCATGTTCGGGCGCCGGACGCGTGACGCGCGAGCGCACGCTCTCGGTCAACATCCCGGCGGGTGTCGAGGACGGCACGCGCATCCGGTTGGCCGGCGAAGGAGAAGCCGGCGTGCGCGGCGGACCTGCGGGCGACCTCTACATTTTTCTCAGCATGAGCGGGCATGCCTTTTTCCAGCGCGATGGCGCGGACCTGCATTGCCGTGTTCCCATTTCGATGGTGAAGGCGGCGCTCGGCGGCGAGGTTGAAGTGCCTTGCATCGACGGCGGCAAGAGCCGCGTGAAGGTGCCCCATGGCACCCAGGCCGGACGACGCTTCCGCCTGGCGGGCAAGGGCATGCCGGTGCTGCGCACCAAGCAGACCGGCGACATGTACGTGCAGGTAATCGTCGAGACGCCGCAGAACCTCACCAAGAAACAGCGTGAGCTGCTGGCGGAGTTCGAAAAGCTCTCATCCCAGGAGACCCACCCTGAATCGGCGAGCTTTTTTGCCAAAGTCAAGGAATTTTTTGGCACCGGCGCCGAGTCGCCTTGATCTGCGGCTTGACCCTTGCATTTGGTCCCTATACCGGTGACTCTTGTGAACTGGGCGGCAGTTCTCAGTGGGGCAGTGTTCGTTTTCATATGCGGTTACAATCCTCCGTTAGCGTCGCGAAGAAGAGCTTGCGCCTCGATGAGGTGCAGTTCATCCGCTCTTGGCTGGAGAAGCCATTAGCGACCGGCGCGGTGATGCCTTCCGGCAAGGTGCTTGCGCGCACCATGGCGCGCTATGTCGATCCACAAGTGGAGGGGCCGGTGATCGAGCTTGGCCCCGGCACCGGAGCGGTGACCGAGGCGCTGGTGGAGCAGGGGATCGATCCCGGCCGCCTGGTGCTGGTCGAATTCAATCCCGTCTTTTGCCGCCTGCTGCGCTCGCGCTATCCGGAGGCGACCGTCGTGCAGGGTGATGCCTATGGTCTGCGCCGCATGCTCGGTGATTTCTTGCGCCAGCCGGCGGCGGCGGTGGTCTCAGGGCTCCCCTTGGTCACCAAGCCGCTGCGGCAGCGGCTGCGGTTGATTGCGGATGCCTTTCACCTGATGTTGCCGGGCGCGCCTTTCGTTCAGTTCACTTACGCGATGGTGGGATCGCCGATCCCGACCAAGCCGGCAAATGGCGTGGCCGCGGAATTCTCCGAGCGCATCTGGATGAATTTACCGCCGGCGCGCGTATGGATCTATCGCCGGCGCTGATACCCTCTTGTCATTCCGGGGGCGCGAGCAAAGCTCGCGAACCCGAAATCCAGCAACATAGAATACTCTTCGGGCTTCCGGGTTCGGCGCGGAGCCTGTCATCAGGCCGCGCCATAGCAGGCGCAGCCTGCGTACACTTGGCTGCGATGCGCGGACCCGTTGGCGCCGTCCCGGAATGACGGAATACATTGTGCTATGAGGAGGGGACCGTTTGGGACCACCGATGCTACCTAAAATCCTGGTCTTTGCTGGCTCGCTGCGCACCGGCTCGTTCAACGGCCGTCTTGCCGCACGCGCGGTCAAGGAATTGCTCCAAGCCGGCGCCGAGGTCACCTGGATTTCATTGCTCGATTATCCGATGCCGCTCTATGACGGTGAACTCGAAGCCAATTCCGGCCCGCCCGAGAATGCGCTCAAACTCAAACGGTTCATGATGACTCATCAGGGCATCTTGATTGTGACCCCGGAATACAACGCCTCAATCCCGCCGCTGCTCAAGAACACGCTTGATTGGATCTCGCGCGTGCGCGAGCGCAACGAGCCGCCGCTTGCCGCCTACTTAAATCGTGTGTTTGCGCTCGCCGCGGCCTCCGATCGCAGCACCGGCGGAATATACGCATTACTCGCGTTGCGCCAGGTGCTTGAAATCGGCGCCGGCGCGCTGGTCATTCCGGAGCAGATCGCGCTTGCGCGCGCGAGTGAAGCGTTCGACGAGATGGACGAGCTCAAGGACGAGCGCGCAAAGGCCGAGCTCTTGCGTGTCGTGCAGCGGCTGATCGAAATGGCACAGGAGCTGGCATGATGATGGAGCTGGCATGACGATTCCCCCGCGCGAACGGTTGATCCTGGCGCTCGATCTTCCTTCCGTCGCCGAAGCGGAAGCGATGACCGGCAAGCTTGGCGACTCGGTTTCGTTCTACAAGATCGGCTATCAGCTGGGCTTTGCCGGCGGGCTCACGCTCGCGCAAAAGCTCGCAGGCGCCGGCAAACGGGTGTTCGTCGACTTCAAGCTGCACGACATCGGCAATACAATAGCCAAGGGCGTGGAGAGCATCGCGCGCCTGGGCGCGACCTTCCTCACCGTGCACGCCTATCCGCAGACCATGCACGCGGCGGTCGACGCGCGCGCGGACACGAACCTGCGCATTCTCGCGGTCACCGTGCTAACCTCCTACGACGACGCCGACCTCGCGGCGGCGGGCTATGATTTTACGGTCCCGGAACTTGTCGCCGAGCGGGCGGCGCAGGCGCACGACATCGGCGTCGATGGGCTGGTATGTTCGGGTGCCGAGGCGGCCAGTCTGCGTCCCATCGTAGGCTCGCGCATGGTGCTGGTGACGCCGGGCATCCGGCCCGCGGGCACCGACCGCGACGATCAGAAGCGGACCATGACTCCATCTTCCGCCATCGCCGCCGGCGCCGACTACCTTGTTGTCGGCAGGCCGATATTGGCGGCGCACGATCCCAAAGCTGCCGCCGAGGCCATCGTTGCCGAGATCGTTGCATCTACGAAACAATGATCGGAGGACAACATGCCCAAAGGCTATTGGATCGGTCGTCTTGATGTGAGCAACCCGGAAGGTCTCAAGGCCTATCAGGTTGCCAATGCCGCACCGCTCAAGCAATACGGTGCCCGATTCCTCGCGCGCGGCGGAAAGTGCGAATGTGTGGAAGGCACCGTTCGCTCGCGCAATGTGATTGTGGAATTCCCGAGCTACGAGGCGGCGGTGGCTTGCTATAATTCCCCCGCCTATCAGCAGGCGATCAAAATCCGCAAGCCCGCGGCCTCTGCCGACTTTGTGCTGGTCGAGGGCTACGACGGCCCGCAACCCTAAAGACCGCTGACAAGCGCGGATAGTCCCGCTATAGCGCTGCCTTCAAGTCTTGGAGATCAATCCATGCCTGACATGCGGCTGATCATCGCCGGCGCCGGCGGGCGCATGGGGCGCACGCTGGTCAAGGCGATCGCCGAAACCAAGGGGCTTGCGCTCGCGGGCGCGATCGAGGACGCGCGCTCTCCGCTGCTGGGCCAGGATTCCGGCATGCTGGCGGGCCTGCCCAAGAACGGCTTCGCACTCGTCGCCGATGCCGGGCCGCTTCTGCCCAAGGCCGACGGCATCATCGACTTCACCACGCCCCAGGCGAGCGTCGCGCTTGCCGCGCTCGCAAGCGGCAAGGTGCATGTGCTCGGCACCACCGGTCTTCTCCCCGAAGACGAGGTCAAGATCAAAGCGGCGGCAAAGAATGCCGTAATCGTCAAATCCGGCAACATGAGCCTCGGCGTCAATATGCTTGCGGCGCTTGCCAAGCGCGTAGCGATGACATTGGGCGAAGATTTCGACATCGAAATCCTGGAGATGCACCACAACAAGAAGGTCGACGCGCCCTCCGGCACTGCACTTATGCTCGG
Organism: uncultured Hyphomicrobiales bacterium; assembly: GCA_964575715.1. GTDB lineage: Bacteria > Pseudomonadota > Alphaproteobacteria > Rhizobiales > Xanthobacteraceae > PNAI01. The sequence goes on along the minus strand of CAZNSG010000329.1, from coordinate 30,448 downwards.
CCGCGCGGCGGCGGAAGGCCGCGGCATCAATCTCGACAGGCGCGCGGTCAAGAGCCGCGATGGCCATACCGGCGCGCGCAAGCCCGGCGACATTGGATTCGCGACGCTGCGCGGCGGCACGGTGACCGGCGAGCATAGCGTGATCTTCGCTGGATACGCTGAGCGCATCGAATTGGTGCATAAGGCCGAGGACCGCATGATCTTTGCGCGCGGCGCGCTGCACGCCGCGCTCTGGGCGCGCGGAAAAGCGCCGGGGCTCTATTCGATGGCTGACGTACTAGGTCTGAAAGATTTCTGACTCTATCCGTCATCCTGAGGCGCCCGAGCGTAGCGAGGGCCTCGAAGGATGACGGGCCGCCACCCTTCGAGGCTCGCTTCGCTCGCGCCTCAGGGTGACGGTTCAAACACCAGGAATAAAGCAATGACCGACCGTCTCCTTGTGCTGGTGCGCCACGGCGAAAGCGACTGGAACAAGAAAAACCTGTTCACCGGCTGGCGCGATGTCGATCTCACCGAGGCCGGCATCGCGGAGGCGCGCGCCGCCGGCCGCAAGCTGAAAGGCCAAGGGCTGAAATTCGACGTCGGCTACACTTCGGCGCTCGTGCGTGCGCAGCGCACGCTCGATCTCATGCTCGAGGAGCTGGGGCAGCAGAACATTCCCGTCATCAAGAACCAGGCGCTCAATGAGCGTGACTACGGCGATCTCTCCGGCCTCAACAAGGACGATGCGCGGGCGAAATGGGGCGCCGAGCAGGTTGCGCTCTGGCGCCGCTCCTATGATGTCGCGCCCCCCGGCGGCGAAAGCCTCAGGGATACCACCGCGCGCGTGTTGCCCTACTACCTGCAGGAAATTCTGCCGCGCGTGCTGCGCGGCGAGCGCGTGCTGCTCTCCGCCCATGGCAATTCCTTGCGCGCGCTGGTCATGGTGCTCGACCGGCTCGGGCCCGACGAGATCGTCAAGCGCGAACTCGGCACCGGCGTGCCGATGATCTACCGGCTCAACGCCGATGCGACGGTCGCGAGCAAGCTCGATTTGGCTGCATAACGTGTGCGGCGCAAAAAGTTGAATGGCGGATCATCTTCGCTGCGAATCTCACCATGCCGCCTTGGAAACATGTCGGCTTGGAAGTCGATCATCCGCTCGTGCTATACATGTAAATTGTCACCCGTAACACCGCGCGTAAAAATCGGCAGCGAATAGAGGTTTAAGGAGAGCTCCATGTCCATGATATTTGCACGTCGAGCAATATGTCTGCTCATCGTATCCGCGCTTGCGATCGCATCAACGGCGCAACGCGGCGAAACAGCGTCCGCTGCCGAGATCGAAGTCGACGTCAACGCAACGCTTAAACGACTCTACTTGAAAGTGAACGGCGCGCGTGATCTCGCCAACCGGGCGGCAGGGGTCTTGGTATTCCCATCCATCGTCAAGGCGGGGATTGGAATTGGCGGCGAGTACGGCGAGGGCGCATTGCGGATTAAAGGCAAGACTGCCGGCTATTACAATTCGATTTCGGCATCCGTCGGCTTTCAGCTCGGCGTGCAAGCACGCTCGGTCGTTATCATGTTCATGACCGAGGATTCCCTTGCCAGCTTCAGGCGCAAGGACGGCTGGAAAGTCGGCGTCGACGGATCGGTCGCGCTGGTCACGCTTGGCGCTGGCGGCTCGCTCGACACCAACCAGATTACCAAGCCCGTGATCGGGTTCATCCTCGACGAAAAAGGGCTGATGTATAACTTGACCTTGGAGGGCTCGAAAATTTCACGAATATCGCGTTGAGCGCAAGTAATAAGTAATATGCGGCACGAATGGCTTCGATCGCCGCACCCACTCGCGCAGATGACGAATGGCGCTACGGTCTGATCCAATGCTACTTAATCCGACATTAGCCTAAGCTGCGTTTGTGCGCGGGCTCGAATGCAATGCGCATGAATGTCGTCATGATCCGAAACCCCGCAACGATTGTCCCTCGCAGACTGCCGGCTACTTTTGATTCACCGCCGACGCGGCGCCGATACGGGACCGGCACTTCCAACACGCGAAACCCTGCGCGGGCGACCCGCATCTGCATTTCGAGATTCCAGCCATAAGTGAGTTCCCGCATGCCAAGTGCGAGCAGCGTATCGCGGCGGATGGCGCGCAGCGCGCACATGTCGGTAAAGCGCACGCCATAGAGCAGCCATATCAGCCAGCCGGCGAACAAGCCGGCGAGAATCTGGTGATAGGCCATGCTGCCTGGTTCTCGCTTGCCCCGCGCACGCGAGCCAATGGTGAAGTCGTAATCACCGGAACGGATTGGTGCGACCATGTCCGCGATGGCGCCAGGATCGTCAGCGCCGTCACCGTCCATGAAAACAATGATGTCCGCGCTTTCGGCGGCGAGCGCGCCCGCAAGACATGCGCGGCCATATCCTCTACCGGCGGCGATAACCTGGGCGTCGGCGCGACTGGCTCGATCCACAGTGCTGTCCTCGCTGCCGCCATCCGCCACGATAACGCGGTCGACGACACTGCGGGGAAGCGAAGCGACGACAGATCCGATAGATTCCGCTTCGTTTAAAGTCGGTATGACGACCGCAACACGCATTGCCGGTTGCGCTAACTTCACGGCAACCGTGGTCATCTTCATAGGCTCCACCGCAGACCGCAGCTTGCACAGGCCGCCTGTGGTTTGTTCGACAATAATGCTTTGCGAAAATCGCCGTAAGCCGGACCGATCCAGATCTCGCGCAACGTTTGTTGGGTCGCATCGCCCAGTGTGTAATTTTCATAGCCCCGTTGTGAGAATGGCGCGATACAACAGGGAAGCGCGCGCCCATTGGCGGTAAAATACATGACCGTCCAGGGCCGGCGGCATAGCGACCAGGGCGATCCATTATCGCTGCGTTTGAGACTCATGCCGGGTTCGGAGGCGCCGCCCGATGCGCTGAACTTAATGCCCAGGGACTTGGCGAGCGCGGTGGCCCGGTCGATATAAATCGCCTCGTCGCGCGATAGCTGCTCATATAACGCTTGATCCGGTCGCGCCTTTCCGATCGCATGATCATTGAAAAATACCAGCCGTTGCAGGTAAACCTCCTTCACCCCGATCTCGGCGGCCACGCGCACAAAGTCCGGCAGTTCTTCGATGGTTTCGCGCAAGCCCGTCAGCCAGGCCGACACGCGCGGCTTGGCATGGCCTTCGCGTTCCTGCAGCGCGCGGAAGGCGCGGACATTCTTCAGGATTCGGTTGAAATAATTCTTGCCGCGAACTGCGAGATAGGATTTGGGATTCGAGGCGTCGAACGAAACGCGCAGCTCGTCCAATCCGGCTTGGATCAAGGCACGGCCGTTACGCTCGTTAAGAACCGTGCCGTTGGTGTTGAACAGGACGTAAGTGCCGCGATCCTTGAGATATCGCACCATGCGCGGCAGATTCTTCACCAGCATCGGTTCACCGACGCCGTGCAGCACCGCCCGCTGGAGTTTCGGAATCTGATCGACGATCGATGTGAACAGCTCCCAGCTCATATCCGCCGGGGGCTCCAGCTCCTCATAGGTTCGCGGGCAGGTCGTGCACAACAGATTGCAGCGATTGGTCGTCTCCAGATAAAGGCAGACGGGTTCCTGCGCCGGAACCTCACCGCGCGTCTGCACACTTTCGAAGTAGCGCTGAGGATCGATCATGCGGTCAGAGGCAGTTCCATCCATGGCATTTCATCCGTTGTACTGATCGCATGGAAAATACAGCAGTATCAAGCACCGAGTTTTTCAAGTTGCAGGAGCCGGCCGACACGGCGCACGAAATCGGCATCCCGCCAAAGCCGCTCCATCAGTGCGGCCGTCTTGGCGGCATGATAAGGGACGAGCCGAACCTTGGAAGAATTTATCCTGGGAAGTTCGCCGTGGAGTGTTCTCAGACCCTCGAAGTCATCGACATCGTACCAAACCGGCAGCACGTGAACATCAAGATTGATTTCCCGGGCACGTGCCAAGGTCTGTTTCGCGACTTTTTCTGTGCTCCAGGCGATATCTTCGAACAGGCGATGGTGAGTTCGCTTTAAGCCCAACAAATAATATCCGCCGTCGCTGCAGGGACCGAGCACCGCGCGATCGCCGGGCCGCGCGAGTATCTCCGCAGTTTCGACAAGGAGCGACGTTGGCAACGTAGGGCTGTCGGAGTTGAGCACAACGGCCGAGTCATGACCGCGCCGAAGAATTTCATCGATCGTGAAGATCAGACAGTCACCGAAATACGGAAACGACGCGTCGATGAGTCCGATCGCGGCCGGCAGCGTGCGGCGAAAAAACTCCTCGGACCCTGGCGGACCGAATGCCACATAGCCGGCGAGGCTAACCTGATGCCCGGCAAGCAGCACGTTCTCCGTGATGTCTTGCAGAAATGCAGTATTGAATTCTGCGGCTTCTTCAAAATTCAGTGGCGGCGCCAACCGCGTCTTGGTGCGCCCTGGCGTTGAAGCCTTCGCCATGATCGCAATGCCACAGCGTTGAGTCTCCGATAAAGAAAAATAATTCTGCCCTGCCCAAGCACTGACAGACTTACGTTTAACTGTTAATCCGTTGGGTCCACGCATGCTGTACTCCGAATGGTACAATCATATATGATGCAGTCAAAAGTGCAGCTTGAGCGACCGTACACAAACTCACATGAACCGTTCCTGACCCCCAAATTCGCTCGCCGACACAATAAAGTTACCTCTTCAATTACTTGTGACCGCTGCAACTCGGAATCAGCGTCTTCCGAGCGCAATTTGAATGATTTCACCATTCGGCAAGACCTGTGCACCGGTGCCGGTCCACGTCGGCGCGGTCGCGAATTCGCTCTGCGGCATATCGAGTGCGGCTATCTGACGCCCCAAGATTGCGACCGCTTCAATGGGCACGGCAACCGGTCGCGCCCCCCAGCCAAACCAACCGCCATAGGAGATGATCAGCTTGATTTTGCCTTCCGGCGTGCGCACCACCTGGCGGACGCGGCCGATGGTAATATCATCATCGTCGAGCAGGCGCAGACCGATGAGGTCGCCAACCAGCGCCGGCTGCGGAAAGCGCCGGCGCATTTTCTCTTCCGGTGTGAGCACGTTATCCGAAGAAGTACCCTTCGGCGTTTCGACGCTCGCCGCCAAGACAACCAGCGAATCAAAATTCGCCGCGACCGGTGCGGACGCAATGAGAGTGGCGGCGTATATAATTGCGATGATTTTGAAGAACATCCCTAGTCTCCCAGACGAAGATTCTTACACGAAGATGTGTAGCGCGTCCTTCTTGCGAAGGCGTTCTGGCAAAGGTATTTTGCAGGCTTCAAAAACGCAACGCAAGCGATGTAATTTGCACTGAAGGCTTCCAACAACTGCGGAGTATTCTATATGGCGGATGTTGAAGTCAAATCGGATGCTCGCGAACGCCTTCACCCGCTGCCAGTGCGCATCATGCATTGGATCAATACACTTGCGGTGCTGATTATGATCACAAGCGGGTGGAAGATCTACAATGACGAAGTGATCTTCGGCTGGCTGCATTTTCCCGAATTCCTCACCCTCGGAAAGTGGGCCCAGCACGGACTGCAGTGGCATTTCCTTGGAATGTGGATTTTCACGTTCAATGGATTGTTCTATTTGATCTACGGAATTGTATCCGGTCGCTTCCGGCAAAAGCTCTTCCCGGTCACAATGCGCGAGTTGCTCGCAACCGTCGGCGACGCCCTACGATTTCGCCTCAAGCATGACGATCTGTCGCGTTACAACGCCGTTCAAAAGATTCTCTATCTCGGCATCATGCTGGTGGGGATCCTAACAGTAATGTCCGGCCTGGTACTCTGGAAGCCGGTCCAGTTCTCTGAGTTGGCGACTTTGTTCTACGACTTCCAGACCGCACGACTGGTGCATTTTCTGTGCATGGCGGCCATTGTGCTGTTTCTGGCCGTGCACGTGGCGTTGGCGTTGCTGGTGCCGCAATCGCTGCTCGCCATGCTGACTGGCGGACCTAAAACAGACAATCAGTCGACGTCTGCCGACAAAGCGTCAATCGAAGCCAAACTAACCAACTAGACGGTATCGACGATGCCAATCAAAACCCCCTCGCCATCGATCTTTCGACCTGCAAAGCCAATCGATCAAAGCGTGCTCCGGGAAAACCGCGCGCTAATCGAGAAAATTGATCGCCGCAATCTACTGCGTGGCGCGCTGAGTCTCGGTGGTCTCACGATGCTCACGGGCTGCGACGTCTCGGACTCAAATGCCGTGCAGGCCGTGCTGCGCGCCGTTTCGGCGTGGAACGACGGCGTGCAGGCCGCCATATTCAGGCCCAATCATCTCGCGCAGACATATTCGGAAACCCAGGTCGTCAAGCCACCGCGTTTCAATGCCTACTACGATATCGAGGATGTAAAGCCGGTGGACGGCGCGAGCTGGAAATTGGAATTGTCCGGCCGCATCGCGGACAAGCGGCCCTGGACCGCACGGCAGATTTACGAGCTTCCCGAGCAAGAGCTGATCATCCGCCACATTTGCGTGGAAGGATGGGATTACATCGGGCAGTGGTCGGGACCGAATCTGCGGAGCTTTCTGGAGCGCATTGGCGCTGATTTGACCGCCAAATATATCGCGTTCATATGCGCGGACGACTATACCGAAAGCATCGACATGGCGACCGCGCTCCATCCGCAGACGATATTGGCGACCAAGTATGCCAAGGAAATTATTGCCGATCCGTTCGGGTATCCGCTGCGCCTGCGCACATCAACGAAACTCGGATTCAAAAATGCGAAATGGATCACCGCGATCGAAGTGACGAACAGCTTTCCTGACACGTTTTGGCACAAGCAGGGTTTCAACTGGTTCGCTGGGATTTGATGTCGCGCTAAACTTGCAGGGCCGATTACCGAACTGCCGGAGCGGTCGCGGGCACTTGTGTATAGATCCTCCACTGGCCTTCCTTGGCCTCGGCCAGGCGATAGTTTGCGCTTGAAGCAAACGGGTCTGCATCCCAAGCCTTGTCATGCACTGTGAGGGCAACAACTTCACAGCCGTATTTGCTCGCCAAATCCGAAATATCTTCTGCTGTGCTTTGGCCTTCGAACACGCGAATAAACTGCGCGTTGATCGTCTCGCGGCGTTCGCGGGTAAGCGGCGCGTAGGCGAGAGTCAGCTCAAGGCCGGCAAAGCACGAGCTGCGATTGGCCAGCAAAGCCCAGGAAATATTGACCGGCCAAGGCGTCATGTCCTGCAAGAATAGCGGGTTGTTGCCGACCCGGGCGTTTGGTGTTGCATGCTGGCGCACGGCAGCCCACATCTGCGGCGATTGTGCAAACGCTTGGCCGGCCGGGGTCGCATCGCCGGCGAAGTTGTAATGAATCATGCGCACGGCATCCGGCAGGCTCAGGAGCAGACCGCCAAGCGCGGCCGCGATTATCACAGCACGTCGGGGTCGGAGCACCATCCCCGCCGCCGCGCTCGCGATCAGAATCATGGCAGGCGCTATGACGGCGCGCAGGGCGAGATCGTTGTTTCCACCGAGTGTGCTGACAAGCAGCCATGAAACGGCCAATCCCGCCACCGTAAGTGACGCGAACGCAGCTGTTGCGAATTTTTCCGGCAATGCCGCAAAAGCTCGTAACATGACCACTAGCGCAAGAGCGCCGGCGCAATAGGTGGCCGGAAACTCGATTGGCATTAGAATGAGCCAATAGGCGAGCAGATCCAGGAGACGGCGAAGAAACGGCGTAAACATTTCTCCAAGGACGGCAAAATGATCAATCACGATCGGCGCGCCTGCGCCGCGTGCGCCGACAGTTGCGATCTGATCGAACAAAAATGGAGCAGCAAGACCCGCCGCGAGCACGGCTGCGGTCAACAATCCAATCGCAAAACGGAGCCGGAAGACTTTGTCAATGCTGAAAAGCAGAATTGGCACGGCGATCAGTGCGGCGACGGAAAAAGTGATGCCGCCGACATAGGTCGAACTTTCAAATCCGGCGGCAACCACCAGGATCAGTACCGCGAGCAGCACGATGTTCTGCTGAACCGCGTATTGGCTCAGCAGGAGCATCGCAACCACGACACACGATGCCGATGTGAGATGCTGGGGCACCCACGTCGCTTGAAACATCCAGCCAGCAAAGCCTGTCGAAGACAAAAGAAACGGCTCGAGATTGTTGGTGCCAAAAATGGTTATGAGCGTCGCGCGAAGCGACGTCGCACCGGCGAGAAGCACCACCCAGATCGCGGCGGCGGAGCGTTTGCTAAGCCATACCGCAAGGCCCATCATCAATGTCAATGACGCGTAGGCGGAGAACCATGTCAGTCCGATATCAGCTTCCCATCCACTCACGCCGAGCACGAGCGAAAGCTGAGCGGCGCTGAAATACCAGAGATAGTAATAGGCGAGGCGGCCCGGCGTGCCGTCTTCGCCAAAGAAGGGATTTACTGGAGGTAAGCCAAGCCGCGCCATGGCATCGATCATCGCCACCTTGGAATGATCGAATATCGGACTTGCAAGCTGCACCGAGTCCGCGGCGATCTTCGGCAAGATGGCCGCGGCTGGCACCAGCGCAAGAACAGCGGCAGCAAGATAAACCCACATGGCTATGGCCGGCGCGGGTTCGGTATCGCTTTTCCCCGATAGCGCAAATATCGAAGTGCAACTTCCGATCACGCAGAGCGCGATAGCGCTCGCTACTGTGACCGGAGAGAAGCCGAATAGACCAAAGATCGGCAGTGTGACTGAGTTGTAGACCGCCCAGCCAATGATGGCTGCCGTGCCGATTGCAAGAATACGCGGGAAAATATGGCGGCCGATGGCATAGCCCAACAACGTCCAAAACGCTGTCGCCACTATCGCGCATAAAGCAGCATTAGCAGCCGATGCCATCGAATCCAGACCCCAGGCTCATTATAAATTCATCTCAACGGATATAGCTTGCCGTGCCGCAGGATGTCTTACGCGCATTTGCACACTTGGGACCTGTGAGACACGGTGCCTTCTGCAAGGCAAGCCGTACAGGGTTAATTCTGGTTCTTTGCGCCTGCCGTCAACAAAGCGTTAGTCAAATCCAAGTGCGCCAGATACCCAAATCGAATTGATAGCCCCTTGCTATCCGCCGTCGTGATACTTGCTGTTTTTCGCAGCAACGCTATCTGCTGGTCGCACGCACGAGGCGTACATGAGCAAACCTGATACCCCTTCGGAAACATCGGCCGACGTATTTACGCGAAACGGAAACCAATTTGATTCGCTCAATCTCCGATTGTCAGCCTATCGCGAGCAGAGCAGTCGGCTGCGACCCCAATTCGTCAAGCCTTACGAACAGCTGATAACCCGTCTCGGCGTGCTTGATCGCGGCGAAATCGGACCGAAAATCGGCGAGCAATTGCCGCCATTTCTTTTGCCCGATGAGAAAAGCAGCCTGGTATCGTTAAATTCACTGCTGAAATCCGGACCGGTCGTCGTCAGCTTCAATCGCGGGCACTGGTGCCCGTACTGCAAATTGGAACTTCGCTCGCTCGCCGCGATACATCCACAAATCGAGAAGCTGGGCGCGCAGATTGTCTCTATCATGCCGGACAATGCGCAATTCACCAAAAGTTCCGTTGAACTTAACGATCTTCCATTCCCGATCCTGAGCGACATCGATCTGGGTTATTCGCTTTCGCTTGGATTGGTCCATTGGGTTGGCGCTGAAATCAAGCGACTTTACGATGATGTTGGGATTGAATTGGAGCACTACCACGGCAATCAAAGTTATTTTCTTCCAATTGCCGCAAAGTTCATTGTCGACCAGGATGGAATGGTGAAAGCGCGGCAGCTCAACGTCGAGTTTCGCGAGCGCATGGAGCCCGAGGCAATCATCGCGGGGCTCAAAAAGCTGCAAAAACGCCGTTGAAAGTTTTCGAATCCAGCCCTCTTTGGTGCCAAATTGTCGTGGTGCGAGAAGGTCTAAAATACCTCCGGCATTGGCAAATCATGAATGCGATACGGGCTTTCTGTGACCACCGAACCAGACCATTTCCGCGCTCTATCGGTTCAATAGCCAGACGGCATTATACAATTGAGCCTGATGATTTTAAATTTTTGCCACGAACCTCGGCCTGCTCCGACTTTAAGAGGATAGTTGCCATGAACCATTCAATGCGAGGCGCAGATCGCTACACGCATATCCGAATTGTAGCAGTTTCTTTGATTGCCGGGATCGTCGTCATGATCGCGGGCATCAACGCACGGATCGATTCTCTTCGTAATGGCAGCAAGCTGACCGCCGATCAGTCCGTCATCAAGGCATCGCGGCAATCGGCACATGCCATCAACGGGCAATCGGTTCTTCGGTAAATGGATAGCTAAACGCTATCGCATCAATTGCCGGATGATATTTCATAATCGTAGCGAAGCGCGTCACAATACGGCGACGCTCATGGGAAGCGATCTAGGGTATTAAGGAGAAGTCAAATGTCGAACAGACTCAATCCTGCATTATCGTTGGCGATCGCGGCAGCCCTGGGTTCGGCGCTTGCAGCGGCCGGCACATTGTCGACGGCAGAAGCAGCGTCCAAGGAGAAATGCTACGGCATCTCTCTGAAGGGTGAAAATGATTGCGCCGCCGGCGCAGGTACGACCTGTGCCGCGACCGCGACAGTGGACTACCAGGGCAACGCCTGGAAGCTCGTCAACAAGGGAACTTGCATGACCACGCAGACTCCCTTCGGCGTCGGCTCCCTCAAGGAGATCGCACGTCCCTGATCGCGCGGAAGGTCCATAGATCCCGATGAGAGCCGGCGCAAAATGTGCGCCAGTTTCTCCCCCTGCCCGCACCGCAATATCGACCGCTGGTGAGTTATGCGAGCGCAATCAAAATCGACAAAAGCCGGAGCGCCAGGACGGGACGCACCAAGACTTGGCGCAATGTCGGTCGGAACCGGGCTCAAACACGAGCATGCCGAAGAGATATTTAGTGCTCATTCGCGCGTCGATTTCTTTGAGATTCATGCGGAGAATTACATGGGCGCCGGCGGCCCCCCACATCATCTGCTCCGCCGTATCAGGGCCGATTATCCGATTTCAATTCACGGCGTCGGCTTGTCAATTGGCGGCATCGCGCCGCTTGATCGCGATCATCTACGTCGGTTGAAGGGACTTATCGACGTATATCGGCCAGCACTGTTTTCGGAACATCTGGCATGGTCAACGCATGAGGGCACCTTTCTCAACGATCTTTTGCCCTTGCCCTACAACGAAATAACCTTGGCGCATATCTGCGCTCATGTCGATGAAGTGCAGAACTCCATCGGAATGCGCATGCTGCTCGAGAATCCATCGACCTACACAACATTCAAAGCAAACACGATGGATGAAACCGAATTTCTGCGCGCGGTTGCGCGCAGGACCGGCTGCGGATTGCTGCTCGACGTCAACAATGTTTTTATTTCCGCTGTCAATCATGGCTTCGATGCCGCCGCTTACATCGATGCCTTTCCCATCGAATTTGTCGGTGAATTTCATCTTGCTGGCTTTGCCGAGGACCGCGACAGTTCCGGGGCGCGCCTGCTGATCGATGATCACGGAAAGCCAATCAGCGGTTCAGTCTGGGATCTCTACCGTCGGGTATTGGCGTATCAATACCTCGCGCCAACGCTCGTCGAGTGGGACAATAACGTCCCGCCATTTGCAGTGCTGGCGTCCGAGGCGGCACGCGCTCGCTCGCTTCTTTTGGCGAATGCCGAAAGCGGCGAAGAAATGGCTGCGGCGTAACGTCATGAATGCCTTTCAGGACACGCTTGGTCTTGCAGACATTCAGCGATTGTTTTCGCACGCGATTTTTTCCGATGTCTCGCCAATTTCTGCATTTCTCAAATCCCGCTCGCTCTCGACAACCGCAAGCCGCTTCGGCGTCTATCGGAATAACGTCATCGGGGGGCTGATGAATGCCGTCACGGCAAAATATCCCGTTGTGCGCAAACTCCTGGGCGATGACTCGTTTCACGGGGTTGTGCGCCTCTATGTAACGGCAGAGCCCCCGAAATCGCCGATCCTGCTTGAGTATGGCAAAAGTTTCCCGCAATTCATTCGCAGTGTCGGGCACGGCGCTGCGGCGGAATATCTCGCCACGATCGCGGAGTTGGAGGCAGCCCGCGTGCGCGCCTATCACGCCGCCGATGCAAAGCCGATCGGCAAGAGCGCGTTCGCTTCACTGTCCCCAGATCAACTCGCGGAGCTGACGATAAATCTTCATCCATCTGTGGTGTTGCTCAATTCACGCTTCCCCTTCGTTAGCATCTGGGAATCCAACTACTACGGGGACACCAACGACATTCAAAAATGGGCACCGGAGTCGGCCCTTATCGCGCGACCCTATCTGCAAGTTGTGGTCTGGCGGCTGTCCGATGGAGATTATGAGTTCCTGAACGCGCTTTCCCAGGGCAGGACGGTCGCATCTGCCATCGAATGCGCCGTGGCAACAGCGGCTAACTTCGACCTTGCAGCCAGTCTTACGACGCTCATCTCATCTGAAATTGTCATTGGTTTCGGCTGGTCCAATAGGCCTGCGGTCGCCGCACAAACCGGTTCAAAACCATGAACAGCGCACAGCAATCTCATTCCAAACCTCATGTAGTGATCGTTGGAGGAGGATTTGGCGGTCTATCGGCGGCTAAGCGGCTAGCCGGGCAGCCATTCGAAATCACGCTGATCGACCGCAACAATCATCACCTGTTCCAGCCGCTGCTTTATCAAGTGGCAACCGCAGGCCTATCGCCGGCCGATATTGCTTCGCCAATCCGAGCCATCTTGCGTGGCCAGGAGAACGTCAAGGTTATTCTCGCCGATGTGACCGGAGTCGATTTAAAGCGAAGACAAGTGCTCGCGGATGAACGACGGATTTCGTACGATTACCTGATCATCGCGACCGGAGTCCGGCATGCCTATTTTGGTCGCGACGATTGGGCGACCTATGCGCCCGGCTTGAAGACGCTTGACGACGCCACCTACTTGCGTCGCCGAATCCTGCTCGCCTTTGAAAAAGCCGAGACCGAGGATGATGCAGTTGAGCGGCGCCGGTTGTTGACCTTTGTCATCGTCGGCGGCGGTCCGACTGGAGTTGAAATGGCTGGCGCAATCGCGGAATTGGCCAGTCGCGCGCTTGCTTCCGATTTTCGCTCCATCGATCCACGCTGTGCCAAGATTATTTTGGTCGAAGCCGCGCCGCGAGTTTTGACACCGTTTGATCCATCATTGTCAGAGTCAGCACGGCGCTCGCTTGAGATGCTCGGTGTCGAAGTTCGGCTTGGCACCGCCGTCAGTGAATGCAGCTGCGAAGGTGTCCGCGTTGCCGGCGAGTTCATTCCGAGCCGGACGATCATCTGGGCCGCGGGCGTGATGGCCTCGCCGGCGGGGCGCTGGCTTGGCGCGGAAACCGACCGCGCCGGCCGGGTCAAGGTCAATCCTGATTTGTCGGTACCCCGCCACCCCCATGTGTTTGTGATCGGCGATACGGCTTCCGTTTCGACCGGCGACGGAGCCACGTTGCCGGGCGTTGCTCCCGTCGCTAAACAGCAAGGGAATTATGTTGCCCGTCTGCTGATTGCGCGCACTCGTGGCCTGCCCATCCATGCATTTCGCTATCGCGATTTTGGTACTTTGGCCACGATTGGGCGCAAACGCGCCATTGCTCAGTTTGGCCGGCTCCGCCTTTCGGGATTTTCGGCCTGGTTGCTCTGGAGCTTGGCCCATATCTACTTCCTGATCGGTTTTAGGAATCGATTTGTTGTCGCCCTGAACTGGGTCTGGAGTTATGTTACGTTTCAACGCGGCAGCCGGCTCATCACGGGATTGTCTACGCCGCATCTGGACAGTATGCGTATGCATGAGAAGCCAGAGTTGCGTTCAAGGGCGAGTTAAGGCTCACTGGGGGCGGGGGCCGGCGAATGGAAATGCATCAAGTCCGATATTTCTTGGCCGTCGCCCAGACGTTGAATTTCACCCGGGCTGCCGAGGAATGCAATGTCGCACAGCCATCGCTGACGCGCGCCATCAAGCTGCTTGAGGGCGAACTCGGTGGCGATTTGTTTCGCCGTGAGCGGCCGCGCGCCATGCTGACTCCGCTCGGAGAACAAATTTTTCCACATCTGAAGCAATGTTACGAGAGTGCCGTGAGTGCGCGATCGCTTGCGACATTGGTCAATAAGGGCGAAGTTGGTGCGCTCAAAATCGCGGTATCGAATACTATTGAGCTTGGCCAGATCTTGTCTCAAGTGAGCGAACTCAAGAAAAATCTCAGCGACATCGAGTTGAAAATTCTACGAGGCACTGGACCGCAAATTGTCGAGTATCTTAAGTCCGGCGATGCTGAACTCGCTATTGCTGCCTCGATCGGCGATACCTGGGATCGTCTCGATCGTTGGAAACTTTTCGACGATTCTTTCGATGTGGCATTTAACCGGGTGCATCGGCTAGCCAACCAAGAGGGCATTCATTTTGAGGATCTCAAGCTCGAGCGATTTCTTATGGGGAGTCACTGGGAAAATTACGCTGAGCTCATGCTGATCCTGCGTAATAATGGTCTTAACGCAGATCACAGTCATGAAGTGTCGTCGGACCAGGATTTGATTGCGCTGTTGGAAGCCAATATAGGAATCGGGTTCCTTCCAAGGAGCATTACCTGCCCGCAAAGTATAGTACGCGCGCCCGTCAAGGGCGCGGACTTGCATCGAACGGTCTATCTGTACGGCGTCGCCGGCCGGCAGCGGACGACCGTGGCATCGACATTAATGAAACTGCTGCGCGCGGCAAACTGGTCTCGCAAGTCCGCATAGGAGTCAATGCGACCGCCGACGGAATACTTATTGTTTCAGACAGCCGATCAACTCTTCAATCGCCATACGCTTGCGATAATCGGGATCGACAAAACGAGCTTTAATGCGCCCGTCCTTGCCGACAACGAATGTTGCCGGTATCGGGAGCATCCAGCTTTCATTGCCCTGATATTCAGGCAGATCTCGCCCGAGCGAGGTCATAAATTGCTGCACCTCGGTACCGACCCAAAAAGTAAGATTCAGCATGAGCGCATAGCCATTATCCATGTCGGTCAGGATGGGAAACCTTACATTGGAGTCGAGTTTCATTTCGGCGGCAAATTGACCGCGCTCCGGAATAATTGCTACCATATGTGCGCCGAGATTCTTGATTTTCTCCTGTGCTTCGGCCAAGGCATTGATGCTGATGCGGCAATATGGGCACCAATGCCCCCGGTGAAACGTCGCAATCACCGGTCCATTGGCCAGCATCTCTTGCAGACTGACCAATCGACCTGATTCATCAGGCAGAATGAACGGTGGCATTAAATCGCCGACCTTCGGAGCGGCATCGCCGGCACCGTGCTCCTTAAGGCGATTGACTATGCGATCGGCGATCGCCGCCGCGCTCGGATGCAGATTACGGATAGCATCGGCAAAGGCCTTGAGACGCTCGCCCATGGATGCATCCATATCGCGGACCTGTTCGAAGGCCTGACGTATGTCGGCAGCCACAATATGGGAAGTCATATGCGATCGGCCCTTTCTCCGGAACTCCGTATGATGAATCACAACGAAAAATCGATACCGCCTCTAATATATGCGCTGGGATGATAGCGATGGTCTATGATATGCGACTTTTAGTGAATGCGGCGGTGACGATCAATAAGACATTGATAATGTTATTAATTATAGCCCTTTGAGTGCAGCAAGGCTGGGCTTTGCAGGAGCAAAAAATATAACGGCCATTGCCAAAGGGGGACGCCCCGTATGGGGGGATACGGGGCGTCACGATGCGACGGGCTGGGGGAGGGGCGGACAGCAACCGTCACATATGTTTGTCATTCGGGTCGCGGCGAACGTCGGCGACGTACAATACGACCGTCTTGTTTCCAAGGTTCTTCCACCAGTGCGACGTTCCGAGGGTCTCTGTGCTGACCTCGCCGGCTTTGTGGACAATCGGCGCCGCGCAATTGCTGGCATATTCCAGGATCGTGCCCCGCGCAACGAAGATGAGCGCAGGACGATCGTCGTGGCTGTGCCATGGCACAACGCCGCCCGGTTTGATGACCAGTTTCCGGAAGCGCAATTCGCGACCCGTGATCTTTGCCATTTCCTTGCCGAGATCGATTGATCCCAGCGTCGTATCGGTCACGCCATTGGCAGGCAGGCTCACGGGTTGCCGGGCATCGACCTTCCTTTTGTCTACGGGGCATTCACCGGCCTGAGCGTTGAGTGCGAATCCGGTGGACGCGACGAAAGCGACGGCGGCGATTGTACGAAGCCAGCCACTGTTGATCTTGCGATTGAACATTTTCATCTCCTCTGTTTCGCTGCAGCTTCACTTCTGGCCGCCGCAGTAATTGCGATCATGGACCACGCGTGTTTTTGAAGGAAATACCTGGTTGCTCTCGACTCGATAGCGCTGCGCTATGTTCTTGTTCGAAGTCCGCAGGCGCCGGCTCCAAATGACGGGACCATGGCCCATCGGCTCGGAGCCGGCACCGCGAACGGCCGCTCATTTCGTCTTCACGCTCGACGTGATGGACGCGATGACCTCGGATGCTTTCTTGAATTGCGCCTTCCGATTCTTGATTCCATGACGGACGGCAATCCAATTGAAATCGGTATAGATTGTTCTCACCGTACCCGAATCATCCTCGGTAACCAGCAACCGCACGGGCCAGTCCAAGCCGGAATTTGCATTCGCCGTGATGAATTGCGTCCCAAGCGGCGGATTGCCAAACACCAGCAGTGTCGATGGCTGCAACTTGATGCCCGCATCGGCCGCCAACTTTGACTGATCAATCTCACTGAAGAACATGATGCCCTTTGCGGCGATGTCAGCTTTCAGGCGAGCGACCGTATCGGTGAAGTTGTAGGCGCTCTTGACGCGGACGATACCGTCCTTGGACGAAGCGCTTGCGTCACCCGCAAATGCCAGCGTGAGCGCAATCACCGCGGCGGCGGGAAAGCGCAAGAATTTTGCTTTGGTGAACATGAATCCATTCCTCTGCGTTGACTTGCGCGTCATTGCGCAAGTTTCGACTTCAGAATGCATCAGGAATGGCGAATTCGAAATCACACGCGGACTTTCATATCAATAGCTGACGCGTATCGAAGGCAATGAATAACGAAATCGTCACGCCAAGCGCGGCGATAGCGATCGGCTATCGCGCCAATGTGCAACTGATATTTCCTCCTTAGCTGTCCATCAGATTATCTACCGATGCATTCGTTCCAGGCCTACCCCCCGCGGGACCTGGCCACCGTCGCGATGATCGAGTGCAGCCTGAGCCGGCATGACGATCCCAAGTCATGCAGGCGCCCATCAGGCGCCCATGCAAATGCGGTCGCATGGGGATCGAGAGCGGACTCGTCCAGCAAGGGGGCAAACGTGAATCAAATTTCCCGAATGGATCCTGAAACCATAGTCGAGATCGACGAGACTTTCGCGTCTGCCGTGCTGGAAGGCCTATCGCAAATGCCCAAGACGCTGCCCTGTCGATATTTCTACGACGCGCGTGGCAGCGAACTCTTCGAGCAGATCACGCGCCTGCCGGAGTATTACCCCACACGTACTGAGACCGCGATTCTGCGAACTCACGCCGCCGAAATTGTGGACGGGATCCCGCAGGGAGGCGTGCTGGTTGAGTTCGGCTCCGGCTCAAGCCGCAAGACCGAGATTTTGCTCGACGCCCTGCCTCAGTTGGCGGCATATGTGCCGATCGACATATCCGATAGCGCGCTCGAAATCGCCTCGCAGCGCCTGGTCAAGCGCTTTCCGTCGCTCGATGTGCGACCGATCGTCGGCAATTTCTCCGCGCCGACAAAATTTCCCGCCGATCTTGCAAGCCGCGAAAAGACTGGATTCTTCCCCGGTTCGACCATCGGTAACATGAACGAAGCCGAAGCCATCCGGCTGCTCAACGCGATGCGAACGGCACTCTCCCCTGGTGGCCGGCTGATCGTGGGCGTGGACCTCAAGAAGGACGTACACAGGCTCATCCCGGCCTATGACGATGCCGCCGGCGTAACCGCTGCCTTCAATCTCAATCTACTGACGCGCATCAATCGCGAGCTGGGCGGCTCATTTGATGTCGGCGCATTTCATCACCGAGCCGTCTACAACTGCGATGCGGGGCGGATCGAGATGCACCTCGTGAGCGCCAAGAATCAGTTCGTTCGAATCCTTGGGCGCCCAATACGATTCGCCGCGGGTGAATCGATCCACACCGAGAATTCGTACAAATATACGATCGGGGAGTTTCAAAGCCTCGGCAGGAAGGCGGGTTGGGCCGCGCAGCGCGTGTGGCTAAACGAAAACGCGCTGTTCAGCGTTCACGAGTTTGTTGCGCCAATGTAAGCCGGTCTATTTAACCGATCTACTCATTAACTGCGCAAAGAATAGCCGTCAAAACGAATACGATCCGGCAACTCCAATAAACGATGAATCGCCGGCCTTATTGTGAAACCGGCGATGCAGCATTTTTGACGATGCGTTCAATTGATTCCGCGTGCCATCGTGGGTGCGACCAACCGGCCGTTCCAGACGAAATGATCGAGCGAGATCGCACCTGGGCCGCGTGCGATGAGTAAGCCAAGCAGCGCAAACCAGAGCACATGCTCAGGCCAGCCATGGGGAAACACGAACAGCTGTATCACCAAAGTCATTCCGAACAGTCCAAGCGCCGACAAACGCGTGGCGAGCTCGACGACCAAAAGGACGGGAAAGACATGCTCCGCGATGGTGCTCAAATAGGCAGCCAGATCCGGCGGCAGCAAGGGAACCTTGTACTCTTCGCTAAACAGAAAGAACGTTTCCTCCCGAATCGAGAAGCCGTTGACCTTCGTCCGTCCCGATCGCCAGAACACGCTTGCGACGGCGATACGGGAGACCAGCGCGACCAGGCTGTAGGGAATTCGTTCGGCGAGGTTTCGTCCGGATTCGAGCCATTGGATCGGGTGCATGGAACTCTCCTGCTGATTCCGAGCTGCTTGCGACAGCTAGGCTGGCTTTCCCCATTCAATCTGATTGCTCATCGGATTCGAAATACCGAATGTCGATCTATCGGATAGCCGGCGCCTATCTATGTTCACGGCTCTGTGACTTGTTGCGCGCGTGAATTTGACTTCGAAGCTTTGACCATCAGCTATTGTCGCTTTGGCGAGGCGCTCGATGAGATCGCTTGGCGGCACTCTATCGTTTCAATAGCCAATAGGCATTTCCCGCTGCTGTGCCGCGCATGCAATGTCGGGGCAGCACCGCTCCATCGGACGCCGGCGCTTATACCAGGAGGGCGCGCCATGAATATTCAAACATCCCAAAGTCTTATCGACGCGACCCGATCGCTGGAGGGTAAGGTATCTCTCATCACCGGCTCGACCAGCGGCATAGGGCTCGGCATCGCCCGTGCTTTGGCAGCAGCCGGCTCGACCATTGTGCTCAACGGCTTTGGGCCACCGGCGGAGATCGCCGAGACACAAGCCAAGATCGTTTCCGAATTTGGTGTCAAAGTCCGCTATTCGAACGCGGACATGTCGAAGTCTGCCGCCATTGCCGACATGGTCAAGATGACTTTGGACACGTTTGGCCGCCTTGACATCCTGGTCAACAACGCAGGCATCCAACACGTCTCGCCGATCGAGGAGTTTCCCATTGAGAAATGGGACGCGATCCTCGCCATCAACCTGTCGTCGGCGTTTCATACCACCCGCGCCGCGCTCCCGGCCATGCGTAAGAACAAATGGGGGCGCATCATCAATATTGCCTCAGCGCACGGTTTGGTGGCGTCGCCATTTAAGTCGGCTTATGTGGCGGCCAAGCACGGCATAGTCGGTCTGACCAAGGTCATCGCCTTGGAGACCGCCGAGTCGGGCATCACCTGCAACGCGATCTGCCCTGGCTATGTCTACACCCCGCTCGTCGAAGCGCAGATCGAGGGTCAGGCCAAGGCGCATGGGATTCCACGCGAACAGGTCATTCGCGACGTGCTGCTCGCGCAGCAACCGAACAAACGCTTTGCAACCGTCGAGGAGCTGGGCGCGCTCTCGGTATTTCTCGTGAGCGAAGCCGCCGCTTCGATCACCGGCATCGCCTTGCCGGTGGACGGCGGCTGGACTGCTCATTGAATCTGCATCAATCGCCCAGGGAGAGTAAAATGGAAAATAAAACAGAAAACTCGATTGCCAAAATAGCAGACGCGCGGCGTGCTCACCAGAAGAAGGATGACAAGCGTCAAATCGTCCTTGTGTTGCAAGGCGGTGGAGCGCTCGGCGCCTATCAGGCCGGCGTCTATCAGGCGCTGCATGAGGCCGGAATCGAGCCGGATTGGATCGTCGGCACATCCATCGGGGCAATCAACGCAAGCCTCATCGCGGGCAATCAGCCTGGCGATCGTCTGGAAAAACTCAAGGAATTCTGGGATCGAATGTCCTATCGCCCGCCGTCCGTCGTGCCGGTCTGGACGGGCATACCGGACATGATCGCGTTTTGGAGCACAATGCTGCGGGGGATTCCGGCTTTCTTTGAGCCAAATCCGGGCGCATTCCTCGGAACACTTGTTCCACTCGGAACGGACAATGCCGGCTTCTATACGACCGCTCCACTCGA
This sequence comes from uncultured Hyphomicrobiales bacterium, assembly GCA_964575715.1. Classification (GTDB taxonomy): domain Bacteria; phylum Pseudomonadota; class Alphaproteobacteria; order Rhizobiales; family Xanthobacteraceae; genus PNAI01. The sequence continues at coordinate 9,837 of CAZNSG010000329.1, read as the reverse complement.
GCGGACGCTGTGCGAGCTTGTCGACTTTTCGCTCGTCAATAAATGCAAGCCACGACTCACGGTTGGCGCGGCGCATGTACGCACCAGTCAGATGCGTTATTTCGACAGCCGTGAAGGCGAGCTTGACGTGAAACATATTATGGCGTCGGGAGCATTGCCGCCGGCATTCCCGGCCGTGCGCATCGACGATGAACTCTATTGGGACGGCGGCATTCTTTCTAATACGCCGACCGAAGCGATTTTCGACGACAATCCCCGCAAGAACTCGCTTATTTTCGCGGTCCATCTGTGGAATCCGGACGGTTCAGAGCCGGGAACGATGTGGGAGGTGCTCAATCGCCAGAAGGACATTCAATATTCCAGCCGCGTTGCGAGCCACATTACCCGCCAGCGTCAGATGCATCACATGCGTCATGTCGTCAGCGAGCTTGCGAAGCTGCTGCCGGAGGACGTTCGCAAAAGCGCTGCCGCGCGCGACCTGGCGGACTACGGTTGCGCCACAACCATGCATGTCGTGCGTCTGCTGGCGCCACAGCTTGAAAAAGAAAACCACACCAAGGACGTCGATTTCAGCCCCTCGAGCATCAAAATGCGTTGGGAGGCTGGCTATGCGAAAACCGCCCGCGTGCTCGAACTGGCGCCGTGGGAGGGCGAGTTCGATCCTCTCGACGGAGTGATCTTGCACGAGCCGAAAGAAGAGGTGCTGCAGGCGGCGGAGTAGCGCACGCCCTTGCCGCCGGTAAACGGCCGATTTTGAGAGACTGACAATGCAACACCACGACGCCATCATCATCGGCACCGGACAATCCGGCCCATCGCTGGCCCGGCGTCTCGTCGCCGCCGGCCAAAATGTCGCCGTCATTGAACGCAAGTTCTTTGGCGGAACCTGCGTCAACACCGGCTGCACCCCGACAAAAACACTGGTGGCGAGCGCCTATACCGCCCATATGGCCCGTCGTGCCGCGGACTTCGGGGTAAAGATCGAGGGAAACATAAAAGTCGACATGAAAGCCGTCAAAGCCCGCAAGGACTATGTCTTGGGCCTGTCGCGCAATGGCGTCGAACGCTCATTGAAAAATCTAGAAGGATGCACGGTTTACGAGGGGCATGGCCGCTTCATCGCTCCAAAATCCGTTTCTGTTGGAGATCAAGCTCTCGATGCCGATCGGATCTTCATCAATGTGGGAGGCCGCGCGCTCGTGCCGCCGATCAAAGGGCTCGATCAGGTTGACTATTTTACCAACAGCTCGCTGCTGGACGTGGATTATCTGCCGCCCGATCTCGTGATCCTTGGCGGAAGCTATATTGGCCTTGAGTTTGCACAAATCTTTCGGCGCTTTGGAGCCAACGTAACGGTGATTGAATTGGCGCCGCGACTGATCGCGCGCGAGGATGTGGACGTCTCCGCGGCGGTCGCGAATATTCTGCAAAGTGAAGGCATCGACGTGCGCGTCAATACAAAGGTCGTTGGCGTTGCCAAAAAGGGCAACGGCATTGCCGTCGATGTCATCCAAGATGGCGTTGCCAAGCAAGTCGCGGGGTCACACCTGCTGCTGGCCATCGGACGGCGGCCCAACACCGATGATCTCGGGCTCGACAAGGCCGACATTGCTCTCGATGATCGCGGCTTTATCAAAGTGGACGATGAATTGCGCGCGAACGCGCCTGGCGTCTGGGCGATGGGAGATTGCAATGGCCGCGGCGCGTTTACCCACACGTCATACAATGATTTTGAAATCATCGCAGCGAATATCCTCGACAACGATCGTCGGCGGGCATCCGACCGCATCACCGCCTATGCGCTATTTACCGACCCGCCGCTTGGGCGTGTCGGCATGACCGAGGCGGAGGTTCGGCGATCTGGCAGACCGGCCTTGATCGCGATGTTGATGATGGAGGACATCAGCCGCGCCTTCGAAAAAGGTGAAACTCTGGGCTTCATGAAAATTCTGGTCGACAAGGATAGCAAGCAAATTCTAGGTGCGTCTTTTCTTGGACTTTCGGGCGATGAGATCGTCCACTCGATCCTCGATCTGATGTACGCAAAGGCGCCTTACACCGTCCTGCAAAAGGCGGTGCATATTCACCCGACGGTGTCTGAATTCATCCCAGTGATGATCGGCGATCTTAAGGAATTGCACTAAAGCAATGCCGCTGTGTGCGGCGGGACCTGCCAAGGATTGAGGCTGAACATGCACGAGGGTCCCGCAGGCTTTGCCGCTCTTGAAGCCGCCATCGGCCATTGGATTCGCTTTGTTGGAAGCATCATCGAAATCTTCGGTGTGCTGGTGATTGTCCTCGGTATCGCCTGGTCGACGTATCTGTTCGTGCAACGAAAGGATTCCGCGGCGCCTTACGAGGCCTATAAGATTCGCATCGGCAGGTCCCTTCTGCTCGGCCTCGAAGTCCTGGTCGCCGCCGATATCGTCAAGACCATCGCCCTCGAACTGACTTTCCAAAGTCTCGGCCTGCTCGCGGGCCTGGTCCTGGTTCGCACTTTTCTCAGTTGGACACTGGTTCTGGAAATCGAAGGCCGCTGGCCATGGCAGCGTGGAAGATCGCAGATGGCGGAGCGGCGCGAAGCTCTAACGTAAATCCGCAATTCGCTCGATTGCTATCGACATAAGAGCCAATCGGCATTTCCCCTTACCGCACGGGCGCTGGATCATCCGGCCGAATAATTCACGCGTCACGCACATCAAGAACGAGTTCAGCCATGTCCCAAATGTCACACGCGATTGATACGCCCCACATGCACGCTCATGGCCACGCGCGGGGCGTGCTTATGCGCACCTTCGTCATTGGACTCACCGCCTTTCTCACGGTCGTCGACTTGTTCGCGACGCAAGCCATTCTTCCGTCGCTGGCGCAGGCCTACATGGTGACGCCCGCCGCGATGGGTTTGGCGGTCAACGCGAGCACGCTGGGCATGGCCGTCGCGGGCCTGACGGTTGCCTTCTTCAGCCGCCATATCGATCAGCGGTTGGGGATTCTTGTCAGTCTTGCGGTGCTTGCCGTGCCGACGGCGCTGCTAGCGGTGGCGCCCGACCTGACCACGTTTACAATCCTTCGCATCGCGCAAGGGCTTTGCATGGCAGCGGCCTTCACGCTGACGCTGGCGTATCTGGGCGAGGAGTGCAGCGCCATGGATGCGGGCGGAGCATTCGCGGCATACATAACCGGAAATGTCGCGAGCAACCTGATCGGACGTTTTATTTCAGCCGGCGTCGCCGATCATTTGGGCTTGGCCACCAATTTTTATTTCTTTTCGGCGCTCAATCTTGCGGGCGCGGTGTTGGTCTATTTTACGATCCACAAGACCACGCCCATGGCACCTGTCGGGGCCGCGGCCTCGTCCCCGCTGGCGGTCTGGATGAAGCATCTGCGCAATGCGCCGTTGCGCGCCAGCTTTGGCATCGGATTCTGCATCTTGTTCGCTTTCATCGGCACATTCACCTATGTGAATTTCGTGCTGGTCCGCGAACCGCTCTCGCTCGGTCGGATGGAACTCGGCTTTGTCTATTTCGTGTTTCTTCCGTCAATTATGACGACCACATTCGCCGGTCGCGCCGCGGATCGTTTTGGAACGCGTCCGACGTTTTGGGGTGCGTTGGCCGTTGCTGGCGCGGGACTTCCGCTGCTGCTGCTGCCAAATCTGCCCGCAGTGCTAATCGGTCTCGCGCTGATCGGCGTCGGCACGTTCTTTGCTCAAGCTGCGGCGACGGGCTTTGTCGGGCGCGCGGCGACGGCGGATCGCGGCTCGGCGAGCGGAATCTATCTTGCTAGCTATTTTTTCGGAGGTCTGGTCGGCAGTGCAATTCTTGGCCAGCTCTTCGACCGATTTGGCTGGCCCGCATGTGTCGCGGGCATTGCGCTTGCGCTGATGGTAGCGGCCTTGCTCGCACTGCGGCTGAAGCTACCGAACCCACCGCCTGTGGCCTAGCCGTTTGCTGCGCAGATGCCGCAATGCAACGCTGCTAAAATCAGGGATGAATGTGATCGCTCAGTTCGGCTGGATGCGGTCAGCGCTTCGGTCAAAATGCCGCGGCGTTCATGCGGTAGGATATGCGCATCAAAACTCGAGCAACCGCATCGCGACGAACGGCGCAACCCGTCGTTGGACAACATGTTTGTTGTGCGCCCATGGCGGCCATTGAACTGACAGCAAAACGCGAATCTGGTTCGATGGTCAAATCGGCCGCTGCTAAAGTGCAAATGGTGGGCGCACCAGGGCTCGAACCTGGGACCCGCTGATTAAGAGTCATTGGAGATTCTATTATTTTCAACGGGCATTCCGACAAATGCCTCTATGCGCCCCTGTTGATACGCCTAGAGAGTTCTTCGCTGTCGGAATGGATAACCAAGGCGTGAATTATGCCTGTTGTATGACGGACAGGATGATGGCTATCAGGAGCGGACTGCCGCAATTTAGCAAGATCAAGAACTTATCATTGCGGCTTGCGAGCTTCCGACGACGCCCAGCGTAGCCAAAGCGAGGATGGATCGTTTCATTTTGAGCTCCTCCGATGTTTCGGTGTTTTAAGCCGACGTCATAAAGCTTTGGTCGCAGGCTTTTCCGCGCCACGGGCATTTTTCAGCAGTTTCCAGAGGTTCGCGGGAGAAAGCGGCAATTCGCGAATCTCAATGCCAAGTGGAGCGAGAGCTGCCGCAACGGCATTGGCGGTGGCGGCAGCAACCGCGACCATCCCGCCCTCGCCTGCACCCTTCGCTCCCAGCGGATTCGTCTTGGAAGGGCGTAGTTCCATCGTGATAGCTCGGATATTTGGAAAATCCGACGCGACCGGAATCAGGTAATCGGCAAGTGAGGTACTGAGAATCTGTCCGTCCTGGTCGTAAATGACCTGTTCCATGAATGCGCCGCCCAGCCCCTGCACCAATGCACCGATCGCCTGGCCATGCACGATCTGCGGATTGATGACACGACCGACATCTTCGATAGCCACATAATCGAGGATTTCCACGTCGCCCGTACCTGGATCGACGACAACATGGCAAGCATGCGCCCCGTAACTGTAGGTGCGGATGGCGGTCGAGAATGTTCCGTCCGCCTCGATCCCGGCAAACTCCGCAAGGGCAACCTGCTTTTCACCCGCACGGACCACGTTGTGTGCAATCTCGATCTGCTCGTTGGTAAAGCCAAGACGTTCGGTCGCAGCGGAACGGATCGCTACAAGCAGGTTGTCGCAAGCGGCCTTCACCGCGGAACCGCCAACGACCATGGAGCGCGATGCAAAGGTGCCGAAGCCCTCGCGTAGGTAGGTGGTCGAGCCATGCAATATCTTGATGCGGTCGAAGGGTAACTTCAACGTGTCGGCCGCGACCTGCGCCAACGTCGTCTCGAGTCCCTGCCCAAGCACTGACGATCCGACGTAAACGGTCACCGATCCGTCTTTCTCGACAGCAACTCGGGCATTCTCCTTTCCTGAACCGCCGCTTTCCACGAACGGGACCGCTGCAAGTCCGTGATAACGGCCTTTGATCAATTGGCCTTGCAACGCGCATTTGTCGTGCCACCCGATCTCATCGAGTGCCCGCTGAAATGTCGCGTGATAGTCGCCGGTATCGAATTCGGTGTCATTTTCGTAAGGCACCAGCTTACCGGTTGCGAACGGCAGTTCGGCTTCGGAGACGAGGTTCTTTTTGCGAAATTCCGTAGGCTCAATGCCAAGATCACCCGCCACCATGTCGAGCAGTCGCTCGCGAAAGAAATTCGCCTCAAAACGTCCGGGCGCCCTGAAAGTGCCGATCGGCGTCTTGCTTGTCATCAATGCCTCGACCGTGATCGCTATGTCGCGAATACGGTACGGCCCAGGCAAGAATTGCGCCGCCTTGGCCGGCACCACGCCGCCGTTGGTGCGGATGTACGCTCCCATATCGCTGTAGACGTGCCCACGCAGTCCAAGAATCGTCCCGTCGCGCGCGCAGGCGATCTCGAGATCGCAGTCGACCTCACGCGAATGGTTCGTGGCCATCAGGTGTTCGCGGCGATCCTCGATCCATTTCACCGGGCGACCGACATGGCGAGCAGCAAACGGGATGAGGTAGTCTTCCGGATAGAATTCGCCGCGCACGCCGAACCCTCCGCCGACGTCGAGTTCGATCATATCAATGGCCTCTTCGGCCAGCCCCAGCATGGGCGCGAGGATGCGGCGATTGAAGAAGAGGACCTTGCACGCTCCGAACACCACCAGCCTGTTGTTCGCCGTGTCCCATTCCGCGAGCAGACCTCGCGTCTCCATCGGCAATCCGGCAAGACGGTGACAACGAAAGCTCTCGCGCCGCGTGTACTCCGCCTTGGCGAAAACCGCATCGGCATTGCCGACTGCTACCTCATAGCGCACCGCCCGATTGCTGCCGCTTTCCTCAAACAACAGCGATCCCGAGCCAACTGCCGCATGCCTGTCGGGCACGGCGGGCAACGTTTCGATTTCGACATGAATACTTTCGAGCGCATCTTCGGCAAGTGCCCGTGAGTCAGCAACGACGACCGCAAGCGGCTCGCCCACATAGCGAACTTTGTCCTTGGCGATGACCGGCTGCAGGTAACCCTTGAACTCAGGCAAATTTGCAAGCCGCAATGGAATCACCGGAACTTGATCCCCGATCTCCGCAGCGGTAATCACTGCGCGAACTCCCTCTATCCCGCGCGCTACCGATGCATCGATTACCCGAATGCGGCCGTGGGCGATGTTGCTGCGCAAAATGACTGCGTGCAGCATTCCCTCACGAGTCATGTCGTCAACGAAGGTGCCAGCACCAGTAATAAAACGCGGGTCTTCCGCCCGCATGACCGGCTGCCCGATCAAGGTCGCCGCCTTCATTTCCATCGATTGATCTTGATACATGGATCCAAACGATGAGGGCTACGATAGTCCGCACATGGCGACTACGCAAGACAAAGGCTGTCTTGACGAGCACCCGCTTGATCAACACTCTGACGCACTGATGGTGAATGACCGTCTTGCAAGGACCACCCTATGAAAATCATCGATATGACCCACGTCATGAACGTGCATACCCCCGGTTGGGTGGGATATGCCGGCAATAAGATGTATTATGCGCAAAATCTCCAGACCCAGATGATTGTCGCACAGCGCATCGACACGGCGCTGCACGTCGGTACTCATTTCGACGGCGCCATGCACGCAACCGACAATCGCAAGGGCGATATGGCTTCGTTGCCGCTCGACTACCTAGTCAATCGCGGCGTGGTCGTCGATATTTCCAGCGAGATGTCGGACTGGGCCGTCATAACGCCGGGGATGATCGAGAACGCCGGCGCCGATATTCGCGAGGGCGACATCCTCATCCTGCATACCGGCTGGCATAAGCACTACGAGGGCCAGTCGCAGCAGGACCTGGTGAAATATTTCTGCTACCACCCCGGCCCCAACCTCGACACGCTCCAATGGATGCTGAAAAAGAAGATCAAATGGTGGGGCATGGACACCGGATCATGCGATCATGCGATGAACACTTCGATACGCACCATGCGACCCGACCTCGCCGCTCAGTTCACCAAGTTGCACGGCAAGACGCCAGGTGAGTTCTTCGGCACCTTTGAATACAAGCACAAGAAATCCGGGCGCAGAGTGGTATCGGATGTATTTCCCTTCCACAATTGGGCATTCCAGGAAGGCCTGCTGCACGCCGAGAACCTTGGCGGAGACATAGAACTGATGCTCAACAAGCGCGCTCTGATCGGCGCGTTCCCGTGGCGCTATGAAGGCCTTGAAGGCTGTCCGTGCCGCATCGTGGCGTTTCTCGACGCCGGCGAGAACGTTGAAGCGGTCGGGAGCGCTGCAAAGGCGATCATGGGCGGCTAGAGTACGGGCTCCTTTACACCTCGGTCGGCCTTCGGGCCTTGAGCACCGCAATGGCAAAAATCTCTGCACCGGATGGAACGAATCTCTACGTCGAAGAGTGTGGCTCCGGACCGCCGATCGTCTTCGTCCACGAATACGCTGGCGACTATCGCAGCTGGGAGCCGCAGCTCCGGCACTTCAGCCGCCGGCACCGTTGCGTGACCTACAGTCAGCGCGGCTATCCGCCATCGGATGTGCCCGCCGATCCCGACCGCTACTCTCAGGAGATCGCCCGCGACGACGTGATCGCAGTGATGGACGGCCTCGGCATCGAGAAAGCGCACGTGGTCGGGCACTCGATGGGCGCTTACACCGCGCTGCATGTCGGCATTCGGTATCCGCACCGCTGCCTGTCGGTAACCGCTGCCGGCTGCGGCTGGGGCTCAACGTCGGAGCCGGCCAAACGGGTCGCCATGAGGGCGATGGCGGCTGAGACCGGAAAGATGTTCGCCGCCGAAGGCATCACCGCTGCGGCGGCAAAATACGCCGACGCGCCGATGCGCCACGCTTTCAAGAACAAGGATCCGCGTGGCTGGGCCGAGTTCGCGCGCATGCTGTCCGAACATTCCGCGGAAGGTCACGCTCACACGATGCTGAATCTCCAACTCAAGCGCCCGACGCTTTGGGAAATGGAAGCGGAACTGAAGCAATATTCGGTGCCGCTGCTGGTCATCGTCGGTGACGAGGACGACGTGTGTCTGGATGGCAGCTTGTTCCTCAAGCGCACCTGCCCCACGGCCGCCCTGCTGGTGGTGCCGCGCGCCGGCCACACCATCAACAGTGAGGAACCCGCCGCAGTGAATGCAGCCCTGGCCGAGTTGTTCTCCGCCGTAGAGGCGGGGCGCTGGCTCGCTCACAAGACGGCCTGATCGACTGCGATGAGTACGCCCGGTGACATCGCAATCCACTTTGCCGGCGGCCACCTGCTGAGCGATCCTCCTGTGCTTGCGCAAGCCGATCGGCTATATGCTGCTGCCGGCGGCAGCGTTGACTATGCAGAAGGCCGCCGTGCATTCGCCGAAAAGCGGACACCGCGCTTCACCGGCACCTGATCAATCGTCCACGTCGGACTGCAAGGGGAGAAAGAGATGGACCTTCAGCTCAAAGGCAAGACCGCGCTGGTGACCGGCGGCAGCGAGGGCATCGGCAAGGGCATCGCGCTGGTGCTGGCGAAGGAAGGCGTCGATGTCGCAATCTGCGCGCGGCGAAAAGCGCCGCTGGAAGCCACCGCCGCCGAGATCGCCAAGGTTACGGGACGCAAGATCGTCGCCATACCCGCCGATCTTCGGAAAGATGCCGACGCCAAGAACTTCATCGAGCAGGCCCACAGGGCGCTCGGCCGCGCCGATATCATGGTCAACAACGCCGGCTCCGCCGCCGGCGGTGTGATCGAACATCTCACCGAGGACGACTGGGAGAAGGGCCTGCAGCTCAAATTCATGGGCTATGTGCGCTGCCTGCGCTACGTGCTCCCCATTATGGTCAAGCAGGGCGGCGGCCGCGTGGTGAACCTGATCGGCAATGACGGCGTGAAGCCGTCCTATTGGGAAATCTGCCCGGGCGCGGCCAATGCGGCGGGGCAGAACCTGACGATGTCGCTTGCCGGCCAGTACGGCAAGAACGGCATCAGCTTCGTTGCGGTCAATCCGGGGCCGGTGCGCACCGAGCGCTGGGCAGGATTAGTCGACGCCATGGCGCGCGACATGAAAATCCCGCGCGAACAGGCCGACAAGCTGGCGCCCGCCTCGATCCCGATGGGCCGCATCGCCGAGGTAGAGGAGGTCGCAAACCTCGTCGCGATGCTCGCCTCGCCGTTGATGCACATGGTCAACGGCACCCAGATCGAGATCGACGGCGGACAGGAGAAGTCGCTGATGGGTCGCTCGCGCGACCGCAAGTAGACCTGACGGCGACGCAAAGCGATCTTGACAAGCTTCCGGGCCGCATCGAC
>CAZNSG010000328.1:0-6053 GCA_964575715.1 uncultured Hyphomicrobiales bacterium | reverse complement strand
GAAGGACGGCGTCGCTTCGCTCGCCTATGATACCGGAAGTCGGGTTTACCCGACTTCCGGCGTACTATGCTTCGGAACTCGGGCAAGCCCGAGTTCCGCGGGTGGGAACCGGTTTCCCGCCTTCGCGAGCCTACTCCGCCGTAACAGCCGCTCTCGCCTCGGCGAAGCCAGGGTGCTGCGAAGGCTGGACGCCCGCTCTCGCCTCGGCGAAGCCAGGGCCAGCGGGCGCAGGAAGGCCGGAAAAGCATGTCCTCGGGCTTGACCCGAGGGATCATGCTCAAACAAGAAGCTAGCGCCCGGCTCTAATTCCATCAAGAACGATAGGGTTCTAGGTCACGCAATCGGTCCTGGTCGCGGTTCCGTCACAGTCGGCGCCTAACTTCGCCTCTAGACCTCGGAACAGCTTGCGCTTTTCACCATATTGAATTGAAATCCTTGTCTTGCGGCTGAATGCGCCCGATCATAGCGGAAAATGGGAGAAGGTAAGTTGTTCCAGTCGCTTCTGCGACGCTCGCGTAACGGAGATCGCAGCGCCGAAGCCACTCCTGAGCCTCGGCACCCAATCGTCGAACGGCCCACGATCGGGCTCGTGCTCGGCGGAGGCGCCGCGCGCGGCTTTGCTCATATCGGCGTTCTGCGCACGCTGCTCGCCCACGGCATCGTTCCGGACGTCATCGTCGGCACCTCCATCGGCGCCGTCGTCGGCGGCTGCTATGCCGCCGGGCAGCTCGACACCTTGGAGGAATGGTCGCGCCAGCTCACCAAGCGCGGCATCCTTGGCTACCTTGACGTAAGCTTGTCCGGCGCCGGACTGATCAGCGGCAATCGGCTGGCCACGCGGCTCGAAAGCACCGTCGGCGACGTGCAGATCGACAAGCTTGCGGTCCGTTTTGCCGCCATCACCACCGAAATAGGAACCGGCCACGAAATCTGGCTCACACGTGGACGCATGGTCGAGGCGCTGCGCGCTTCCTACGCGCTGCCAGGTATCTTCCCCCCTGTTCGCCTTGGCGGACGCTGGCTGGTCGACGGCGCGATGGTCAACCCAGTGCCGGTCTCGGCCGCCCGTGCGCTCGGCGCCCGTCTCGTGATCGCGGTCAACCTCAATGCCGACATGCTTGGCCGCGGCACCACCATCGCAAGTCACGGCTCCGACGAGAGCGACGAGCATGTGCGTCAGCAGCAGCAAAAGCCGCGCAATGGGCTGCGCGCGATGTTCGGCGCCGAGCGGGCAGTCAAGCGGCAATTCATCGACGCCGGACGTCCGGGTATTCCGACTGTGATGGTCGAAGCATTCAACATCATGCAAGACCGCATTACGCGCGCGCGTCTGGCCGGCGATCCGCCGGACGTGCTCATCAGCCCGCGCCTCGGCCAGATCGGCTGGTTCGATTTCCATCGCGCCCAGTATGCGATCGAGGTCGGCGCGGCCGCCGCCCAACGCGCACTTGAACCGATCGCGGAAGCGATCAATGCGCTCTCGACTTTTCCCGCCTCGGTGACGCCAGTCCGCAAATAACCGCGCTTTAAGCGGTCTGAATGTAGTCGCGCAGCGCGGCCTGTTCGTGTTCCATTTCTTGCAGGCGGTGCTTGACCACATCACCGATCGACACGATGCCGACCAGCCGGTTCTGCTCGATCACCGGCACGTGGCGAAACTTACCCGTGGTCATTTGCTCCATAATGCTGCTGATCGTATCCGACGGACTGCAGGTCGTGACCTTGCGCGTCATCACCTCCGAGACTTGCGTCTCGAGCGCGGGGGCCCCGCGCGCGGCCAGCACCTGCACGATGTCACGCTCCGATAGAATGCCGACAATGCGTCCTGCTGCGCCGGTCACAACCAGCGCACCGATCCGCCGTTCAGCCAGAAGCTTGACCGCCCTCGCAAGATTGGCGTTGGGTTCGATTGAGACGACGTCTCTTCCCTTAACCGATAGGATTTCCTGGACGTTCATGGCGAGGCTCCAAAATAGACCAGATCACGATTCCCTTATTTATATGTTCAGGATAATGGATTTGCCATTGCATTGGGTCAGTAATGCTTCCCCGTATCGCGCAATACCAATGGGAATTGGCGCTATTTTCACAATCTGTATTAACGCTTTCACTATGTGAGTGGCGGCGCACCATAATCGCCATCATCGGCCCGCGACCCGACCGGGTCGAAAACCCAGAACAGCAAAAGCCCGGCGAGAAAGCCTCCGACATGGGCTTCCCAGGCCACAATCTGCTCCTCGCCGATGATCGACCACGATCCGAGACCGAACAGCAGATTGAGCGCAAACCATGCCCCGAGGAATCCGAGCACCCGCGGATCACGCAAGCTTACCAAGAGCGGCGCAGCCGGAAGGCGATAGCCTCGCACCGCATTGGCGCTCCACCGATCGAGTGGGCCGCCGCGCCCGAACGCAAAACGCGCCGCCGCCCCCATGGTGCCCGAAATGGTGGCGGAAGCGCCAATCATCGGCTGAAGATCGCCAAGATGCGAAACCAGATGTGCCAGCGCGCCCGCCGCCGCAGTCAGCGCGGAGAACGCCAAAAAACGCAGCGATCCAAACCGGCGCGCCACCGCACTGCCAAAGGCGAGCAGCCAGACCGCGTTAAATCCCAGATGCGTCAGATCGGCATGGATCAGTGCGTAGCTCACGAAGGTCCAGATCGCCCAGCCATAATCCCATCCGCTGGCGAGCAATTCATTCCATTCGTAGCGCGCCGGCACAAACGCCAAGCTCCACACAAACATACGATCGGTCTCAGGCGATAGGACAAGCACGCGCAGAAGGTGAATGAGCCCAAGCACCCCCAGCAACACGACCACGACGGTCGGTATGTTGAAAATCGGTTCGCGGGTTTTGCTCACACAAGTTCACATACGGCGCGCCGAAATTTTCAGCAAGCCGCGCCGCTCGCCCGCGAACACTGCTTCGCACAACAATAAAGGGGAGGACTTGCGTCCTCCCCTTTTTCTGGGGGTACCGAGTCAGCGCCGTAGCGCTGGTCACATCCCCCCACTCCCCTGGCTTGGAGCTGTTCGCCCGCCGGTGAGCAGCCGGAAGGCCTATTCGTGTGAACCGCCGGCCAAGTTAGCCGCGCCGTTATCACCTGCCAACGTCAACCAATGAGTAACGCTAACGCATCGTTGCACCGGCAAGACCGGGCTCAAACGCGCGCGCGGCACGGCGCCTGCTCCTACCGACGTGCCGTGGCCGAAGCTTAAGGCCAAATGTCCCGCACCGGGACAAGTCATCAGAGCGCGAGTGTCACGGCAGGACAGGTGTGTCATGAAGAATCCTGCGAACCGTGACCTATATACCTATTGGAACGAACGGCGCGGCCAACGCATAGCGCCCGAGCGCGGCGATATCGAACCGAACGCCATCCGCCATGTGCTCGGCGACAGCTTCTTTTTGGCCAAGGACGCCATTGCAAGCTATCCGTTTCGCCTCGCTGGAACCCGGCTCTGCGCGTTGTTCGGGCGCGAGCTCAAGAACGATAGCTTCTACAATCTGTGGGCAAAGACCGATCAATTGACCATGCGCAAGCTGATGGCCGCGGTGGTGGACGAGAAGGTCGGCGTGGTCGCACACGTGACCGGACGAACCACCGATGGCGCGCCGCTTGTGGTTAACCTCGAACTCTTGCTGCTGCCGCTGTTGCAACGTGGGCCCATGGATGCCCGCGTGCTGGGGGCGCTTGCGCCAATGACTGTGCCCTTCTGGCTCGGTGCCAGGGTCCTCGGCCCCCTTGAACTCGGCATGCTGCGTCACATTGGGCCCGCGATCGACCAGATTCCGGCCCCGCGCCTGGTTCCCGCCGACCAAAACGGCAAAATCTCACAAAGCGGCCAGATCCGGCGCGGCCTTGTGGTTCATAAGGGCGGCCGCACGGACTGACGGCGGCGCCTCGTGCCTCGCCGCTAGGGCTAACATTGCTTTAACGCTGACTGAATAGTGTAGCGGCGAAACCCTTTTTGCGGGGCTTAGCGCCGCATGTCGATGCCGCAATCAAAATCGATCATCCTGCCGCATTCCCAGGAGCGGCGGCGGCATCAGCGCGTGCGCGTGAACCTGCTTGGCCGCTATATGCTGGCGGACCGCCGCGAGTTCCCTTGCCAAGTCATTAATATGTCGCCGGGCGGCATTGCCATGATCGCACCGGTCAGCGGTCAGCCGGGCGAACGTATCATCGCCTATATCGACCACCTTGGCCGGCTTGAGGGCATCATCGCGCGCCAATTTCTTAACGGCTTTGCCATGACAATCGCGGCAACACCGCGCAAGCGTGACAAGCTCGCCGCCCAGCTTACCTGGCTCGCCAACCGCAGCATTCTCAACCTGCCGGAAGACCGCCGCCACGAACGCATCATCCCGCGCAATCCGAACGGCCGCTTGATCTTGCCGAACGGCAACAACGTCGGCTGCCGGATCATCGACGTCTCTCTCACCGGCGCCGCGATCGCCACCCCCCAGCGGCCCGATGTCGGCAGCCAAGTCACCATCGGCAATATTACCGGCCGCGTGGTGCGCCACATCGAGGACGGCATTGCGATCGAGTTTACCCGGATGCAACATCCGGATTCCCTCGAAGAGAACGCTACGGTACAGTAAACGCGGACTTTCAAAATAATCGTCGGCGACGCATCCGCACCATCGCCCCGCAAGCACCGCCATCCATTTCCGCAACCGCCGCCCGCTCGCCCGCGGTTAACATCGGCATCCGCGAAGGTGCGAATTGCGCGATCGTTGTTGGCGCAAAATGATTAAAGATAAAATTTTATTCAAAGTGGATTATCTAGATTTTTATGAAATATTTCGGAGAATAAAATTCAAACTCATTGCAACGTTTACTATTGTTATCGTCAAAACACCACGTTCAACTTAGGCTCAACTCAAAAGCTTTGTGGCAAATGTGGCCCCGGTAAGACGGGAGTGGGTCACTTATGCTGCGGCATTCCAGAATTCTATTTGGCGCATTGTTCGCGGCCACGCTGATTGGCGCGCCGTCTGTTTCGCCCGCGATCGCGGCCTCCGAGCAGTTGCTGTTCATTTCGGTGGGCGAATACGCCCGACCGCCGATCGGCTGGGTCGAATTCTGCACCGAGCACCCGAAGGAATGCGCCGGCACCGCCACGGCACCGCGCGATGTCGTGCTCACGGCGAAGGCCTGGAAAGATCTCGTCCGCATAAATAAATGGGTCAATGACACGATCAGGCCAGTCACCGACCTCGAACATTGGGGTGTGGTTGAGAAATGGTCGTATCCCGACGACGGCTACGGCGACTGCGAGGATTATGTGCTGCTTAAGCGGCGCACGCTGATCCAGGCCGGCTGGCCGCGCGAGGCGCTGCTGATCACCGTGGTGCGCGACAAGAAGGGCGAAGGCCACGCCGTGCTCACGGTCAAGACCGATAAAGGCGAGTTCGTTCTCGACAACCAGAACCCGGAAATAATGTCCTGGTTGGAAACCGGTTACCGCTTCGTCAAGCGCCAGTCGCAGAGCAATCCGAATATCTGGGTCTCGCTCGGCGATTTGCGCCCGGCAACCTCAACCGCCGCTTCGCGGTGAACTTAAAGGCGAGCAGTTGAACTGGAACAAACTTAAAAACGCTAAAAAACATAAGAAACTTGGCTGAACCGAAACAACACAACAGGAGTAACGCGTCCCCGGTCACGTCCCCACCCCTCCCCGTCCCCAGACCGGGTTCGCGCGCGGCCGGCCCTCCCCCCAGGGCCGGCCGCACCTTTTTTGCAGCTGCTCGCGTTAAAAAAATCATGATTTGCATAAATCGATACCTGTGACGGCGCCTCCATTTACGCTTCATGCCGCGTGAAAGCGGTCAGCTATTGCAGCCCGCTCCGGTGGCAATGCGGCGGCGCCAAACGTGGCTGCGCGCATTTATCCGATTAATTTTCCGTCCCGCGTATGATATTATACCAACGGCGCCATTGTCTGACTCACCTCATCCTGAGGAGGACGCCATAAGCGCGTTAACGCGCGTCTTCGACGCGCTATGGCGTCCGTCTCGAAGGATGGCTGCACGCTCCGACCT
>CAZNSG010000327.1:0-1522 GCA_964575715.1 uncultured Hyphomicrobiales bacterium | reverse complement strand
GTGGACATTCTCGACCATGCGCTTGATGCTCTTCCGCGATGGCCGGTAGCCCAGGTATGGCTTTCCGGTTCTCGCTGGATACATCTGCCCAAACGTGTACCCCAGGAAGTCTAACTCCTCTTCCGGTACCTTACAGATGCGAGTGCCGTTGGTATTATTAACGGCGGCTGACGAAAAACGTCTCGATCGCGCGCCCCTCTTTGGTATCGATCTTGTGCGGACCATCGAGGCTGAAATCATCGCCTAGCATCTTTGCCGTCGCCGCCGACACCAGCACGCGGCTTGGCTGACTCGCCGCCTCGAGACGCGCCGCTATGTTGACCGTATCCCCCCAGACGTCATAGGCGAACTTGTGCGTGCCGATAACTCCCGCCATGACCGGGCCCGAATGCAAACCCACCCGGATCGGGAAGGGGGCGGGCAATCGCGATTGCAATCGGGTCGTGGCGGCGATCATGTCGAGCGCGAACTTCACCGCGGTGCGCGCATGGCTGGTACGCGGCGTTGGGATACCGGCGACTGCCATGTAGTTGTCGCCGATCGTTTTTATCTTTTCGATCCCGAGGTCCTCGGCAAGCCGGTCGAATTCACTGAACAGTTGATTCAGGCATCCGACAATCTCAAAGGCCTTCATGCGCGCCGTGATCTTGCCGAAGCCGACCACGTCGGCGAAAATGACGGTGGCATCCTCGAATTGATCCGCAATATTGCTTTCCCCGTTGCGCAGGCGCGCCGCGATTTCGGGAGGAAGTATATTTCTCACAAGACCTTCGGAATATTTCTTCGCCTGCTCGATCTTGCCCAGATATTCGGTTTCCAATACGCGCAGCGACCGCCTGCGCAATGCCGACGCGATCCGCGCGCGCAGAATGGCCGGATTAAACGGCTTAGCCAAGTAGTCGTCGGCGCCAAGCTCGATGCATTTCGAGACTTTCTCGATATCCGTGTCGGCGCTGATCATGACGACCGGAATGTCTCGCGTATCCGGATTGGCTTTGATGATCTTAAGAACCTCGTCTCCATTTAAGTCAGGCATCATCATGTCGAGCAGAACGAGAGTGAATGCTTTTTTTTCCAACAGAGCGATTGCCTCATTGCCGCCGGACGCACTGGTGATCCGCTGATGACCGTCGGAGTCCAGGAGCAACTGCAGCATATACCGGTTGTCCTCATTGTCATCGACAATGAGGATACCTGGCTGATCCGTTTCCATGATGAATTCCAGCTTTCCTTGATGGCTAGGCGGGTCGCCAGTGAGGTTAGGGCATTAATATCGCATATTCGAGTCGCTTAGAGAGCCTTCTGAGGGCGGCAGGAGTTCATACTTTGACGGGTCCGCGGCCGAAGACTCGCAGTCGCTTGCTCCTGGCAGTTCTTCCGGTCCTGTGCAGGTTTTCGGATGCCGGCATGACGGCGCCATCCACGCGCTCCGACGACCGGCGTCCGAAAAGCGCCAAGGCACGAAATCGCGGTCGGTTACGGGCAGAGGTTGCCGCGGGCGCTATGGGGATTTCGCCGCGGG
>CAZNSG010000326.1:0-18085 GCA_964575715.1 uncultured Hyphomicrobiales bacterium | reverse complement strand
AAGGAATGACGGCCGAAAGCAAACGCGCCTGCGGCTGGCGCGCGATATTGCGCGCTCCATCGTGAAGCTCTGAGTGCTTCGATTCGATTAATAGCAGGCCGGTTTCGATCAGGTTTGCCCGCCGTAGCCGCCACAACAGGGAAGCCAGCCGGCGGGTGAGCTCGCGTTCGACCATGGACTGAGGATCGTATTCAGTGACAATTTCAGATTCGAATGCATGGTATTCGGCTGCGTTTTCGACTCCGATGATCACCGTTTCGGCGGTCAGACCGTGACGGGCGGCATTTTGGCGCGAGGCCCGCTTGCCTTTCTCAGTCCGCGGCCCGGTACTGAGCAAGGCATTGCGGCGATTGGCTTCAGTCTGTTTTTGCGATGTCATTGGGTTGGAAACTGACTGTTGTTTGCTGATGATTTATACGAGATCAAGTTGCAGCTCCCGACCGACGATTTTCGTCGCACGCTGCAAGTTCCCAATGGTGGCGCTGCCGTTTTCGGGGTCCAGCAGTCGATCGATCTGTGCTCGGCTTATTTTCATCAACAAAGCCATGCGCGTTTTCGTGATGTGCCTTTTCTTCATCTCGCTTGAACGCTTGCGCGTGATTACTGCCTTGATAACAGCGGCCGTTCTCTCTTCACGTATGCCGGTCTGATCGAGCCAACTTTCGAACGTCGAGCCGATGTGGGGTTCTTGTTGGTCATGACAAAATCACCTTCAATCGTTGTCGGGTGAGCATCAAATCACGTCGGAATTAGAGACTCGATCCGGGTTGAACAAGCATGAACATAGCCGCTAGAGACGATCATGGCTTGAACTTCCACGTTAAACGGTCTGAGCTACCCAAGGGTCGACTATCGGAATCTTCAGATCCCGAAAATACCGCACGTTTCGGGTAGCAAGCGTGGCGCGTCGTGCGAGTGCGATACCCGCGATCTGCGTATCGCGCATATCCACTGGACGCCCGACTTTCTGCCGCTCGGCCGCCAGTGATGCTGCTTCAGTCGCTGCCGCGCTGTCGAAGTCCAACACACGGTTTTCCAAATCCTCTTTCAGCAGACGGGCAAACGCCGCCTCCAGCGTCTGCCGCCGCCGGCTTGTCGGCAGCAGCGCCAGACCCAGACGTGCCTCAAACAGCGTGATGCTGGTTATCCAGACGGATTCGGCGGGTTGGCGGTCCAGCCACGCCACCACGGGAGCCTCGGGTGCCGTACGCATCAAGGCCGAAAGTACATTGGTATCGAGGATGATCATTTACCGAATTCCGGCGATCGCGGACGCTGACCGCGCAATTCCGGCAGTTCCGTGCTCAGCCCCGCTTTCGCAAAACGCGCCGAAATGCGTGACCCCAGCCTGGCCACACGTTGGTTTTGTTCCTTCACCGCGTCGCGCAAGATGTGCCGGACTTCCTCTTCCATGCTGCGCCCGTGATGCGCAGCGCGGCGTTTTAGGCGCGCCTTCACATCGTCTTCTAAGTGACGAACAATAAACTGGGCCATAAACTCCCCCTGATATGGACATTTATGATATCATGATATCATGTTTGATCGCTCGCTGCATGACCGTCAAACTCAACGCTCTCAACGCCAAAGTCGACTGTGTCATTTCCGGCCTTAAATGCGATATCGAGCGGCATCCTCGAACCCAATAGTGACCGTTTCGGCCAGCGGCCCCGGCATCAGTCTCTCTTGGCGTTATCATGGGCGCCTGCTCTCGCATCAGGTCGAGATTGCCTTTCGGGACCTTTGACCTCAGAGCTTTGGTATTTTTGTTTCTGACTGGTCCTTCGCCTTGCTACAGGCAAGGCCTCAGGTTTTGGCACCGCCATCCCATGCGTCTCATTCCAAAGCCGGGCTGCAATCGGAAGCGGATCAAGTCCAAAGGTATCCCACCATTTGCTCTCATTGCCGGCACGGTGCAGCTCACGGTGGTGGCTGCGGCACAGCGGCACGGTGAATTCGTCGCTGACTTTGCGGCCGAGCGCTCGTGGCTGGGCGAAACGCAAGTGATGCGGGTCCGATGGCTGCCGGCCGCACACCAGGCAGGCTTTAGTAGCAACAAATCGCAGATGGGCCTTGTCGCGGCGCCGCGGCGGTGCTCCATACACGAGCACATGTTTATCAACGACTTGCGATTTCGAAGAGACTCCATACCGTGAAGCCGCGGGGGTCGTTGGCGGCTCCAATTGTGCTAGGCCCGCAGAAGCATTTACTGCCGGCGCAGAGCTGCCGTGATCATCACCGTCACCGGCATTAAATGTCATCATCCGCGAGGCAAAAGCTTGCTCGACAACTTGCGCGTCGGCCGATGTGAGTGTGTTTTTAATGACGAGCGCATGGAGGGCCCAATTCGTCGCGGCATCCGCCGACATTAGATTCGTTATTTCAGCCAGCAGTTGCGCGCGCAATTGGGCAGAATCATCGGACCCGAGGACCGGTTGTCGAGCATCGGGCTCGGGCTTTTTAACTCGCTGCCGGATTCCGGAGCTGCCAACGGTGGCACCATTGGGGCCGGGTTTTTCAATTTGCGCAACCTCCGTCGAACTCTTTGAATGAGCCGATGTGCCATTTCCAATGTTGAGATCTGGAGCATCAAGATCGTCATCGCCGGCGATCCCGACCATCGCGAACAGGGCATAGCGGCGTGCATAGGTCAGTGCCGCCCCCATGCGAGACGGAGTCGCGATATCGCTCATCGGACAGACCGGCCAGTCGGAGGAAATCCAATCGCCGGAGGTGTGGGCAAGGAGTGTGGTCAGATTTACCAGGCCGCTGGCGGCATCGCAGGCCGTCGTTTGCATCACAGCGATTTCGTGCCGGCCTAACGTCTTGCGTATAATGTCGAGCCCACTTGAGAGCGGTGCGTAACGGAAAGATTGAGTGGACTCCCCTCCCCTTCCAGAGCGGATGTTTGCGATTAGAGACTTTTCCGGATTGATCAGTTCGATCTGGGCCTTGGCAAGTGCCGTTGCAAGACCGGCTACGGATTCACTGGACCGGTGCATGAGCGGCCTCCGTCTCCAAGAGATCAAAACTCACGGCCCCAGATTTCGAGCGCTTTGCCCGCACCCCATGCCCGATGGCTTCTTTGGCATCTTCGGGCATCAGGACTTTGAGCTCGTTCTTAGCCCGCTCATGGTCGAGGTACGCCGCGCGAGTGTTGCGAAAGAGGCTAGCGAATTCCCCCCAGGAGTTCGATGCGCTCATATCGACGATGCGGACCGCCGCAATCCGGGGCCGTGGCGGTTCGGCGCCGAACAGTCGCGGGGGCTCGCCACTCACCACGCAGCGCCAGAATTTCTTCTCTGCCGTCAACAGGAGGTGCTGGTAGAGCCGATCGGCCGTGATGGAGATCTCTACCCACTTGCCGCCGCCGGTGATAATCGAGAGCACCGAATCTGTGGCGTTGGTTACCCACATATTGTGCTGGAGCTGCGCCATGCACTTCTCGGCTGCGGCCTCTTCCGAGAAGGTCCAAGGCAGCATGAATTTGGCCTCGAACACCGCCCCGCTACTCTCGACAACCCCATCCAGTGTCGCCGCCATCCAGCGGACAACCGGATGTTGGACCCGCCGCTGGATATCTTTGATCACCTGCCCGGAATTGCGCTCGTACCAGAGCCGATTGAGGGTCTCGGTGACCGCCCCAAGCTGGACGATCAGGTTACCGGAGAGGTCCTCGGGCGCGACCTCGCCCCGTTTTTCGCGCCAAAGGCGCAAAAGGGCAGCTTCATCCGAACCCATGATGACCCGGGCGTCAGAGCCCCCGATGAATTGACGACGGTCCGGGCGCGGGTCCGCGCCAACTTTGGAAAACCCCGACAATCCTGATGACATGGCAACCTCCATAGTGTTGTACTTGCGTCTAATGTGGCAACTGCACATGTGACAATAGCACAACAAAATGGCTGTGACAAGTGCACAAGTGAAAATGGCGAGAGCTGCGCTGGATTGGAGCGTAAGGGATCTCGCTGAGGCTTCCGGGCTGCACCGAAACACAATCAGTAACATCGAGGTTGGCCGGTACGGGGGTGATCCAGCGACGCTTTCTAAAATTGAAAGCGTACTGAAGCGTGCCGGCGTCGAGTTCATCGACGAGAACGGCGGCGGCGCCGGGGTGCGCCTTAAGAAACCGCATCAGGCAGCTAAGCGTAAATAACCCCCTAAAACGGGTTGCCGAAACGTGACAAATTCTCTTGTACGGACACTGTCCGTGCATTAGATTATATCCGAATGAATATGGAGATCGAATATGGCGACCAGCGCAATGAACCGTGACGACCGGATCGAACTGCGAACAACCAAGGAAGAAAAGCGCCTTTTGGCAACCGCTGCAGCCTATGAGCGATTGGATGTCACAAGCTTCATCATGCGCAATGTGCTGCCAGCCGCCAAGCAAGTGGTTGAACGCGCTGAGCGCATCGTTCTGTCGGAACGCGATAGCGCGCGTATTCTCAAACTCTTGGACAACCCGCCAAAACCAACCGCGGCGTTGCTTGCCGCCGCTCGCCGTCGTGCCCGGCGTGACTGAGAAAGTTCAATGGCGCGAAGAGCCGATCGCGCGGCGTCATGACCGTGCGGAATTCGATTGTGGTTCTCAGGAACTCAACACGTATCTTGAGCACTATGCCCGCCAAAATCATGAATCCGGAGGCGCCAAGACATTCGTGGCAGTGCTTCCCGCCGAACCCGCGCGCATTTTAGGCTACTACTCGATTAGCCCAGGCGCGATTGAGTTCGCGCGTGTTCCCGCCGATCTAACAAGGAAACTAGGCCGCTACGAAGTGCCAGTCTTTCGGCTTGCACGGTTGGCGGTCAGTCGTTCGCTCCAGGGGCGCGGCCTAGGGGGCGAATTGCTACTTGCCGCTGGAACGCGTGCCATAACGGTTGCGGCAGAAGTCGGCGGAGTAGCTTTGGCAATCGACGCCAAAGATGCGAATGCAGTGAGATGGTATGAACGCTTTGGAGCAATGCGGCTGCTGGACGATCCACTCAAATTATTCTTGCCACTCAGCGTGATCGCCAATGCCATAACGACAGCACGAAAGAAGATTTGATGAATTCCGATTAACGTGCCGGCGTCGAGTTCATCGACGAGAACGGCGGCGGCGCCGGGGTGCGCCTGCGAAAGCGGCAACAGAAAAAGAGCTAAATGCAATTCGCTGAGCGAGAATGGCCGAAAGGTGCGGAGATGAGGGGTGATATTCTCCGCAAACTGTGCTGAGAATATTATTGCGCTTGCGGTGCATAGACGGTATAATCTCCGCTTATGGTGCGGAGAATGATTAAGTATATCCACGCATTGAAGGGTTGGCCCCACGTCCGTTGGAGCCAAGAACGCTTGGCCAAACGGCTTGCCGCCGTGCGTCACCAGCAAGGTCGCCTGATAGGACGTATGGAGGGGCTTGGCTTCACGCTACGTGCCGAGGCGACCCTTCAAACCCGGACGGAGGAAGTGCTCAAGTCGAGCGCGATCGAAGGCGAGGTGCTCGATAGGGACCAGGTGCGCTCCTCGATCGCGCGTCGCCTTGGTATGGATATCGGAGCTCTCTACCCCGCGGATCGTCACGTTGAAGGCGTGGTCGAGATGATACTCGATGCAACCGAAAAGTATGACGTGCCGCTTACGGCCGAACGGCTGTTCGGTTGGCACGCCGCCTTGTTTCCGACCGGACGCAGCGGCATGAGCAAGATTACCGTCGGTGCATGGCGCAGCGCTCAGTCAGGACCCATGCAAGTTGTATCAGGCCCCATCGGCCGTGAGCACGTGCACTACGAAGCGCCCGTCGCATCGCGGCTCAAGAAAGAGATGCGCGCCTTTCTCGATTGGTTCAACAGCAATAACGCCAATGATCCGGTGCTAAAGGCGGGGATCGCCCACCTGTGGTTCGTAACGATCCATCCCTTCGACGATGGCAATGGACGCATCGCTCGCGCCGTTGCCGATCAGGCGTTGGCGCGCTCTGAAAAGAGTGCACAGCGTTTCTACAGCATGTCCGCGCAAATCCAACAGGAGCGCAATGCGTATTATGACATTCTTGAGGCGACACAGAAGGGCAACCTCGACATCACGCCTTGGCTGGAATGGTTTCTCGGTTGCCTGGATCGCGCGTTCGGCGGTGCAGAGACGATATTGGCGGCCGTGCTTACGAAGGCCCGCTTTTGGGAGATACATGCCGGCGCATCCTTGAACGATCGGCAGCGCACCATGGTCAATCGGCTGCTCGACGCGGTTGAAGGCAAACTCACCTCCTCCAAATGGGCCAATCTCGCTAATTGCTCGCAAGACACTGCTTCACGCGACATTGATGACCTTATTCAGCTGGGCATTTTGACGAGGGACGCCGCAGGCGGGCGAAGCACAAGCTATTCGCTTGCGAAGATTGCTTAACAGGAGGATCTCATGTGCTAAGTCGCTTTAGCTGTACGCACCCGGTGACGGCCGCCTTGTCACAGTGAGGGCGAACGGGAAGTCATAGGACTAATCCGCTCGGAACCGGAATCATCGCTGGGTGGCCGGAACCAGACTGGGAAGAACATTCGAGAGGCGCTTGAGTCGGCCGGCGTCGAATTCATCGACGAGAATGGTGGCGGGCCAGGCGTGCGTTTGCGAAAACGCCAAGGGCCAAAAGCACTAAAGAAATGATTGGTCAATAATTCCGGCAGCGCCCAACGCTGGCAGCTGACGCTTTAATTAGCGCCGTACCGTCTCGACTCATACGGCTGCCGGGTTACGCACAGCCTAATGATGCGCGCGGTCCCATTCGTCAACTGCCTCGCTCACGCCGGATATGCGTCGTGCTAACCGGGGAGTGCTCTAGACAACAGTGCCGCTTCGAATGCACTCGCAATTGCGGGCATGCTCTTACCGGCCTTGAGCGCGTCGCCTATCACCGCGACCTTCTGTCCAGGTTTTGCCAGGCCCCGGAATGCATCTCCCGTCTCCTTGCGGGCCTTGTAATAAAACCAGTCGCGGAATGTAGGCTGTGAGAAAATCTGTGCGAAGCCCGGCCAACGGCCAACGCCGAGATTGAGCATAAAAATCGGCAAACGGCCGAGACCGAAGCAATATTTCGCGCCGGTTGCGATCACAATCCGGTCGAAGGGTGCGAGCAGGTTCGGATCACGCGCGACGTCGACGCTATAGCAAAACGTCACACCATTGCGTGTGCAGGCCGCGACTTGCGCCCTTACATAGCGCTCGAAGGAAAATTCATTCGCTGTAACATCCTGAAACAAGGGCGCCTTACCGGCATAGCGGAACGAACCGCCAGGGCTCGCATCGCGTTCGAAGATCGTCACGATATTCTTGCTGGCGACGAGCGACGCGTAGGTGAGGCCGGCCGGTCCCGCGCCGATCACGGCAATGCGTTCGCCGCTCGGTGGCGAAGCATTTTGGAACCGTACCTCCTGGCCCGCCATCCCGTTGACCACACAGCGGAGTTGCGAGCCGCCGCGCATTTCGTTGATGCAGGTGTTGCAGGCGAGGCACCGCCGCTGCGGTTCGCCGCGGCGGAGCTTCTCAACCCACTCGGGCTCCGCGATCGACGTGCGACCGAGAGCAACAAAGTCTGCCTTGCCGCTGGAGATGGCTTGCGCCGCATGCTCCGGATCGCCCAGCCGGCCGACGGCGATAACCGGGACATTGACCTCGCGCTTGATGAGGTCCGCGTAAGTCAGGAATGTCGCATCGGGATATTCCATTGGCGGAATCATGCGCGCGCCGGACGGCAGCGAGCGATAGTGGCCGGCGGCGATGTGCAGCGCATCTGCTCCCTTTTCCGCGGCCCAGATCGCCACCTGTCGGCCCTCCTCATAGGGCAGGCCCTGCGGAAAATAATCGTCGACAGAGATCCGGTAAATTACCGGCATGCCTGGGACAGCGGCCTTGACCGCGCGCAGAACCTCGAGACCCATGCGCGCACGATTTTCCAGAGAGCCACCGTACTCGTCCGTGCGACGGTTCTCGAATGGTGTGAGAAATTGCGAAATCAGGTAGCCGTGCGCGGCATGGATCTCCACGGCGTCGAAACCGGCCTTGCGAGCGCGCGCGGCGGCGGCGGCAAACGCAGTGACCGTGTTTTGAATATCCAGAATGGACATCGCGTGTGGCACGATGGTTTGGTCGGTGACCTCGAACACTTGATGAGGAATGGCCGAGGGCGCAACCGGTGTCTCACCGCAGATGTCGAAGCGCGTGTGGCCCCCGCCGTGGCCGAGTTGAATTGCGCACTTGCCGCCACCAGCATGAATCTCCGCGGCAAGGCGCGTCAACCCCGGCAGAAAGCGGTCGTCATAGATTCCGAGTTCACGCAAGCGATGGCGACCGGCGCGCGTGGGCGAAGCCATCTCGACGGTGATCAGCCCGACACCGCCGCGCACACGTGCCATGTAATACGCCACCGTATCGTCCGTGACGTTACCCTCAGCATCGGCGAGCCGCGTCGTCATCGCCGGCATTACGATACGGTTGCGAATCTCGATGGATCCGATCCGCGCTGGCGTCAGGAGGATGTTCATTGCTTTATCAGATTCCACGTACCTCGCCGCCGTCCATGTCGATAACGGCACCGTGCAGCCAGCGGCCGTGGGGCGAGGCGATGAATGCGATGAGGCCCGCGATATCGTCCGTCGTGCCAAACCGCGTGATGCCAAATTCAGCCTGGAAATCGCTGCGCACCTTCGCCTCGTCAAGGCCGCTGGTGTTCACGCGTTCGCGAATGCGACGCCAGAGGCGGTCGGTCTCGACGCGGCCGGGATTGATGGCATTGACCTGCACGCCTACCTTCTTGCCGACCTCGGCCAGCGCCTTGGTCCAGGCAGCGATTGCCGCGTTCACTGAGCTGCCGATGCCGAATTCAGCTTCAGGCTCCTTGCCGGCGATGCCGGCAATGTTGACAATCGAACCATTGGTCTTGGTCAGCAGGGGCCAGGCCTCGCGCGCGAGCCGCACATGGGCGAAGAATTTCAATTCGAATCCATCCTTCCAGTCCGCGTCCGTGAGGATACGAAAATCGCCGCGCTTGGTCGCGCCCGCGTTGTTGACGAGAATGTCCAGGCGCCCGAATTGCTTCTGGGCCGCTGCGACCAGTGCTTGCGGCGAGCCGTCCTTGCTCAGGTCCTGTACGACCACCATTGATTTTCGGCCGATCGTCTTGACCGCTGCGTCTGCCTGCGCGAGCGCGACCTGGTCGCGCCCGTGCAGAACCACGTCGCAACCTTCGGCCGCGAGCGTTTCAACGACGCTCCGCCCGATACCTCGGCTCGATCCCGTGACAAGTGCCACTTTCCCAGCCAGTCGCAATTCCATATCGCTATCACTCCCTATGCATCGATTGCCGATTTCCGGAACACGCGCTGTTGCTATGGTTGCAGGCGCGCGGACACTTCACGGAACTCACCGCGCGTAAAAATCTAGCGGCAAGTTCACAAGCGGGTGCGAAGCCGTCAGTTAAGCATCAGGCCAATCGATTTGATGACCGGCGTCCAGCGCGCGAATTCCTCTTCGTTAACCTGCCGCATTTTCTGCGGGCTGGTATCGGTCGGAGGTTCGAACCCGGAGGCAATCAGACGCTGCCGGTATTCCGAATCGGCCATGGCCGAGCGCGTCGCCTGGGAGATTTGATCGACGATCGCCATCGGCGTTCCGGTTGGTGCGAACAGGCCAATGACTTGCAGCGCAATCATTTTGGGAATGCCGGATTCAACCGCGGTCGGAATATCCGGAGCGGCCGCGAGGCGAGCAGGGGTCGTCACCGCGAGAATCCGCAGCTTTCCGGTGCGATGAAAATCGAGCACTGAGCTCGTGATCGTCGCCACGACCATCGGAATTTGTCCGCCGATGGCATCGGTGAGCGCCGGCCCCATGCCACGATACGGCACCGGCACGATGCCGGGCGTGCCCGCCAGCCATTTGAGCATTTCGCCGCCGAGATGGTTGGGCGAGCCGACGCCGGCGGTCCCGTAAGACAGTTTGCCGGGATTAGCTTTGGCATAGGCGATGAGTTCTTGCAGGGTCTGCGCCGGAACCGAGGGGTGAACCGCGATGCCGAATGTCGAGGTCGCCAGAATCGAAATCGGGTCCAGATCCTTGGGGTCGAACAGCGGTCGGCTCACGGCGATGGAATTGATGAGATTGATCAGCGGGCTGCCCAGAAGGATTGTGTAGCCGTCGGGCTGCGCGCGCGCGACTGCGGCAGTGCCCAATGCTCCGCCGGCGCCGCCCATGTTTTCAACGACGACCGCGCCAAGCACCGATTTCATTTTTTCCGCCCACGGACGGCCGACCGCGTCGTAAACCCCGCCGGGCGGATAGGGCACAACGAACCGGATGGGACGCTCGGGATATTTGGACTGGGCGAAAACCGGACGCGGCGCCAATGCCCGCGCCGACAACGCCGCCAAGCCAAGCGCAACGACATCTCGGCGTTTTATTTGCATTTTTTGTCCCCCCGGATCAGCGCAACGATATTCTGCCTTACATCCATATTGGGATTGAGTAGGGAAGTCGCTAAGGCGAGCTTTCCCGATTATCCTAGGATTGTAAAGGCACACAATTACATACGGGCAGCCAATCATTCCGCGCGGACAGCAGAAAGCCCGCCAGAGGATGTCCGGCGGGCTTCAAATTGATCCGCAATTCTGCGAGCTGCGCTTAGCCTATCAAACGCTCGCCTGCTGCGTGCTAAGCCAGTTCAGCTCGGATGACGTGGCATAGATGTCCGCCAAGCTAGGAGAAACGGCGAGGTTTAGTGATTCACTGCCACCGTTCAGATTTACGTCGAAGAAATCCGTTTTGGTCAGGTCATAGTCAGCAACGGTCACTGTCGCCGTGTTGTGAATGTCAATGTCAACCGGTTTTACGACGTACCACTCCTCATACCCGCCATTCGATCCGATTGTTCCGCCGAAAGCCGAATAGAGGTAAATGAAGTCGCCGGCATCACTGTCCGCAAACGCTTCCTCCGGAATATAGATGGCGTAGTCGCCGTGACCGCTGCGGTGCCGCCCGCCGCTCGTTTAGACAGTACCCGTCAGGCCGGCCTGGTGCGTCGTAAGCCAGAACATGTCGAACGAGTTGGCATGGACATCGACGACCTGGCTGGGATTGGCATTTGGTGACCAGCCAACACTTTGACCGACCGCTGAGGTCACGCCGCGTGCAACATCATGTCGACGCGGATGGCATCGAACGGAAAAACAATCAAACCATTGCCAGTCTTTTGCAGTATCCCTGCGCTGAGCAGCGCATGCACGTCGCCATGCACGGCCTTGACATCGCGATCCACACGCCGCGCCGCCGATCTGATCGTGAGCGGGCCCGCGCCTGTCAGGGCGCGAATCAGCTCCCAGCGCTTCGCCGTCATGAGCCGGAACAACAACTCAGGCGTCGCGAAGCTGATCCGCGCACCTTGTCTTTTACCCTTGAAGGCATCGCGTGCGCGACGCTTGACATCCTTGAGCGCGGCCACTTCGAGTGTCACGGTTTTCATTCAACGTCTCCATATCTCATCGCCTCCATGCTTCAACATCATTCCAGAAATCCGCCAACAGCGCTTCTGGGGCCGCGAATATGTAGGGCGCTTCGGTATTGCCGATGTGCCGATGGTCGCCCTTGCCTACTTCGTTGTCGTAACGGAGCACGCAGATTCCATCGGCAATGAGTGCCAGCCGATACTTGAACCTGTGCGTCGAGCCCCGCACCGGCCGATGCAAGCGCCAAACGACAATCTCGACAAACGTGCTGGTATCCAACACATGACGTTCGTCGATCAGCAGCTCGGCCTTCATGTTGGAGTTAATGACAACACCAAGGCCAATTGTCAATGATGCTATCTGTTAGCAATGTAGCGTGGCGAAGGCGCCGGGGAAGAGGGCTGGGTTCGCGCGGCCGCGCGTAACCCAACGATTTGGAGCCGTCATTGTTGGGTTACGGCCTATCGGCCGAACCCGATTTACGCGCTAAGCTGAAGGCCGGAGGTTCGAATCCTCCCGGTGCCGCCCGCCGCTCGTTTAGACAGTACCCATCAGGCCGGCCTGGTGTGTCGTAAGCCAGAACATGTCGAACGAGTTGGCATGGACATAGTCAACTTGGCTGGGGGCGTTTTGTGACCAGCCAACACTTAGACCGTCCGCCGACGTCACCAGTTTGTTTTAGTTGAACGACGTCAGCGCGTTGTTGAGGCCATGGCCGTTCGCTTCCTGATTGCCGGCGAGCGAATTGCTCGATGTCGCCATCACCGAAAGTGAGATCAGGGTGCGTTTCCACCGTCGTACCCACCTCCCAATCGTTCTCGCCTCAGACCTCATCGACAAACCTGTCGCAGTCCCATGGTGGAATAGCCGCGCTCTCCGCCTGATCCAATAGCGCTCGCCAAGCTCGCAGTGTTAGGCTAATTTTGTGCCGTGGAAATCCAGGCTGGTGTGGCATTCAATCGTCGGGCAGACGTCATCAGGCGTGCAGCAGAAAGCCAGCTGGCTGCAGAGTTGCGGCTCTTTGAGCGTGCGTTCTGGAGTGCGCTTAGAATTGATCCGATGGATGCTGTCGAACGGCTCTGGTTAGAATCTCATTGCGTAGAATAAATGTAGTTCTCTACAAGTGCTCGAACTTGGTTTGTAATACCCAGTCGAGGCTACGCGATTGTGCTGATCCGGTTGCGGTTGCGACAACTTGATTTGTTAGCGTGCGGCGCACTTGCTTCATCAGGGTTCCCAATGAATTTGCGAGCGCGTGAGAGTTGTTAGACCATCTGAAGCGGCAGCCGAAAGCCCGGATAGGTGAATGCGCCGGAAATCACTGCGCAGTCGCGCTCGGAGACGCCCTCCCTGCGGCAGACATTGTACCATGTCTGCCTGATGCGCTGTTCCATGCTGGCGATCAGCGTTTCGGCTTCGTCCCGCTTCACCAGGAAGCGGATGCTCTGCGAGAGTAGATTCTCCGCGTTAGCATAACGGCCGGCATCACCGGCAGCGAGCGCGAGATCGCGACGTTCGAGACTCACCGGCGCCGTCGGAGTCAGATCGTAGGCGGGCGACAGCTTCCAGTCGCGTTTCTTCGCGACGATCGAGTGGTTGCGCGGATGATCATCCGTGTTCGAGATCAACGCATTGAAGCACATCCGGCGGAACAGTTCGGGGGCGTTCTTTTGTGGCTCTGCGCAAGCGCGTCGAACCTCTTCCGCGAGAAGCACATACGACCATTTGTCTCTTGCCAGAGGGCTATCGTTGGCGCGCAACAGCGTCAGGGCGCTAACCATGCGCGCTCGCAGATAGCCGCGCTCCGTCTTCTCACGGTCAAATCGCTTGACCAGCAGCACGTCTCGATTGGCGACCGTGACGATCCTGGTCTCGGCCGTCGTCAAGCCGCAGGAATGCGCGAGGACGAGCATTGCGTGCTCCACGCGCGTGTTGTTCCAACGGTCGTCGGGACGATTGAACTTGGCGAGCCAAAGGCCATCCTGATTCTCGACTACGGTTTTCGGTCGAGCGCCGCCCATTGAGGTGCCGATGAGCAGGAGTTCTTCGATCTGACCGGCGGTCACGTCGCCAGAGAGATCCTCTTCACGTACGAGCTTATCAGCGATAGCCTGCAGCTTCGCGAGATCGAGGGTCTGATTGAAACTGCGCTGCACAGCGGGCGGCGCTTGATTGAGTCCGAACCCGAGCGCGCCTGCCCGGTCGTCGGGCGAGTGCAGAAGGTAATCGAGTTCGCTCAGCTGTGCCTTGCCAGCATGACGTTCGATCACTCGACGGCCCCAGTAGTCTGGGCTGGAGTCGCGCAATGCGCCGAAGACACCCTTGAGCGCCGTTGTCTCGTAGGTGCGTTCCACGAGCTTGAGTTCAACCGGGTCGAACGGCACTGCGTCCGGTCGAGCGAGGTAGCGCTTGCCGTAGACGAAGCGGCCAAGCGAGTTGCCGGTGCGGTCGGTTGTCAGCGTGAATCGCCCGGCGGTGAGCGGAAGCGTCTCGCCCGGGAGCGTGATGTAGACGTAGCACTCGGTTGGCCCTGGGTTAGAAGTCATTGTCCGTCGCTCCTGCGCGCCGGGCGCGCGATCGCTCCCGCGATTGGGCGAGCGCCTGGCCTTCGGCGTCGTGCGTTGGATCGGCCACGGCCTCGAGCTGACCGAGCAAGTCGAACGCCCAGAGGAGCGCGGCGTAAACGGCGATGCCAGTCGAGGGTTTGCCTTTCTCGGCGTCGGCCACGGCGCGCACGCCGGTGCCGATTTTCTTGGAGACCTCCGCCACCGTGAGTCCGCGCCGCACACGCGCCGTCTTCAGGTTGGCGCCGAGCCGCTTGAGCACTTGGTCGACGGCGTAGGGAGGTGCGGACATCAAGGGATTCGAAGCGGTCATTTTTAAGCTCTCAAAAGCATATTAAGCTATTAATATAGCTCTTGAAGGCATATCTCAAGATCGCCCGTATGGCAAGGGATACGCTCTCAAGAGCATAATCTCAGCCTTAATCTGCTCTTAAAAGGAGTAAATCCGATCGCAGGCCCCGATTCCCCCACGACATCGAGCAACTCATGATTCCGGGACTTCCATCCCGCTGGGGGCCAGGTGCGCATATGCTCAGGATGTGATGAGATTCGAGAAGATCTATCCGAGCGCTGCGTGTGATGCGCTTTCTTGCAAATGAGAATTTCTCCGGTGACATCGTGACCGCACTTAAGCCGGCCGGACATGACATAGTTCGGGTTCGCACCGCGGCGCCCAGCAGCAAAGACAAGGACATACTGGCATGGGCCGAGCGAGAAACTCGCGTGCTTCTTACCCTCGACAAGGATTTTGGTGAACTTGCCTGGAATGTTGGGTTGCCGACATCATCCGGCGTTGTACTATTCGTCGACCGATTATTATCAAATAGCTTTTTTTATTTGAATTCGAGTATTGAGTGTTACGAGAGTCCGAACAAGGAGAACAGTCGTGCGTTACACAGTCGTTTTGGAACAAGAAGCAGACGGCGGCTACGTTGCCAGCGTCCCGGCGCTGGCAGGGTGTGTCAGCCAGGGCAGCAGCCGCGCCGAAGCGCTTGCCAATATCCGCGAGGCGATTGAGCTTTACGTCGAGGACTGCCGTGACGCTGGAGATCCTGTCCCAACTGAGGTCGGCAAGGAATTCGTCGAAGTCAAGGCCGCGTAAGCGCAAGGACGCCATGCGTAGCCAGGCTTCCGATCGATCTTTCCGGCCTGGACGTGCGGGCCGCCCTGGAACGGGCAGGCTTCGTGTTCCACCGCCAGAGTGGCAGCCACATGATTTTTCGCCGCGACGCGCCTCTTATGCCAGGGTCGTCGTGCTCGACCACAAGCAGGTCCGGGTGGGCACCCTTCGCCGCATCGTCGCCGACGCCGGCATGACCGTAGATTAATTCACACAACTGCTCAGACGCTGAGAGCTTTGCCATATCGATGGATGCGTTTTCCGGGGGCCACGGCCGGCAACGGTCCAATGCCCAACAGTGTGGTTGGATTCGCGCGGGCTTGAGCGCCACAACGCAATCGAGATCCGCCTTCGCTGTCTTTGCGAAACACGGCAGCGGTGCCGTTCGCTGATCGGCCAATTTGTTGGTTGCGACTCACCTCGGCTTGTGGCGCCGTTCTCGATCATAAATTCTATCGGTAACTGGTCACATAGCCTGTTGGATGTCGGATTACACCTTGGCTTGAGTGCACTGCACGATTTTTCTGATGGCTCGGTCGCGGCGGCCGGCGAGTCGGCGCTCATAGCGGCCCAATGATCGCAACCGTTTATAGCGATCCATCATCCGTAATTGCGCCTCGGCGATCGGCCGCAACTGGAGCATGACATCGAGTATATTCGAGTGAGATTTGAATGTTGAAGCATTGTGCAATAGATTCTGACCTCGCGCACCATCGGATTGTTCCGCGGCGATTTCATCCATGAGCGCGCCCCGCAAACGTCTCACGCGCGCAAGATCTAGAATGGCTTCAGCCGCCGTATTCGCCCATTCCCTCACAACAATGCTATCGTGACCCGCTGCAATTGCGCGCGTGAGTTCCGCGGCCTGTTCAGAGGCTCCCGCAGTAAAAATCACGCGCGATGCAAGACCATGGCGATACGCATTAGACTTCGCGCGGTGTTTGCCAGCGTTGGAGCGCGGGCCAGTACTCTTTTTGGCGTTGCGCCGGTTGGCGGCAATTTGGCGAGCGCTAGCCATGCGATCACGCGGCCGATTTCTTGGCGGCCTTGTGTTCAAGACGCGGAACATCAATGGGCTTGTTGTCTATGATCGAGTTGACGGATTCCTTAATTTTGGCAGCAAAACTATACCGGTATTCGGCAATGCAACGGAGCGCCTTATCGCGACGATATTCAAGCGCAGCGATCGAACTATCGAGCGCGTCGATAAGTTCCGATGGTTCCTGATTGATTGACATCTCGATTTCGGCATCATCAAATATATATCCGCCTAACAACTCTGAAATTTTCTTCCTGACATTTTCGTCTGTGAACCATCCATCGGCAAGATCCCAAAGGCGTTGGAGTTTTTCTTCATCAACACGCTCATTTTTAACCCAACTACCTGGCTCTGGTTCATCATATTCGGTGCATTGTTCTTTGAGAATATCGTACAATTTATCCCAGTACTCCCGATTGAGCCTCTCTTTCTTACAGCGGCGCAAGCGCAACATTTCCCACACTAGACCTGCTATATCGCTAACATACATTTCCTGGACAAATCCTTGCGGATCGACTTCGTATTCAAGGGCCCGACGCATAATATTAAAATCGTCGCCGCTCTCACAATTGAGTACGGGTGAATTTGCGATCCTAAGAAACTCTCGCGCAGATGCCCAGCGACGAATATTGCCTGGAGATTTCCGAGACATTTTGTACTCCTGTGCTTGATTTTTGTCGCCCTATTCTCCTTACCCCTGCGGACAACGCGCATAGATCGATCACACGTTACGTTAACTTGCAAGTTTCAAACTTAATCGAAAAAAGTGGGTCAATTTTTCGGGTCAGCATTGGCCGAGCAATCGGCCTGGATACATCGGATTCCTGCTCACACCCTATACAATGCAGCCGTCTGCAAGCGCATTAATGAGCATGCGCGCGGTGGCCCGTATCACGTAGTTCAAAGTGATTCTCTAAAATGCGCAATGCCCTCTAACCCATCGTAGTTATGGGCTCTGCCCGGCACAATCATCACGTCGCCGTGACCCGACCACCATTATTCCTTTTTGCCATTTGCTTTTTCTTCAAAACAAACCCAATTTTCACTGTGTTATCCGAGGCTCAGCTAATCGTTACCGATATGTGCTCGTTCCTCGTCCATGCTCGGACGCATCACCATTGCGGCCGGTGCGGCGTGAAGCGGCTGCGCGATGCGGCGATGCGGTGGTACTTCGCCTGATCGAGGGAATAGAGCACTTGCAAAAATTGACGCCACAAAGCTGCTTCGTATCGACCGAGGCGTTCTAAGGGATTGCTCTCCATATCCGCCAATCGCAGGAAGCCCCCGGTCAGCAACCGTTGCCGCAGACGGTAACCAGGTGCTGAGAATTCGCATTCGTGGCCGCGTTTGCTTTCACCAGCTTGGCCGTTCTCAACCGGGTCTTGGTTCGGCGTTTCGGAATGCGATGAATTTGCCGCAGTGCCGGTCCAAGGAATGACGGCCGAAAGCAAACGCGCCTGCGGCTGGCGCGCGATATTGCGCGCTCCATCGTGAAGCTCTGAGTGCTTCGATTCGATTAATAGCAGGCCGGTTTCGATCAGGTTCGCCCGCCGCAACCGCCACAACAGGGAAGCCAGCCGGCGGGTGAGCTCGCGTTCGACCATGGACTGAGGATCGTATTCGGTGACGATTTCAGATTCGAACGCGCGGTATTCGGCGGCGTCTTCAATGCCCATAATCACGGTTTCGGCCGTCAGCCCATGACGGGTGGCATTTTGGCGCGAGGCCCGCTTGCCTTCCTCCGTTCGCGGGCCGGTGCTGAGCAAGGCATTGCGGCGATTGGCGTCAGTCTGTTTTTGCGACGTCATGGGCGCTCACGCCAACATTCGGTTTAAGTCGCCTGCCCTTGATTTCGGCGCCGTTGGTATTCCGTTTGCGGCCGGTGTTCGGCGG
>CAZNSG010000325.1:0-1566 GCA_964575715.1 uncultured Hyphomicrobiales bacterium | reverse complement strand
CACGTCCTCCAAATAGGGCGCCGAGACCGGAAATTTCACCAACCCGTCGTACATGGGGATAAGCGTCCTTTCGAAACGTTTGATCTTGGTCTCGTTGGAGGTTTTATCTGTGCCGGTTTCGTAGACGTGACGATAGCCCGCTCTCCGGAGGTCTTGGTGCAGGCCAATGCCGACACCACGATGGTCGAGGACAATCAAATCCGGCTTGTCAATCTTATCTTGGGCTTTGATGGCTGTACGCACATCCGGAAGCTCGAGCTTCAGACGGATGACATTCGTCAGATATATGTTGTCTCTGCCATCAGGATCTTTTGCTACACCCCACGTCGTGCAGACCGAAGCATTGCCCTCTAGGGTGGCGCCGATATCCCTGTGTGTGCCGAAAATTAGATTCAGCGTAGACGCGGGGAAAGTGCCGGGTAATCATCGGCCTGATGATTGATCTCCTCAAGCTGATTCTCGGCGTCCTGGCTTCGCTCTTCAGGTCGAGAGCAAAGCTGGAAGCAGAAATCCTGGTCCTGCGGCAACAGATCAACGTGCTTCGCCGGCAGATGCCGAAGCGACCAGGTCTGAACAATACCGATCGCTTTCTGCTCGTTTGGCTCTATCACTGGTTCCCCTCTGTCCTGGTCGCGATTGCGATTGTCAGGCCGGAGACGATCATCCGCTGGCACCGTACTGGGTTTCGGGCGTATTGGCGCTGGCGATCGCGCAACCATGTTGGCAGACCGAAGGTCTCGGCTGAGCTGCGCACGCTCATTGGCGAGATGAGCCGTGCGAACGCGCTTTGGGGCGCGCCGCGCATTCATGGCGAGCTGCTCAAGCTCGGCTTCGAGGTCGCCCAGTCGACGGTCGCTCGGTATATGTGCCGCCGCTCGCGGCCGCCGTCTCAGGGCTGGCGGACGTTTCTCAGCAACCATGCCGACGGCATCGCGGCGGTCGACCTTTTTGTCCTGCCGACGATCACGTTCAAGATCCTCTATTGTCTTGTCATCATACGGCATGGACGACGAATTTGGGTGTCGTTTGGTGTGACGGCAAACCCGACCGCGGAGTGGATCTCGCGCCAGATCACCGAGGCTTTCCCATGGGACCACGCGCCGCGATACCTCATTCGGGATCGGGACACCTCGTACGGGCCAATCTTCGTGCAGCGTCTGCGCGCCATGGGCATTCGAGATCGGCCGATTGCGTTTCGATCGCCCTGGCAAAACGCTTACGTTGAGAGACTCATCGGCTCGATCCGCCGGGAGTGCCTGGACCACATGATCGTATTCGGTGAAGCGCACCTGCGCCGGATTCTAGGCGCATATGCCGCCTACTATAATGAATCGAGGACTCATCGTTCCCTGAACAAGGACGCGCCGTTCCATCGCGCGATTGAGCGCCTCGGTGCCATCACGTCACACCCTATTCTCGGTGGCCTTCAACACCAATATTGCAGAATCTAATTTTCGGTACACACAGGTCTGCTACTGCGGCCGCACGGTGAAGGACGAGAGCCCCGCGCTCATCTTCCCCAACGGTGTCAAACGAACGACTAGCTGTGCCTCGGAACTGAACAAA
>CAZNSG010000324.1:0-20342 GCA_964575715.1 uncultured Hyphomicrobiales bacterium | reverse complement strand
CGTGCGCTTGATCCGCGACAACGTCGTCGTGCACGAAGGCAAGCTTTCGCAACTCAAGCGTTTCAAGGATGACGCGCGCGAAGTCGTCGCCGGCCAGGAATGCGGCATGGCGTTCGAAAACTATCAGGACATGCGAGTTGGCGACGTCATCGAATGCTACCGGGTGGAGACGGTGCAACGCAGTCTGTGAGTTCGATGCTCCCGCCTGCGCGCAACCTTCCCCCGTCAACTGGAATCATATTGAATCCCTAAAGCCGGCATGTCTCCGGCTCGCAGCGTTGCTTGATCATGGCCCGCGGACGACATCGCGAAACCACCGGCCCCTCCCAGCGCGGGTTGCGCGTGGGCGAGCTCATCCGCCATGCCATGTCGGACTTGCTGACGCGCGGCGAAGTGCACGACCCGGTGCTCGAAGGTCATCTCATTACGGTCCCGGAGGTGCGCATGTCCGCCGATTTGCGGCTTGCCACCATCTACGTCATGCCGCTCGGTGGCCGCGATATCGAAGCGGTGTTGGCAGCGTTGGAGCGTAACAAGCGATTCCTGCGTGGCGAAATTTCGCGCCACGTTAACTTAAAATTCGCTCCCGATATTCGCTTTCACGCCGACGAACGATTCGCGGAAGCGGAACGAATCGAGAAGCTATTGAGAACACCGGCGGTGCAACGCGACCTCAAGCGTGAATCGGGCGATTCATGACGCACGACGACTCACCAAAATTTTCTGAGCCTCATGCTGAGGAGCCGCCCAACGGGTCCGCGCAAAGCGCGGCCCGAGGGCAGGCTCCGGCGGCGTCTCGAAGCCCGCAAGTCGGGTTTACCCGACTTGCGTCTTCACTAGCGCCGATCTCGGGTAAACCCGAGATCGGCGAGCCACCCTCATCCTTCGAGACGGGCGCTTCGCGCCCTCCTCAGGATGAGGTCAGCAAGCAGCGGCCGCGGCAATTTCGCCGCGAAAAGCGCGACATCCACGGCTGGATCGTGCTCGACAAGCCGGTCGGTATGACATCGACGCACGCGGTCGGCGCGATCAAGCGCCTGTTTAAGGCCAAGCGCGTCGGCCACGCCGGCACGCTCGATCCGCTCGCCTCCGGCTGCCTGCCGATCGCGCTCGGCGAAGCGACCAAGACCGTCCCGTTCGTGATGAACAGCCGCAAGCTCTATCGCTTCACCGTGCGTTGGGGCGAGCAACGCGACACCGACGATGCCGATGGCCGGATCACGGCAAAGAGCGATCGGCGGCCGGCACAAACCGCAATTGAAGCTCTCATCCCGCGTTTCACCGGCACCATCGCGCAGGTGCCGCCGTGCTTCTCGGCGGTCAAGATCGAGGGCGAGCGCGCCTATGATCTCGCCCGCGATGGCGCGGCGGTTGTACTCGAGCCGCGGCCGGTCGATATCCATCGACTCTCGCTGATGAGCATGCCGGACCCCGAACATGCCGAATTCGAGGCCGAGTGCGGCAAGGGCACCTATGTCCGCGCGCTCGCCCGCGATATGGGCCGCGCGCTCGGCTGCTTTGGCCATATCGAAGCCCTGCGCCGCCAATCGGTCGGCCCGTTCGACGAAAGCGAGTTTATTTCGCTGGAACAGCTGGCATCCATGTGCCATAGAGCAGCCGCCGGCGAGGCTAACCTCGCCGAGGCACTCTTGCCCGTTGAGACCGCGCTGGACGACATCCCGGCGCTGGCCGTCAGCCGGGCGGATGCGGCAAGGCTCCAGCGGGGCCAAACCGTCTTGTTGCGTGGAAGGGACGCACCCATCTTTCACGGCATGGTCTATGTAACGGCAGCGGGCCGTCTTGTGGCCCTTTCCGAAGTGGACCGTGGCGAGATCGTCCCCAAACGCGTGTTCAACCTGGCCGGGCTTTTGGGAAGCCGCAGCCGAAGAAAAGGTAGTGACGATGTCGCTCGCACCCAGCCGCAAGGCTGAAGTTATCAAATCGTATGCGACGAAATCCGGCGACACGGGTTCGCCGGAGGTGCAGGTGGCGATCCTTTCCGAACGGATCACCAGTCTGACCGAGCATTTCAAGACCCACGTCAAGGACAACCATTCGCGGCGGGGTTTGCTCAAGCTCGTATCACAGCGTCGCCAACTGCTCGATTACCTCCGGCGCATCAATGAAACGCGCTACAAGGCATTGATCGACAAGCTGGGTATCCGGCGCTGAATAAATCTGCGCGCGGGCATTTCGCGCGTATCATGCGGACGCTCAGTTTGTCCGTTGTTCCACCGGCAGCGAGAGCGCTGCCGACTTTTGAACCAGGCGCAAGCAGCGCTGGTTCGCCTCGGCGGAGGCTTGAAGGCCATGGCAGGATCGCTGGCTGCTGTTATCAAGCGCAACACGATTGCGAACAGCATCTCGCCGTCTTGCTCATGGCCCTCGCCCCTCCGCTTAAAACCATGAGAGAAAATCGCAATGTTCGATATCCATCGAGTTGAGCTCGATTGGGGTGGCCGCAAGCTAACCCTGGAAACCGGCAAGGTCGCCCGTCAGGCCGACGGCGCCGTCATCGCCACTTACGGCGAGACCACCGTCATCGCCACCGCGGTCGCGGCCAAGCAGCCCAAGGAAGGCATCGACTTCCTGCCGCTCACCGTCAACTACACCGAGAAATATTATGCGGCGGGCCGCATTCCCGGCGGCTACTTCAAGCGCGAACGCGGTCCGACCGAAAAAGACACGCTGACCTCGCGCCTGATCGATCGCCCGATCCGTCCGCTGTTCGCCGAAGGCTGGCGCCGCGACACGCAAGTCATCATCACCGTTCTGTCGCACGACCAGGAGAACGATCCCGACATCGTCGCCATGGTCGCCGCCTCCGCCGCGCTCACGCTTTCGGGCGCGCCCTTCATGGGCCCGATCGGCGGCGCGCGCGTCGGTTTCACCAACAACGAATACGTGCTCAACCCGACCATCGACGAGATGAAAGAAAGCCAGCTCGACCTCGTGGTCGCCGGCACGCAGGACGCGGTGCTGATGGTCGAATCGGAAGCCAAGGAACTGTCCGAGGAGATCATGCTCGGCGCCGTGATGTTCGGCCACCGGCACTTCCAGCCGGTGATCCAAGCCATCATCAAGCTCGCCGAGAAGGCAGCGAAGGAGCCGCGCGACTTTACCATGCCCGACACCGCGGCGATCGAAAAGGATATGCTCAAGTTCATCGAGAAGGACTTG
This sequence comes from uncultured Hyphomicrobiales bacterium, assembly GCA_964575715.1. Lineage (GTDB taxonomy): Bacteria > Pseudomonadota > Alphaproteobacteria > Rhizobiales > Xanthobacteraceae > PNAI01. Next base: position 17,162 of record CAZNSG010000324.1, on the reverse strand, counting down.
CGCAAGGCCTACGCGATCCCCGGCAAGGCCGAGCGCCACGACGCGGTCGAGGCCGCCAAGCTCAGGGTGATGGAGCACTTCTTCCCCGGCGGCATCGACAATCTGGACCGGCCGAAGCTGCGGGTGGCCGGCGTGTTCAAGGACCTCGAGGCCAAGATCGTGCGCTGGAACATCCTCGACACCGGCAAGCGCATCGACGGCCGCAACCTGGTCACCGTGCGCCCGATCGTAGCCGAAGCCGGATTTCTGCCGCGCACCCACGGCTCGGCGCTGTTCACCCGCGGCGAGACCCAGGCGATCGTGGTCACCACGCTCGGCACCGGCGAGGACGAGCAGTGGATCGACGCCTTGCAGGGGACTTACAAAGAAGCATTCATGCTGCACTACAATTTCCCGCCGTTTTCGGTCGGCGAGACCGGCCGCATCGGCGCGCCTGGCCGGCGCGAGATCGGCCACGGCAAGCTGGCGTGGCGGGCGATCCGCCCGATCCTGCCGTCGAAGGAGGACTTCCCCTACACCATTCGCGTGGTGTCGGAGATCACCGAATCGAACGGCTCCTCGTCGATGGCCACCGTGTGCGGCACCTCGCTCGCGCTGATGGATGCGGGCGTGCCGCTCAAGCGTGCGACGGCTGGCATCGCCATGGGCCTCATTCTTGAGGACAAGCGTTACGCCGTATTGTCCGACATCCTCGGCGACGAGGATCATCTCGGCGACATGGATTTCAAGGTGGCCGGCACCGAAGAAGGTGTCACCGCCTTGCAGATGGACATCAAGATCGCCGGCATCACCGAGGAGATCATGCAGGTGGCGCTCGGCCAGGCCAAGGATGGGCGCCTGCACATTCTCGGCGAGATGGCCAAGGCGCTTAACACCGCGCGCGCCGAGCTCGGCGAGTACGCTCCGCGCATTGAGACGCTGAAAATCCCGACCGACAAGATCCGCGAAGTGATCGGTACCGGCGGCAAGGTAATCCGCGAGATCGTGGAGAAGACCGGCGCCAAGATCAACGTCGAGGACGACGGCACGGTGAAGGTCGCCTCCGCCAACGCGGAATCGATCAAGGCCGCGATCGCCTGGATCAAGTCGATCGCGTCCGACCCCGAAGTCGGCCACATCTACGAAGGCACGGTGGTCAAGGTGATGGATTTCGGCGCGTTCGTGAATTTCTTCGGCGCCAAGGACGGCCTCGTCCACATCAGCCAGCTTGCCCCCAACCGCGTGCAGAAGACCTCCGACGTGGTCAAGGAAGGCGACAAGGTCAAGGTCAAGCTGCTCGGCTTCGACGAGCGCGGCAAGGTGCGCCTGTCGATGAAGATGGTCGATCAGACCACCGGCGAAGACCTCGATGCCAAGCAGAAGACCGAGCGCGAGCCGCTGCCGCGCGAGGCGGCCGGCGGGGAGTAGTCCCTTCCGCTCATTCGTCAAACCCGCCAGGGGCGCCTTCGGGCGCCCCTATTCTTTTATAGTAACCGATAAGAATCAAAGTCTTATGGCGGATCATCAGAATCCGCTTTTTTGTGATGGCCAGCACATCGCGAATTCCCAATCGTGCGTAACTTATCGACAATGCAAGAGCGATTGCGCTCTGAGAACGCACCAAGGGGACAGACAATGACCGCGATCACCTTCACCGCCCAAACCGCCACCACCCAAACCGCCACCACTCGTTTCAACTCTTTTTTCTCGGCCGTGAATGCCGCCTGTGCGAACTTCTGCGCCGGCGCGCGTGAGGGTCGCGAGCTCGCGGCCCGCTACAACGCGCTGTCCCGCAAATCCACCTCTGAGCTGGCCCAACTCGGCCTCACCCGCCCAGACATCGCGCGTGCCGCCCTGACCGACCCGCACTGCGGAGTTTGACTTAAAGTTCCTCATCCCAACCGTCGCTCCTTCCCGTCCGTGGCCCCCGCCCCGGACGGAATTTTTTGCCATTGGCCGACCCGCTTTTGCGCTATCGTCGCGCCACGGAATTTTTCCGGGGTGGCCGCGACAATGCCTGGTCCCGCACGCGCCAATCTGCTCTCGGTCTTCCCCGAAAGCCTGTCGGCGCGGCTATTTGCGAACGCCAAGCCGACGCGACTCGCCGCTAACGAAGTGCTGTTTCTCGCCGGCGATCCCCCCGACGGCTGCTATCGAGTCGTGCTGGGTTTGCTCAAGGTGAGCATCATCGCACCGTCGGGCGCGGAGCGTATCCTGGCTATTATCGGTCCTGGCGCCATTGTCGGCGAGCTTTCGACCATCGACGGCCTAACGCGTTCCGCCTCGGTGGCAGCAGTGCGGGATTCCGAATTGAGCTTCGTCAGTCGCGCGGCGTTCCAAGCCTTCGCCGAAGCGAACCCGGAAGTCTATAAACATCTGGTGACGCTGCTCGCCTCGCGGCTGCGTGGCGCCGACGTCGTCGTCGCGGCCGCAAGCTTTCTCCCGCTCAAGGGACGCGTGGCGCGGGCGCTGCTCGATCTGTCGGAAGCATTCGGTCAGGACGTCGGCGGCGGACGCATCCTGATCCGCCAGAAGGTCAGCCAGAGCGACGTCGCCGCGATGGCTGGAATCGCGCGCGAAAATGTCAGCCGGATCCTCAACGACTGGATTCGTCTCAAGCTCATCAGCCGGCTGTCGGGCTATTACTGTCTGGAGAACAAGGCCAAGCTCGATCACGACAGCGCGCTGTAGCAAAGCATCCACGCGCCAACCTCGACCCGCCTCATCCTGAGGAGACCGCCACCGATCTCGGGTTAACCCGAGATCGGCACTATTAAATGCGCAAGTCGGCTATAGCCGACTTGCGTGGCAGCCGTCTCGTCCGCCTTCGCGCTCACGCGCTTCGGCGTATTCAAACCCGCCGTAGCTCGCGCAGCGAGCGGAGGCGGGAAGGATGAGGCGGCCACCGATCTCGGGTTTACCCGAGATCGGCATATTTGAGTGCGCAAGTCGGCTATAGCCGACTTGCGATGCTTCGAGACGCATCGCATCGCAGCCAAGTGTACGCAGGCTGCGCCTGCTATGGCGATGCTCCTCAGCATGAGGCCGAGAAAGTGCGGAGGTTTTCTTACGCCGCAGCTTGCGCCACGGCGCCAAGCGCCTCCGCCGCGTCCCACGGCTTCCACCACAATTTGAGGCCCAGATCGCGCGCGATGATGCCGGCGCTGATATAGCCGCCGCCGCCTGAGATCGCGCCGCCCGGATGCGTCGGCGAACCGGCCATATATAATCGCTCGATCGGCGTGCGATAGCCAAAGTGGTTATACATCACCTGCTCGGCGTTGAACGCCCCCATGAAAATATCCCCGCCGCGCATCTGCGGAAATGTGGCCGCGTATTCCCTCCCCGTATAGATATATTGGCCGATGATGTTCTTGCGCGTCATGTTGGGCGCGTAGCGCGCCCAGGTCTCAAGCATCTGCTCGGCGAATTCCCGCTTGAACGATTCATAGTCACGGCCGCCGATGTCGGGATCGAGCGGCATCACATGCCAGGCATAGCTCGTGTGCTTGCCGGGCGGCGCCTGCGTGGGATCGAGTACGCTTAAAGGGCCAGAGCCGAATTGCACGATCTTCGGCACCCTGCCGGCAGTCACGTCCTTGTGCGCCGCCAGCAGGTCATCCATCGTTTCCGCGCCCAGACTCCATTTCAGCGTGCGATGGATGTTCGGATCGAATCGCTCGGCGCTAAAGCGCACCGGCTCATGCAAGGCCAGGTGCAGGCCGAAGATCGACCAGCTGGTGTACTGGAATTTGTCGAGCTTTTGTACGAACGCCGCGGGCAATTGCGCGCGGCCGATGTAGGTCTCGAACGTCTGGTGCACATCGAGCGTGCTCGCCACGAACTGCCGCGCGCGCACGTTACGGCCATCGGACAGCGCAATGCCCGTGGCCTTTCCGCCTTCGAGCACAATGCGGTCGATCGCGGCCTGCGGCGCGAACGTGCCGCCCGCACGAATGAACGTCTCCATCAGCCCGCGCGCGAGATTGAACGAGCCGCCCTGACAAAGCTGATAGCCGCTCTGCAGATCGAAGGCGCGGATCACCGAACCCATCGGGCTGGTCTTTGACAATGTATCGACCAGCCAGGTGCCGAACAGCGAGACTTTGAACAAAAACAGCAGCTGCACATGCTCGTTCTCGAACAACTCGCGCACCACGTCGAACGGCTGCCGGCGCGTCATCGCCAGGAAATCCCGCCCGATCGCGCTGCGCGCGAGCAAGGCCTCGCGCTCCGCCTGCGGCAGCGGCTCGGCGTAGCGCTCGGGCAGAAAAACGCGGCGCGTGATTTCCTCGGCCTTGCGATTCCAGTCGCGGAAGGTCGCCGCGTCCTTCTGGGAAAACCGCGCCACATTGGCGAGCGTTTCTTCCAGATCGCGGCCGAACACCAGCGCGCTGCCGTCGAGATGCGGCTGGCCGAATTCGTAGCGCGGCGTGATGTAGCCCACACGATCGGCGAGCCCGAGATCCTTGAACCACGGCGTCTCGCTGATGTGAAAATGATTGATCGAATGCAGGTTGTGATAGAAGCCCGGCGCCGTCACCTCTTGCGTCGAAAGACCGCCGCCGTATTGCAGCCGGCGATCGACCAGCAAGATTTCAAGTCCGCATCTGGCGAGATACGAACCCAGCACCAGGCCATGATGGCCCGCGCCGATGATGATTCCGTCGTAATTGCGCTCCAGCGCCGCCGGCATGGTTTTAAGCCCCCGCGCACCAAATCTACCCTAAGCGCCACACCAGCCAAATTGCCGCAATCAGCGCCAGCGCGGCAAGTCCCGTGGCCATCTTGATCCATTGCAAGCGCGCGGCCTTGGCCATGATCTGCGGATCGGCAGCCATTTGCCGGTGGCGATTCTCGTCGTGAAACAGCGGATCGCCCATCGCGTACCTATTACACGACGTCCTTGGCGGCTCGCGCCTCAGCCGTGGCCTCGTTGTCTTCCGCTGCCTTGAGCATATCAGGCTGCGGCATGGCGATGACGTTGTAGCCTGAATCAACGAAATGGATATCGCCGGTGACGCCGGTCGAGAGCTCCGAGAGCAGATACAGGCCGGCACCGCCGAGTTCCTCCAGCGTCACACCCCGCCCGAGCGGCGCATGCTTCTGCTGGAAGGCGAACATCAGCCGCGCGTCGGTGATGCCCGCGCCCGCCAATGTTCGGATCGGTCCGGCCGATATGGCATTGACGCGAACCTTCTGCGCGCCGAAATCGACCGCGAGATAGCGCACGGAAGCCTCCAGCGCGGCTTTGGCCAGGCCCATGGCATTGTAGTTCGGCATCGCCCGCAGGCCGCCGTTGTAGGTGAGCGTCACCATGGCGCCGCCATTGGGCATGAGCGCGGCCGCGCGCCTGGCCGCTTCCGTGAACGAGAAGCAGGAAATCACCATGGTGCGGATAAAATTCTCGCGCGTGGTGTCGGCGTAGCGTCCGCGCAGTTCGTTCTTGTCGGAGAAGCCGATGGCGTGCACGAGAAAGTCAAGCGTGCCCCATTTTTTTGCAACCGCCGCAAATACCGCATCGACCGAGCCGATATCCTCCACATCGCACGGCAACACCATATCGGAGCCGACCGATTGCGCGAGCGGCTTGACGCGCTTGCCGAGCGCCTCGCCCTGGTAGGTGAAGGCGAGCCCCGCCCCGTGCGCGGCCAGCGTCTTTGCAATCCCCCAGGCGATCGAGTGGTCGTTCGCGACCCCCATGACCAGCCCGCGTTTGCCCTGCATCAGTTCCGGCATGTGAGGGATCCAATTCTGATGCGTCATGCCCGGCTTTCTTGCCGGCCATTTACGATCATCGGTGAGGCTGCATTAAAGACGTGGATAGCATCGGAACTCGGGCCCACCCGAGTTCCGGACTATAAGTTTCCGCAAGTCGGGTAAACCCGACTTGTATCGGAACTCGGGCCTGCCCGAGTTCCGCACTATAAGATTCCGCAGGTCGGGTATACCCGACCTGCGGTAACAAGCCCGGCCATGAAGGAGCGACGTCTGCAAGCGCATCACGCATCGACGTGCTTTAACACGATCGAAGCGTTGGTACCGCCGAAACCAAACGAGTTCGACAACACGCAGCCAAGTTTCACGTTATCGCGGCGCTCCCGCACGATCGGCATGTCGGCGAACGCCGGATCGAGATTTTCGATATTGGCGCTCTCGCAGATAAAGCCGTTGTTCATCATCAGGAGCGAATAGATCGCCTCCTGCGCGCCAGCTGCGCCGAGCGAATGGCCGGTCAGCGACTTTGTTGCCGAGATCGGCGGACACTTGCCGCCGAACACTTCGCGGATCGCCTCGATTTCCTTGATGTCGCCAATCGGCGTGGAGGTGGCGTGCGGATTGATGTAGTCGACCGGCACCTTCACATTCGCCAGCGCCATCTTCATGCAACGCACCGCGCCTTCGCCCGACGGCGCCACCATGTCGTGACCGTCGGAGGTCACGCCGTAGCCTGCCACCTCGGCATAGATTTTCGCGCCGCGCGCCTTGGCATGCTCAAGCTCTTCCAGCACCAGCACGCCCGCGCCGCCGGCAATGACAAAACCATCGCGGTCGGCGTCGTAGGCGCGCGATGCCCTGTCCGGCGTCTGATTGTAGCCCGACGACATCGCGCCCATGGCGTCGAACAGCACCGAGAGCGACCAGTCGAGCTCCTCGCAACCACCGGCGAAGATCAGATCCTGCTTGCCGTATTGGATCGTTTCCGCCGCGTTGCCGATGCAATGGTTAGACGTGGCGCAAGCCGACGAGATCGAATAGTTGACGCCCTTGATCTTGAACCAGGTGGAGAGCGTGGCCGATGCGGTCGACGACATCGCCTTGGGCACCGCAAACGGTCCAACGCGCTTGGGTCCCTTGCTGCGCGCGGTATCGGCCGCCTCGATGATGGCGCGACAAGACGGCCCGCCGGAACCCATGATGATCCCGCTGCGTTCGTTGGAGACTTCGTTCTGCTCGAGTCCGGCATCGCGGATCGCCTGTTCCATGGCGACATGATTCCAAGCCGCGCCGCCGCCAAGGAAACGCATGGCGCGCCGGTCGACCGACTCTTCTGGATTGAGCGTGGGAGCGCCATGCACCTGAGAACGGAAGCCGAGCTCGGCATATTTCTCGGCACGCACGATACCGGACTTCGCCTCACGCAGGCTCGCCAGCACCTCCTGGGTATTGTTGCCGACGGATGAGACAATACCCATCCCGGTAACGACGACCCGCCTCATGCCCGCCTCGTCCGCATTTGCCGCGCCCTGATCCTGCGCAATCTTGCTAGGCCACATTTGGCCCGGTCAATGCAATCCCGCAAGACCTTACCCTGGGCTGTGGCTCACCCGCGAATGGCATTCGGATGCCACTCGGATCAAACCTGATGAGATAGCGCGCTAGGCCGCGCTTGGCCGCAACGCATCGACGTCACGGAACAGCCCGACCTTGAGGTCGGAGGCACGGTAGATCACCGAATTATCGGCCTGCAGCCAGCCATCGGCAACTCCGAGCACAAGCTTGGAGCGCATCACGCGCTTGATGTCGATGCCGTACACGACTTTCTTGACCGTCGGCAGCACCTGACCCGAGAATTTCACCTCACCCAGGCCCAGCGCCCGTCCCCTGCCCGGCGCTCCAAGCCAGCCCAGAAAGAACCCGAGCAGTTGCCAGAGTGCATCGAGACCAAGACAACCCGGCATCACCGGATCGCCCTTGAAGTGACAAGGAAAAAACCACAGATCGGGCTTGAGTTCGAGGACCGCGCGCACCAAACCTTTGCCGTATTCGCCGCCGATTTCACCGATTTCCGAAATCCGGTCGAACATCAGCATGGGCGGCAGCGGCAACTGCGGACCTTCGGCAAACAGCTCGCCGCGCCCGCAGGCGAGCAAATCCTCAAATTCGAAATTATTGCGGCGCTCCTGCATGTTAGATGCGACCCCGCGCTGTGATGTATTGCCGCGTTTGAAGGACGTAGTCATATTATCATATACGCCATCTGTTCAATAATAATAGGCCCGATTCACTGTTCGTTGGCCGCATTGGCCCGGCGACCATCTGTTGCGAAAGATTTGCATCTTGTGACCTGACCGGGGTATGATTACGTCCGTAACAATCTGGAATTGTTATAATTTGTAGATGCGAGTGCCGAATGCCCAGACCGCAAGCCATAGTGATTTCCAGCGCCATTGAGCCGGGGGCAGAACCCAACCATGTCGGGCTCAACGGCTGCCCGTGGCACGACGTAAAAACCATGCTGCGCACGGTCGGCTTGCGCCCGACGCGCCAGCGCATGGCGCTGGGCTGGATCCTGTTTTCCAAGGGCGGCCGCCACCTCACCGCTGAAATGCTCTACGAGGAAGCGACCAGGGCCAAGGTTCCGGTATCGCTGGCGACCATCTACAACACGCTGCATCAGTTCACCGAAGCGGGCTTGCTCCGCCAAGTCGCGGTCGATGGCTCGAAGACTTACTTCGATACCAACACCACCGCGCACCATCACTTCTTCGTCGAGAGCGAACACGAACTCCTCGACATTCCCACCGCCGAGACAATTGTGACCAAGCTGCCCGCCGCGCCCGACGGCTACGAGATCGCGCGCATCGATGTCGTGGTGCGGCTGCGGCGCAAAAGCGGCAATGGCGCCGGCAAGTAATACCAACGGCGGCAATGTTTGACCCGTCATCCTGAGGTAGCCGCCATAAGCGCGTTAGCGCGCGTCTTCGACGCGCTATGGCGGCCCTCGAAGGATGAACGGCCACCGATCTCGGGTTTACCCGAGATCGGAATTACAATGCGCAAGTCGGCCAAGGCCGACTTGCGGTGGCTCGCGGAGCCTGTCATCGGGCCGGCCAAAGGCCGGAGCCGTTGGCTCGCACCTCAGGGTGACGGCGATGAGTCAGTGATTGCTGCCACTGGTATAATTGCAATTAATTGTTTGCGCGCGCACCGAATGAGGGCGCACACTCATTGATTGAGCTTGCTTAAGTGCCGCTTGCTCAATGTCCGCTTTTCACCCGATAGCGGCCCAAGAGCAGGCCTCGCGGCCGGTCCGGTTTGTGCCAACGCGGGCATTGGCGCCGCGAATTCGCCGACTCCGCTCGATCAATTCGGGCGGCTAGTCGAATCCGCCTCAGCAAATGAACGTGCAGGCACCGGTGTCACGGTGGGTTCCTGGCTTTTGATCGCACTGGCGGGTCGGCGCCAGAGCAGCCAGTAACCGACCAACAGCCCGACGGGCAGACAGGCGAGCGCCGCCAATTGTTCGCTCGGATGCAGCAGCGCGACGAGCGCGAACGCGGCCAGTACCAATCGGATCGCAACGTCGATCGTAGCGCGTTCGGCGAAGCGGGCTTGCATGCTGAAGGTGAATCCAATCGTTGGGATCAAAATCAGCAGCGCCGCCATCATCTGACTCATTCCCGGCTCGATGACGAGATTCGGCCGAACGAACACGCCAGCCATCAGCGTGAAAAGCGACACGCAAATCTGCAGGGCCCGATTGAGCGTCTGGTAAAAGGACGCATCGGCGATCTTCGCGGTCACGGCGGCGACAATCGACGTCGGCGGGGTCAATTCACCCCAAACACCGAGGAAGAATGCAAAGAAATGCACCACCCACGGATCAACGCCAATCTTGATCATTGGCGGCGCGATCACGATGGCGACCAGAATGTAGGTCGGAGCCGGCGGCAGGCCGGTCCCTAGCAATGCGCCAAAGACGAAGGCGAGGATGACCATCGCCGCGAGATTGTAGCCTGCCGCTTCAATGAGCAGCGCACCGAGCTTGGTCGGGACCCCGGTGATGACCAGTGCGCCGGTCATGATCGACAGCGTCGCGAGCAGCAACGTCAGATCGGACGTCATCTCGGTGTATGAATCGAGAAATTTTCGTATCGGCCTGATGAATTCTGAGAAGGACCAGCGGCCCGGTACGAGCAGCGGCACAAGATTGACCATGAACAGCACGCTGCCGACCGTGACAAAGACATAGAGCGCCGCGAACATCGGCGGGAGATTCCAGGCTGCCATCATTCCAACCAAGCCGGCGATCACGGCGAGAAAGGCGCCAAGATTGACCCAATCCAGCCACGTCAGATCTTCGAACGAAATGGTGACGAGCTTCACCCGATGGCGCAGCGCCAAGAGATACACCGACACGGCGACAGTGGCGTAGTAAATGAGCGCCGGCACGTAGCCGCGCGCGACCACATCGAAATAGCTCTTGCCCAAGAATTCCGCCATCAGAAAGGCCGACACGCCCATGACCGGCGGCATCAATTGGCCGCCGAGCGATGCCGCCGACTCGATCGCGGCGGCGGTCGCCCGCGGCATGCCGGCGCCGATCATGGCGGGGATGGTGGCCGAGCCGATGGTAATGGCGTTCGCCGCCCCGCTGCCGCTCACGGTGCCGACGCACATCGAGCCGACCACAGCCGATTGCGGCAGCGCATGCGGAGAACGGGCGGCCACCCGCTTGGTCGCACGCAGCAGCGATTCGATGCAGCCATAGCCATTGAGCACGCTCAGCACGAGCAGAAACGAACCGATGACCGTGAGCGCAATCTGCGGCAGATTGGAGAAGATGCCGGTCGTCGTCTCGACGCTCATGGCAGTCACGATGCGGGACCAGCTCAGCCCCGCATGATAAAACATGCCGGGCACGAGCCAGCCGTAAACCGCGTAGACCATAAGCGCGATGTTCAGGACGAACAGCGGCGTGTGGCGCTTACGCGAATACTCCAGGACCAGCGCCGTCATGAGCCCGCCCATGAAGAGATCGGACGGGTCCCACGAGCCGGCTCGCGACGTGCCAAGCTCGTAATACTCCATGTTCATGTACACGGAGACCGCCAGCGCGCAGCCGATGTAGACCGCCGCGATGGCGTAATTGGCGATCGGCGGCAGGCGGGGATAGAGCTCGTCCGCGCGCAGCTCATTCAAGGTGAACAGCACGAAGGTGACCGGAACCAGCGTTATCGCCAGCAGCGTCGGCCCGCCCGAGCTCGTCCAGAAATAGGCAAAAAGATAGAGGAAGAAGAAAATCGCGACCGCATAATAGATGCAGTCAAGGACGATACGCGACCGAGGCCGGGACGTGTCGGTCATGACGGGGCCACTGTCTGCATGAAGATCGCCGGACGGGCGCACGATGGCGCCCGTCCCCTATTCGAATTGTCAGGGTTCAGAACCTACATCGTGGCGATCTTGGAATCCCACTTCTTGTCCCACACACCCTTCTCGCGCATGTATTTGGCGAGCCCGGGATGGATCGGAACGAGATCGGCCGACGATTCGACGCCGCGCTTCTGGAAGCCCGCCATGTCATTGGCGATCTGCGAGAACGTCGGATCGGATTTGGCCAATTCGGCGGCGTTCGCTTCGATGATCTTCAGCATCTTATAGACATCGTCCGCCGGCACGTCGAGACCGAGGTGGAAGCCGTAATAGAACGGCAGCTCGACTACTTTGGCGACGTGCACGTTGCGTTTGTAGACGTCCGGGCTCACCTCGATGATGGAGAAGTTTTTCTTCCTGAGCACGGCAATTTCATCCGGGCTCGGATTGAGTGCGGCCCAGTCGGCGGCAAGTGAAGCCTCGGTCACCCACGGCGGCGGCGACTTTTCGGCACCCGTATAGATGATCATGGCGTCGATGGCGCCGGACTCCAGTTGCGACCCCGCCGCCGCCAAGTCAATCGGCACATAGGTGAACTTTATGTCGAGCTCGGCCATCGCACGCTCGAGATGGGCGCGCACGTCAAATGGCAACGGCCCCGTGAACACGCGCTTGCCGTTAAGATCGGCCCATTTCTTGATCTTGTCCTTGTTGCGCGCGTGCACCGCAAGAGCTACTTCGATGGTGTTCGACCAGAACGACTGCATCGGCTGGCGCTGCACGCGCGCCTTGAAGCCCTTGAAACGGTTTGTATCGGTTGCGAATTCGTGGAAGCCGATATCCGAACCGTACATGCCGTCCAGCTCGCGGGTGGCGTAGCTCTTGATGGTGACAATGGCTCCGGGGGTGGGCAGCACCGAGATGCGATAATTCGGCATCTCCTTGTTCAGAACACTGGACAAGATGACCATGGCCTTGTGGCCGGAGGTGCCGACTGGGGGCGTACCCCAACGGATATCCTTGGGCTGCGACCAGGCAGAACTGGTAATGCTGAGTGCAGAGATGACGGCAAGTGCCGTAAGTGCACGCTTGAGCATGGCATTTTCTCCTCTGGATATTTTGCTCGTTGACGGGGAACGGAGCATCCGTCCTTAGCCCGTGGTCGATGCTTTTGGTTGTTGCGCGTATCGCTTGAGTGTCGAAGTCTAACAGATCGTTCCAAAAACCGCACGGTCTTGCACCTCGCGGCCCCAGGGAGAGATTTGGAGACAATCCGCCAATCGTATTGCCTTGGCAAAGATCAAAATGCCGCACTTTCGTTTTAGCGCACGGAAGTTACACATCATTTATTTGGCAATGACAATATTGCTGACATATTAGTATAGACGACGCATTGATGGTAGGGCGAGCTACACGGGGCGTTTGGAAGCGGAAATTGGAAGCGGCAAAAACGATCCAATTCTTGGCACGAGTGTCCAGCAGGCCAAGAGTCCGTTCCGGGTCACAAAACCGGTAAGGCTCAGACCGAGCACATGTTGTCCGGTCTGCCCCCCGATAGCCGACGTTTCTCGCAGCTCCGGCATTCACAGGGAAATGAGCTGCCGCATCCATTTCGCGTTATCCGGCTTTGGCTGCGCGTTAACGAGTCCATGCCCTAACGACTCGCACACCGGATTTGGTAAAAGCGGGCGCACAGAACCCGTTGAGCCCGCCAATTTTTTGAGTTCGATATGCCGCCGCCCGTTCCCGGCCTTGCCGTCCGCCGCATCGCCGCGGAAATTCTCGACGGCGTATTGCAACGCAAACGTCCGCTCGACGAGCAGCTCGAAAGTCACGTTACGCTGCGTACGTTTTCCGAGCGCGACCGCGCGCTCGTGCGGCGCCTGATCGCGATCGTATTGCGCCGCCTCGGCACCTTGCGCCATCTGCTCGCATCCTTGCTCGAACGCGGACTGCCCGCGGAGGCGCAGCGCGTCGAGAGCGCGCTCCTGCTCGGGGTCGCGCAAATCCTGTTTTTTGACGTGCCCAACCATGCCGCGGTCGATCTCGCCGTGCGCCTGGTGCAGGCCGACCGGCGCGATGCGCGCTACGCCGGATTGGTCAATGCCGTACTCCGCCGCGTCGCGCGCGAGGGCAAGAGCATCCTCACCGGTCTCGATCCGATAGTGCTCGACACGCCGGACTGGCTGATGCGGCGTTGGACGGGCACCTATGGCGAGGCCACCGCGCGCGCCATAGCGGCCATGCACGCCCATGAACCGCCGCTCGATCTGACCGTGAAAGACGATCCGCAAGCTTGGGCGGCGCGCCTCGAAGGACGCGTGCTCCCGACCGGCTCCGTGCGCGTTCTCGCGCATGGTCCGGTGTCGCAATTGCCGGGCTATGCGGAAGGCGGCTGGTGGGTGCAGGACGCAGCCGCGGCACTTCCCGCGCGTCTGCTGGGCGATGTGCGCGGCCGCAACGTAGCCGATCTCTGCGCCGCCCCCGGCGGCAAGACCGCACAGCTTGCCCACGCCGGCGCCCATGTCGTCGCGGTCGACCGTTCCAACCGCCGTCTCGCGCGCCTGCGCGAAAATCTCGCGCGGCTCAAGCTTGCGGCCGAGACGGTCACCGCCGACGCCACCGAATGGCAGGGCGGACCGTTCGATGCCGTACTCCTGGATGCGCCCTGTTCCTCGACCGGCACAATCCGCCGGCATCCCGACGTACCCTGGCTCAAAACCGAATCCGACATTGCTAAATTGATCATATTGCAGCGCGCGCTGCTTGATCATGCCGTGCAGTTGCTCAAGCCCGGCGGCGTGCTCGTCTACTGCACCTGCTCGCTCGAACCCGAAGAGAATGAGCACGTGATCGCGGCGCTGCTCAATCGCAATCCGCTCCTGCACCGCCGGCCGGTCGCCGCCGGCGAGATTGGCGGCCAGATTGCCGTCCTTGCCGAACTGCTCACCTCCGATGGCGATCTGCGCACCTTGCCCTCGCACCTGCCTGATTCGGACCCGCGCCAAAGCGGGCTGGACGGCTTCTATGCCGCCCGCATCGGGAAAAAAGGCTGACTTTGCCGAGGGTTCCGTCTTGTCTGGACCTTATAGGGCCCTTCGCTATATCTGCGCAGGGGCAAGCATAATTGTGAGCGCCCCATGAGAGCATGATCCCGAAAAAGCCTGCCCCGGACTTGATCCGGGGTGGGAACCGGTTTCCCGCCTTCGCGAGCCTACTCCGCCGAAGCAGCCGCTTCGGCTGCGAAGGCTGGAAGCCCGCTCCCGCCTCCGCGAAGCCCGCTTCGGCGGGCGAAGCAAGGTCGGAAAAGATCATGCTCTAAATAAAAGCTGGAGCCCGGCGCTGATTCTGTCAAAAGCGTCAAGGCTCCAGCGGAAAGGCGAACGCTCCCATGGTCGGCGTCTCGATCGCGGAGGGAACCAGGTTATCGCTGCTCTTCGCGCGGCGTGGCTTGCGCAACGCTATGGGCCGCCTGCGTGGCCATCCGCTGCTACGCTGGAACATCCTTCCGAGCAAGACCGACCGCTTGGTGATCGCGCCGCAGGATCTGCGCACCGCCGATGGCACGCGCGCGAGCGAAATCTATGCCGGCCGTTTCGCCTTTGCCGGCAAGGTCGTGCTTTGCGATAGCCGCTCGCCCTTCGAGATCATCCCGCCATCGGAGGAATGGGCTGTCAACCTGCTCAGCTTCGGCTGGCTGCGTCATCTGCGCGCCGCCGAATCCGGCATCACGCGCGCCAATGCGCGCGCGCTGGTGGATGAGTGGATCGCGCTGCAAGGTGCCTGGCACCCGATCGCCTGGCGCCCCGACGTGCTGGCGCACCGCGTCACCGCCTGGTTCACCCATGCGCCGCTTATCCTGCATGACGCCGACGAGCGGTTCTATCGCCGCTTCCTGCGCTCGCTGGCGCGCCAGGTGCGCTATCTGCGCCACACCGCCATGGAAGCGCCCGATGGCGTGGCGCGCCTGCAAGCCAAGATCGCTCTGACCTATGCGGCGTTGTGCATGGCAGGCCAGATGCGCCATCTGCGCGGCGCCATCAACGAACTGGTCGCGGAGCTGGAGCGCCAGATTCTGCCTGACGGCGGGCACATCAGCCGCAATCCCGGCGCGCCGCTTGAGCTGCTGCCCGACCTGTTGCCCCTGCGTCAGGCATTTGCTGCGCGCAACGTGGCGCCGCCGCCCGCGCTCAACAACGCCATCGATCGCATGATGCCGATGCTCCGCTTCTTCCGGCACGGCGACGGCGTTTTCGCGCACTTCAACGGCATGGGCCCGACCGCGCCCGATCTTGTCGCCACCATTCTTGCCTATGACGATGCGCGCGGCGCGGCGCCCACCAACGCACCGCATTCCGGCTATCAACGCATCGAAGCCAAGGGCCTGCTCGTGCTCATGGACGCCGGCATCCCGCCGCCGTTCGCCGTGAGCCAGCAGGCGCACGCCGGATGCCTGTCGTTTGAACTCTCCTCGCAGCAGCAGCGCATCGTGGTCAATTGCGGTTTGCCCGCCATCAATCGCGAAACCTGGCGGCAGGTCGCGCGCGCGACCGCCGCCCATTCGACCGCGGTGTTCAACGACACCTCGTCGTGCCGGTTTCTCGAAACCGGAACGTTTAAACGTCTCATTGGTACGCCGATCGTGAGCGGGCCAACCAACGTGCCGGTCGCGCGCGAGGAACTCAACAACGCGATCGTGCTGCGCGGCTCCCACGACGGCTATGCCGATCGCTTCTCCATGGTGCACCAGCGCGCGCTCATGCTGGCAGTCAACGGCAACCGGCTCGATGGCGAGGATCTGTTCGTTGCCGCCAGCGATACCAGACGAAAGAACGTAAACGACGAGTTCGCGATCCGCTTCCACCTGCATCCCGCGGTCAAGGCCAACCGGCTGACCGACGGCAAGGGCGTGATGCTGATGTTGCCCAACAAGGAGGTCTGGACTTTCGACGCCTATGAAGACACCGTCGAGATCGAGGAGAGCGTCTATCTCTCCGGCACCGACGGCCCGCGCCGCACCGTGCAGATCGTGATCTATGGCCATGCCCGTCAGGTCGAGCGCGTGCATTGGAGCTTTTCCCATGTCACTCCGGCCGGCGGCAGCGTACGCCGCGAACGCAGCGACGAACCCGAACTGCCATTGAACACACCATGACCGACTTGACGTCCGGCCTGCGCCGTATCACCCGCGCGCTCATATCGGTGTCCGACAAGAGCGGTCTCGCCGACTTTGCGCGCGCGCTCGCCGGCCACGGCATTGAACTCGTATCGACCGGCGGCACCGCCCAGGCGATCAAGGCGGCGGGGCTCAACGTCATCGATGTCGCGGAACTGACCGGTTTCCCTGAGCTGTTGGACGGCCGCGTCAAAACCCTGCATCCCAAGATCCATGGCGGCCTGCTCGCGATCCGCGCCAACAAGGAACACGCAGCCGAAATGCAGGCGCACGCCATCCGCCCGATCGATCTCCTCGTGGTCAATCTCTATCCGTTCGAGGCGACAATGGCGAAGAGTAGCGCGTTCGAGGAGTGCATCGAGAACATCGACATCGGCGGACCGGCGATGATCCGCGCCGCGGCCAAGAACCACGCCGATGTCGCGGTCTTGGTCGAGCCGCAAGACTATGCCGCCGTGCTGGCGGAACTGCTCACCCACGATGGCGCGACCACGCTTGCGTTGCGCAAAAAACTTGCCGCCAAGGCCTATGGCCGCACCGCCGCCTATGACGCCGCGATCGCCAACTGGTTCGCGCAGCAGCTTGACGATCCCGCGCCCGCCTTCCGCGCCTTCGGCGGCCGGCTGGCCGAGACTCTGCGCTATGGCGAGAACCCGCACCAGAGCGCGGCGTTCTACCGCACGCCGGATGTGCGCTTCGGCGTCGCCACCGCCCGCCAGGTGCAAGGCAAGCAGCTCTCCTACAACAACCTCAACGACACCGACGCGGCCTATGAATGCGTCGCCGAATTCGATCCCGGCCGCACCGCCGCCTGCGCCATTATCAAGCACGCCAATCCGTGCGGCGTCGCCGAAGGCGAAAATCTCGCCGAAGCCTATCGCAAGGCGCTCGCCTGCGATCCAACTTC
>CAZNSG010000323.1:0-3472 GCA_964575715.1 uncultured Hyphomicrobiales bacterium | reverse complement strand
CACCCTCTCCCGCAAGGGGAGAGGGGAAGAGCGCGCGTGGCGCGTTCAGCGAGCTCGTAGGATGGGCGCTCCTCACCATGAGGCCGATCAACACATGCGGGCAGTAAGATTTTCAACACCAAGTTCGGCGGCCAGACGATCGAGCTGCACCATCACTTCGCCGAGCACCGGCACGCCGTCGCGCGCTCGTTCGGCGCGGCGCCTCGCGCGCTGCTCGCCCGGCAGCCGGATGGCGTCAACGCCGGGCAGCCGCTTGGATTGACGCAGATCGCGCAATTGCCGGTCGACCTCGCGCTTGAACTCGGCAAGCGGAATGAAGCGCGCAACATCCAGCACGATCATAAAGTGGCCGGTGTTGCATTCGTCGCTATCGTTGTAATTGAAGTCGATCACATCGCGCCCGAACGCGGCGCGATTGAGCGGCCCGGCCAGCAGCCCCAGGATCAGCGCCAGCCCGCTGCCCTTATAGCCGCCGATCGGCAGCAACAGACCCTCGGCGCTGCGGGCCGAATCGGTGAGCGGCGCGCCGTCCTTCGGATCGATCATCCAGCCTTCCGGCATCGGCTTGCCCTGCATTTTGTGCGCTTTGACCGTGCCGTAGGAGACCACCGTGGTGGCAATGTCGAGCACCACTGGCGGCTCCTCGCCGGCCGGAATGGCAAAGGCGACCGGGTTGGTGCCGAGCAAATTTTCGGCGCCGCCCCAGACCGGCATGTGATTGGCGTTCGCCACCACTGAATAGATTCCGATCATGTCATGGGCGAGCGGCATGGCGGCGTACACTCCGGCCGCGCCGGCGTGGTTGCTCCGCCGCGCGCCGACCCAGGCGATACCGCATTCCTTGGCGAGTGCGATCGCGGTATCGGCGGCGCGCGCCATGACCAGATGACCCATGCCGTTGTCGCCATCGACCATGGCGGTGGCGGGCGCGGTTTTTTGCACCTGAATATTCGGGCGGGAATTGATGCCGCCGGCTTTGAGGCGTTTGACATATTGCGGCAGCCGGAAAACGCCATGGGCATCGGCGCCGGCCAAATCTGCCTCAGTCATCAGCTCGGCGGCCTTGGCCGCGTCGCTCGCCGGCAATCCGATGGCAGTGAGCGAATCCCGGATGAACGCGACAATGGCGGATGCCGGAACACGTATTTCACGCGACATCATTTTACTCCGGCGAGCAACTTCTGTACGAGGCCGTTGAGGATCACGACCTTGTCGAGGTCGGAAACCGACAGCGCCTTCACCTGCCGCACGCATTCGAATGTGCCCATGTCGTAGGGATAGTCACTACCGAGCAGTACATGTGAGGCGCCGAACTCCGCCACCAGGAACTCAAGCGCCGGCTTGCCGTGCAGGATGGTATCCCAATAGAACGTGCGGATAGTTTCCGCCGGCGGTTTTTTCAGATGCTTTTGCGGCTCCGGCCGGACGTGCCAGCCGTGCTGCCAGCGGCCCGCCTGATAGGGCGCGAATCCTCCGCCGTGCACCATGAAGAAGCGGATGTCCGGGAAGCGCTCGATCACGCCGCCGAACACGAGGCTTGCGGCCGCGATGGTGGTGTCGAGCGGATTGCCGATCAGGTTGTTGAGATAATAGTTCTTCAGTCGGTCCGCACCCGCAACGTTGTTCGGATGGATCATGAAAAACGCCGCGTGCCGGTTCGCCACCTGCCATACCGGCTCGAATTCCGGCTCGTCGAGATTCTTGCCATTGATGTTGGAGCCGATTTGCGCGCCCTTGAGCCCCAGCTTGGCGATGGCGCGCTCAAGCTCGTCCGCAGCCGCCTTCGGCGCCTGCATCGGCAGCGTGGCGAGGCCGTAAAAACGCTTGGGATGATCCTTGACGTGTTTGGCGATCTGCTCGTTCTGCACGATCGCGGTCGCCGTGGTGAGGCCCGCATCTTGATTGTAGAGGAATGTCTGCGGCGTGTTCGATAGCACCTGCATGTCGACTTCGGACGCCGCCATGTCCTTGAGCCGCCGCTCGAAGTCGAAGCCACCGCGCGGAAACGGCCGATACGGTACGCCAGCGATGGACAACTCAAACATATCCTTTCCGAGTGGCGCGAGCTTGGGCGCGACCTTCGGCGCCTCCTGCCCCAAAAGCTTCATGGTCTCCTCGGTGAGGATATGCGCATGAGCATCGATCGCGAGCGGATTGGGCATTTGGTATCTCCTTAGAGGCAGGACCGTCACCCTGATTGGCGAACTAGGCGAACTTGGCGATCTTGGCGATTGCACAGGGCTCCCGCGGCCGGTATCAGTTGGCTCCCAACCTACCCAGTTTTCCCGGAAACCAAAATGAGCGCACACGGCACCATACGCGTCGAGGACGACCAGTTGCTGCGCGGCGAGGGCCGCTTTGCCGATGACGTCAAGCCCGCGAACCTGGCCTACGCCCATTTCGTGCGCTCGCCCCATGCCCATGCGCGCATCAAGTCGTTGGATACGGCGCAAGCCCGCACGGCGCCCAAGGTGCTGGCGGTGCTGACCGCCAAGGACATGGAAGGCGTGGGCAGCGTCTCACGCCACCCGCCGATGACCGGGCGCAACGGGTTTAAACTCGTCATGCCGCACCGGCCGGCGCTCGCGGGCGAGCGGATCACGCATATCGGCCAGTCGGTCGCGATGGTGGTCGCGGAGACGCAAGCGGCGGCACAGGATGCCGCCGAACTGGTTGCGGTGGAATACGAGCAATTGCCGGCGGCGACCGATGTCCACGCCGCCATGCGAGCGGGCGCACCGCAGCTTTATCCGGAAGCGCCGGGCAATCTCGCCTTCGACTTTCTCATGCCGGTGGATGAAGCCAATTCGCGCGAGGTCGAGCGCATCATGGCGGGCGCCGCCAAGGTCGCGCGCGTCGCATACATCCAGCAGCGCCTGATCATGGCGACGATGGAGCCGCGCGGCGGCACCGCGAGCTACGATCCCGCAACCGACAGCTACACGCTGCGGGTCTGCTCGCAAGGCGCCGGCCCCATGCGCGACCTGCTCGCCGCCATCATGGGACTGCCGAAGGAAAAGCTGCGGCTGACCACCGATGACGTGGGCGGCGCGTTCGGCATGAAGACCGCGCCCTATCCGGAATATCCCGCGCTGCTGGTCGCCGCGCGCGTGACCAGGCGCCCGGTGCATTGGATTGCGACCCGTTCGGAATCGTTTGTGAGCGACAACCAGGCGCGCGACTCAGGTGTTGAGGCGGAGCTGGCGCTCGACGAGCGCGGAAAATTCCTCGCGCTGCGCATCCGCCAGCTCGCCAACGTTGGCGCCTTCGTCACGCCGGCCAATCCGCACCTCATCACCAACAATTTCACCCGCTGCCTGCCGGGGATGTATCGCATCCCGCACATCGAGGTGTCGGTGAAATGCCTGTTCACCAATACGGTGCCGCTCGGGCCCTACCGCGGCGCTGGCCGGCCGGAGGCGAATTACGTGCTCGAACGGCTGGTGGACGAAGCCGCGCGCGTCACCGGCAT
>CAZNSG010000322.1:0-30854 GCA_964575715.1 uncultured Hyphomicrobiales bacterium | reverse complement strand
AACAGGCCGGGGAAGAAGACGATGTCGTCCTCGGCCGCGTTCACGCGATAGGCGAAGGCCCAGTCGAGCGCGCCGTAATCGTGGATGTCGATGTCCTCGTCCACCACCCAGATGTTTTTGTAACGCAAGTGCGCTGCATTCGAGCCCCAGATCGCGGCGGCGGCCTGTTTCGCCTGCCCGCGATAGGTCTGGCGCAACTGAATCATTAGCGTGGTGCCGTTGTTGGCGGGCGGGCAATGCACATCGGTCACGCCCGGCACGCCGGAACGCTCCAGTATGTTCCACGCCAATGCCGCGCGCTGCACCGAACTCATGATGCCGTTCTCGCTGATCATCTTGGGCATCGTGCCTTCCAGCGTGCCACGGAAGATCGGCTTGTTGCGATGCATGATGCAGGTGACGCGCACTTTATGCTTGGGCGCCTGGTCGCCGCCGAAATAGCCGGTGTATTCGCCGAACGGGCCTTCCATCTCGAACGTCGCTGGATCCGACGATATATAGCCCTCGACGACGATCTCCGCGCTCGCCGGGACTTGCAGCGGAACCGTCTCGCAATCGACCAGTTCCACCGGCGCGCCGCGCAACGCTCCCATTACGTCATATTCGGAAACATCCGGCGGAATTGGCGACGACGCGCAAAACGGCAGGCACGGCTCCCAGCCGTAGATGAACGCCACCGGCATTTCCTGATGCTTGTCGGAATATTTCTGCATGTCCTGGCCCCAGTTCTGCGGCCGCCACAGCAGAACCGGAATGGTGTCCTTCTGGCCGATCATGCCGCGATAGATGCCGACATTCATCCGCCCCGAGATCGGATCGCGCGTGACCGTGCCCTGCATCGTATTGATGTAACGTCCGCCGTCGAGCCGGTGCCAGCGCGGCACCGGAAACTCGAACAGATCGATGTCCTTGCCCTTAAGGATGTTTTCCTTCACCGGCCCGGTTTTCACCACCACCGGCGGCACTCTACTCGCAAACGCCTTGCGCGCGGTCTTGACCAGATCGGTGATCGGCGCGTTCTTGGGCAGCCCGAACATCATGGCGACGCGCGAATAATTCGACAGGCCCCCGGTAAACAGCTGCGTGCAGCGCCCTTCGGCGTAATCCTTGATGCGATTGAACAGCAATGCGGGACCATTGCCGTTGCCGAACACGCGCCGCGTGATGGCGCCCAGTTCGCAGTCCCAGTTCACTTCGGCGTTGATCTCATGCAGCTCACCGGCTTTTTTCAGCGCCGCGATCCACCCGCGCAAATCTCCGAATTGCATCGTTTGCTCCCTGGCCGTTGTCGCGGCTACCGGATTTTTATACCTGAAATCGCACGCGCGCATAGCGCCAGCCCATCGCTGCTGGGCCGCCCCACTTCAAAGGCAGGATTGCAATGCGGCTTGTCGGCGTTATTGATCGACCTTCGGGACGTTCGCGGCCTCGAGCACCTTGCGCCATTTCACGACTTCCGTCGTGATCAGCTTCTTGAATTCCTCCCGCGACGTCGGCGTTGGCTCCGCGCCGATCTCGATCATGCGCTTGCTCAGGACTGGATCCGTCAAGGCTTTGATCAGCTCTTTATGCAGCCGCTCGACTATCGGTTGCGGCGTTCCCTTCGGCGCCAGGATGCCGAACCACGCGTAGGATTCGAAATCTTTGACGCCCTCTTCCTGCATCGTCGGGAGATCGGGCAGAACCTTATTGCGTGTCTTCGTCGTGATCGCCAGCGCCTTGATCTGGCCGGTTCCGAGCGGTCCAAGCACGCTCGGAATATTTTGGAACGCGACCGGAACATCGCCCTTAATCAGGTCCGCCACCGCCTGCGGCGCGCCGCGGTACGGCACGTGTTTCAATTTCAAGCCGGTCGCCTGCTCGAATTGAATCGCCGCCAGATGCTGCGAGGTTCCATTGCCGATCGAGGAATAGACCACGTCTCCGGCCGGCTTCGACTTCACATAGGCGATGAACTCTTGCACGTTCTTGACCGGAATGACCTTTGGATTGATGATCAGCAGGTTGGCCAGCGTCGCGGTGAGCGTAATCGGCTCGAAATCGGTCTCCGGATCGTAGGGAAGTTTTGCAAACAGCGTTTTGTTGATCGCCAGCGGCCCGGAAGACGAATAGGCCAGCGTGTAGCCGTCGGGATCGGACTTGGCCACGAGGTCCGTCGCGAGATTGCCGCCGGCGCCGGTTTTGTTCTCAACCACGAAATTGCCGCCCATGTATTCGCCGAGCTTGTCCGCAATCAATCGCGCCGTCACGTCGGTGGCCGATCCCGCGCCAAACGGAACGATGATCCTGACCGTCCGGGACGGATAGGCTTGCGCATGCGCTTGCCCGACTGCAAAGACCGCCGCCAGCAACGCGCCAAGCAATCCGCTAAGCACGCTGCAAAGCAAAAAGGAAAATCGACTGCGCTTGCGTGAATGTTCCATTTTCAAGCCCGCCTCTTTTTGTCATCCGTTATTTGAATATTGCACCATCGCGACACCACCGCGCAATGCTGATATCGTCACAGCCTAGACTCAACCATAGACCGGCCACCAACGCCAACCCTGGGCGTTTGCCGAAACTGAAGCTATGATTGGCCTAAGCGCCGAAACCATCGAACATGGGATAGCAATGCCGCAAGCACCGACCAATGATGCACCCCAAGTAGCAGCCCAAGTAGCACCCCAAGAGGCAACGCAAGCACTGGCCGGCTTTGCCGCGGCCTTGCGCTACGACGATCTGCCGGAGCGCGTTCGGACGCATTGCAAGAATCTCTTGCTCGACGCGCTCGCCTGCGCGCTCGCCGGCAACCAGGGCGAGGAGACCCCGCAGCTCACCGCGCTCGCTGCAAGCCTGGCGCAATCCAAGGAAAGCAGTGTGATCGGCGGCGATCCGCTTTCGCTCGCCGGCGCAACCCTGCTCAACGGTTATCTGATCACCGCCGTCACCATGTGCGATGTCCAGCGCGCAACCATGACGCACATCACCCCGGAGGTAATCCCGCCCGCGCTCGCGATTGCCGAACGCGACGGACAATCCGGGCGCGATTTGCTCGTCGCCCTTGCCGCCGGCTTTGAGGTAATAACGCGGATCGGAATCGGTATAGATTTTCCCGCCTTCCGCGCCCGCGGCTGGCATGGCCCCGGCGTGCTTGGCCCCTTTGGCGCCGCCGCCGCCGTCGGCCGGCTGCGCGGCTTCGACGCCGACACCATGGCGCGAGCCTTTGGTCTTGCCGGCAGCCAGGCCGCCGGCACCTATGCCGCTTGGGGTACGCCGACGGTGAAGTTCCACCAATGCCGCGGCGCTCTGTCGGGATTGCTGGCGGCGCTGCTGGCCGAGCAGAAGTTCGTGGCCACGCGCGAATTTCTCACCTTCAAGGACGGCGGCCTCTACCATAGCTATTCCAACGGCGGAAAACCCGCACTCGCCATCGCCGATCTTGGGCAGCGCTGGGAACTGGAGCAAATCGCGCTGCGGTTCTGGCCGTCGGCGGTCATGCTGCAGGGGATAAGCGCCGCCCTGTTCGATCTCCTCGAACGGCACACGATTGATTCCACTAAAGTCAGAATGCTGCGCATTACCTTGAGCCAGGCCGCATACGATTTTCACGGCAAGTTGCCGAATTACCAAGGCAAGTTCGAGGCGCTCATCTCCGGACATTATACTGCCGCCGCTTGCCTGCACGACCGCGCCCTCACGCTCGCCCAGTTCGAGCCGCGGCGCTACGACGATCCGGCCCTGCGCCGGTTCGCGCAGCAGCAGGTCGAAATCCGGCCCGATCCGGCTTTCACTGGCGATCAAACCATCGTGGAAATCGAACTGGCCGACGGCAAAAAATTCACCGCGCGCTGCGATCATTTGCGCGGATCGTTCGAGAACCCGCTCTCGCCCGTGCAGATCGAGGGAAAATTCCGCACCTATGCTACGCCGCGTTTGCCCTCATCGCGCGTGGAGGAAGTCATCGCGGCGGTGAACCGCTTGGAGGATTTTGCATCGGTGCGCAAACTGATGGCGCTGCTCCAGCCTGCGCCACGAACCGCCAAGGGTGAGCGCGCGGCATAGTGGGGGCCGAAAATCTCATTCGCCGTCCTGCCCGACCTTCCTCACATACACGTCGTCGCCGTCGATCTTGACCTCAAAGACTTCCACATCCTGCACCGCAGGCCCCGCGAGACAGCGGCCGGTACGGACATCGAAGCGCGCCGAATGCAGCGGGCATTCGATCTCGCCGGCTTCGAGAAAGCCTTCCGAGAGCAGCGCAAACTCATGAGTGCAGGTGTCGCTTATGGCATAGACCTGCCCGTCGAGCTCGGTCAGCACAATCGGCTCGTCGCCAAGCTCACGCGCAAGAACTTCACCCTGTCTTATCTCGGCGCGCGCCGCCACGCGCTGCCAGCGATCGTCGCCTGCCATCGTCATTTTCGCACCGCTTGCAACGTCGTGGCGGATGGATTCGGTCGTCACCTGGCCGCGATCACTCCGCCGCCACCGTCCTCGGCGCCACCGCCTGCTGCTCCTGGAACAGCCGTTCGAGAATGCGCCGCGCCTGCAGCACGCCGTTGTCCGCGTTGACATCGACCTGCGGTGCGTTCGGCGCCA
The DNA here is from genome assembly GCA_964575715.1 of uncultured Hyphomicrobiales bacterium. Taxonomy (GTDB): domain Bacteria; phylum Pseudomonadota; class Alphaproteobacteria; order Rhizobiales; family Xanthobacteraceae; genus PNAI01. Next base: position 26,276 of record CAZNSG010000322.1, on the reverse strand, counting down.
GCAGCATGTTCTTTTGTTGCGCTTCGAATATGACCTGATCTTCGAGAAACGCCTTGCTGATCTGGTTCATGATCATTTCGGTCGTCTGCCGATTCTTCACATCGAAGTCGTGCGTTTGGCCGTAAAAATAATGCGTGGTGGTTTCGGTCTCCGGCGTCATGGCGTTGAGGTTCCGCATGCCGATGCCGCCGACGCGGCGGCCCTCCGGCGCGCCGGTTCCGGTTGGCGTTGCGCCCACATCGAGGCGCACGAACGACGGCGGGGTGAAATTGATGATCTGCCAGCGATCGACATTGGCGGTAAATCCCCCCGCCTTGACGAAGGTCGGCGGCGCCGGCGCGTCGATGGTCCAGCGCGTCACTGTTACGTCGTTGGGCGAGCGCTCGACCTTGACCTTGGCATTGACCAGCGCCGCGTTGCCGATCGTGGTCGTATGCACGAAGGCGAGATGCGTAAGATCGAGCAGATTGTCGACGATAAGTTGCCAGTTGGCCTTCGCGTGCAGATAGCGCGTCTCGGCACCCCAAGCCGGATCGTCGAGCCAATGAAAGTCGGTGATCTTGGCCGGATCGGCCAGCGCCGGATCCCCCATCCAGATCCAGACCCAATGGTAGCGCTCGACTATTCGGTACGCCTTCACGCGCGCCGACGGCGGAATCGTCTCCTGTCCGGGTACCTTGACGCATGCGCCGGTCCGGTCGAAACACAGGCCGTGGTAGAGGCATTCCAGAATATCGCCCTTGAGCTTTCCCATGGAGAGTGGCAGGTGGCGGTGCGCGCAGCGATCTTCCAGCGCGACCGGCGCCCCGTCCTCGGTGCGGTAGAGCACGACCGGTTCATTGCAGATGATGCGCCGCATCGGCGTGCGGCTCACCTCGTGATCGATCGCTGCGACATACCAATAATTCTTGAGGAACATGGCGGCCCATCCCTTCGCGGCGGCAAGCATTGCCGGAAAACCTTGCGCAGCTTCGATTGTAAGAGCCCCTGCGAAAATTTCAATCAGGACAGCAGTAAACGTGCGGCGCGCTCGCAGGCTGGATCATGCCCATGATATCACTTCGCGGCTGAACTGCGTTTCCGACCAAGACAAGATTTTCATCGCATCGCTATTATGGCCAACGATGAGGCACGCAGCAGCCTGACAGGGGATCGCATGTTACTGACCGGCAAGGAATATCTCGCAAGCATCCGCGACGGCCGCAAGGTCTATATCGGCAGCGAGCGGGTCGCGGACGTCACCACCCATCCGGCGTTCCGCAACGCGGCAAAATCCTTCGCCGACATCTATGATCGCAAGCGCGCGCCCGAGAACCGCGATGTGATGGCCTGCGAGGAAGATGGCGACACATTCTCGTCTTATTACCTGCTGCCGCGCTCGCGCGAGGATTTGATTCGCCGCTTCGAGACCCACCGCCGCATTGCGTCGTGGACGCACGGGTTGCTGGGCCGCTCGCCCGATAATTTCCCGAGCTACGTGAGCGGCCTGGTGATGGATCCAAGCCTTTTCGATCGCATCCGCCGCGGCTTTGGCGACAATATCAAGAATTACTACCGCCACATGCGCAAGCACGATATTTTTGCCTCCCACACCGTGACCAATCCGCAGGGCTGGCGCATGGCCTATCCGGCCGAGGCCGCCAAGCGCACGCCGCCGACTTTGCGCGTGGTGGCCGAAGACAATCGCGGCGTCACCATCAACGGTCTCAAGATGCTCGGCACCGCCACGGTTTTCTGCCACGAAACTTGGTGCGGTAATCTGCAGCCGGTCGCGCCCGGAAACGAGAAGGAAACGATCACCTGCGCGGTGCCGCTCAACGCAGCCGGCGTGAGCATTTGGTCGCGCAAATCCTACGAACGCCATGCGCAGAGCGAATTTGACAACCCGCTCGCCACGCGCTTCGACGAAAACGACGCCGCCGTGCTGTTTGAAAACGTACGCGTGCCGTGGGAGCGCGTCTTCTGCCACGACAACATCGAGATGACGCGCGCGATCTACATGCTCACTCCGGGCCACGCCATGGCCAATCATCAGGCCAACGTGCGCTTTTTAGAAAAACTCAAACTCATCGTTGGCATCGCCAGCAAGCTGGTTGAGATGAACAATGCCGGTCAGATTCCGGCCGTGCAGTTCACCCTTGGGCGGCTCGCGGCCATGCAGGCGACGCTCGAAGGCCTGATCATGAGCCAGATCAACTGCGGCGAAGCCCAGACGCCGCCCTTCCACACCGTCAATCGCCGCTACGTCTACGCAGCCCTGCATTGGTGCACCAATCATCACGCGGAAATCTGCGACACCGTGCGCGAGCTGATGGGCGCCGGCGTATTCCAGATGCCCGCCGACGCCTCGGTGCTCAATGACCCGGCGCTGCGTGAAAAATTCGAGACCTACTGGTCGGTGCCCGGACAATCGGCCAAGGACCGCATGAAGCTGCTCAATCTGGCCTGGGACCTGCTCGGCTCCGACTTCGCAGGGCGGCATATGCAATACGAAAAATTCTACGCCGGCCCGAGCTTCGTGATGAACAGCTATAGCTATCACACCGCGCCCTGGAAGAGTTGGGCGGCACAGGTGGACGCCTTGATGGCGGGTTACGACGCCCCCGCATAGATTCTCACTTGTCGTTCCGGAGCCACCAGTTTTGGGTAAACCCGAGATCGGCAAGTGATACGGAATCCGGTTGATTGACTCGGGATCGTCATTCCGGGGCGCCGCGTAGCGGCGAACCCGGAATCCAGATACACATTCTGAATTGGCCTCTGGATTCCGGGTTCGCGCCTTCGGCGCGCCCCGGAATGACACCGAAGTAATCATCCGGAAACCGTATGATACTGCCCAAGTCGGCGACAGTCTACTTGGGTGTGCAGCCCGCCAGCCAAGAATCCATCATCGCCGTCGTTGGCTATGGATTCCGGCTCTCACCGCTCATGCGGCTCGGTCGGAATGACCAATTGAGAGAGTTGGTATGATTATGTGTCGGCGGATCAGGCGTTGTCGAGCAAGGCCCAGTCGGATTGCTTACGCGGTTTTGGGATATAATACTTGCCGGTCCGTATCATCGGACGCTGCGCCAGAAAAATATTCACCAGACGGTGTTGCAAGGCCTTTGACGACGTTGGCTTGATCAGTAGTTCGTGGGCGCCGAGCCGGATGGCCTCTTGCACGCATGTGCGCGTGCCGCGCTCCGTGACCATGATGACCGGCAGGCTCGCCTTCGGAAATACGCCCGGCGAACGGATGATCCGCATCATTTCCGGGGCGCTGAGCACCGGTATTTCCCAATCCAGGATCAACACATCGGGATCGAGCGTGCGGATGGCTTCAATGGCGGCAATACCATCATCGACCTCATAGATCGACTTGGCCCCGATGTTGGTCAGCATCATGCGCGTTGTCTTGCGCATATGCTGATTGTTGTCGGCAACCAGAATCGTGAGCTCTTCGATCAACTGTGTAACTTGGGCGTGCGCGAGCTGCGTTTCGTGCATCTTGTGTGCATAGGTCCGTTGGCGCACCAACCATTATCGAATGAATTTTGTCATGTCGCTAATTTGGGAGGTGCAATTTTAATTAATAATAATAATGCCTTAAGCATACGCGACGCGCCGTTGCGACCGCAGCAGCAGCCAAACCACAACCGCGACATTAAGAAAATTCCACAACAAACCATTGAGAAATGCCGCCCCGTACGAGCCGGTGAGATCGAAGATCGCCCCCGACATCCAGCCGCCGAGCGCCATGCCGAACAATGTCGCCATCAGCACGATGCCCAGACGCGTGCCGGCCTCTCGTGGCGAAAAATATTCGCGCACGATGATCGCGTACATCGGCACAAGTCCGCCCTGGAAAAAACCAAACAGGGCCGAGATCACATAGAGCGACACCAGCCCGTCGAACCACAGATAAAAGAATAGCGCCACGCCCTGCAAAGCCGATCCGATCAGCAGCGTCGCGAGCCCGCCGATGCGATCGGCGACCAAACCGGCCGCCAAGCGGCTGACGATGCCAAAGCCCATCATCACAGTGAGCATCTCCGCCCCGCGCGCCGGGCCGTAGCCGAGATCGACGCAATAGGCGACGATGTGGACTTGCGGCATCGACATGGCGACGCAGCACGCGACGCCGGCAATGCATAACAACGCCATCAGCGCATTCGATGAAACGCCGAGCGAGCCGCGCGCCGCGACCGCTGAGGCGTCCGCCGGCCCGGCTGCAAGCTCCGGAACGCGCCGCCGCAACGCCATCACCAGCGGCAGCATGCTGACGACGCAAAACAGCCCGATGCCAACTTGCGTCGCGCGCCAGCCATCGGCCGCGATGAAATGTTGCACGAGCGGCGGCCAGATCGTGCCGGCGAGATAATTCCCGCACGAGGCGATTGCGACCGCAATGCCGCGCCGGCGCGTAAACCAGTGCGAGATGTCGGACATCAGCGGCCCGAAGGTGGCCGAACTGCCGAACCCGATCAGACCCTGCGCAAGTGCGAACCACCAAAGACTGCTCGCCCAACCCGACAAAACGTAGCCGAGGCCAAGCGCGAGCGCACCACCGGCGGCCGGCAGCACAATGCCGAAACGATCCGAGAGGCGGCCGGTGACGATGCCGCCAAGGCCAAAGCCGATCATGGTCAGCGTGAATGGCAGCGACGCTTCCGCGCGCGGCACGCCGAACTCGGCCTGCACCGCCGGGAGTGCGACCACGAACGACCACATGCCGACGTTGCCGATGGTGCCAAGCGCAAGCGCAATGGCAAGCCGCAGCCATGCGTAAGCGGATTCGTGCTCCGCACTTGAGAGGTGGGCCACGGTGTTTGCGATCCTTTTTGCGGACCTGTTCCCGGCAAGACGTGTCAACGTCCTAGCACCAGACAATCGACCGGCCTAGGACGTGAATTCTTTCCCTGACGGAAGACCGCTCATGGGAGTGAAGCGGAAAACTTATGCTCGTAGTGAGTTCTTCTCATTTTGACCCTGGCTGTGTGAAAAAAGTCATACATGCAGGGACGACTAGAAAAGTCCTTCTAATACCTATTGAAATCGACCGCGCCTGAGACATTTACCGACGTTTACCGCAGTCCAAGGCAAAATTAATTCTATTGATTTTGCGTGCCGCCACATTTTTACACAACCAAGACCCGAAGCTGACATGAGCCACATCTCCACAACCACGGAACATCCCGTTGACCCCCTTCCGCAGGAGCGTGCGGTCGCCTAATCTTCAAATAGCTGCCGCTGGGGCGGGTGTGCCGAGATCAACGCGTATGAAACGGGCAGCAAATATGTCGTCGGCGGACATTGTACTCCATACAACCTAAATTCTTTTTACCGGTAAGGTGAGAATTGGGACTACGCACGCACACATCAGCACGTCGAAATTAATTGAGGGAGTAATGTTATGAAACGGGGGGGCATACTCACCATAACCACGCTGTTGTTAATGCATCTGGCAATTGCCATGCCAGCGCAGGCGCAATCACTCAAGCAGCAACTGGTTGGCACCTGGACGTTTGTCTCATCCACTACAAAGATGCCAGATGGAAGTTCTGCGTGGGGCTCCAATCCGAGAGGTCTCCTCATCTTTACCGACAACGGCCGTTACTCTTCGCAAATTATGCGCTCTGGCCGTACTAAATTCGCGGCGAATAATCGCGCACAGGGGACGCCAGAAGAAAATAAAACGACTGTGCAGGGGACCATTGCAAGCTTCGGCACGTACGCCGTCAACGAAGCAAACAAGACGTTCACCGTTCGATTCGAAGGAAGTACATACCCAAATATGGAGGGGACTGAGCAAACGCGACCTTTCACGATCACAGGGGACGAATTGAAGATCACCAATCCATCTGCTTCAATTGGTGGGACATCCTCTGAGCTTGTCTATAAGCGCGCTAAATAAGGGGCCGTGTGAGAAATATTAATTCGCTGTTTCATTTGCTGTCGGTGTGAGGGTCTAAGTCTTTCTCGGTAGCATAGTACAAACGCAAGGGTGGTGCATGTCCATTATCAAAGGGTGGTTTTTCGTTTCTTTGCGGGAAGTCGAAAAAAATGACTCAGACGCGCTTGAGAAATGTTACGCCAGCAAACAATTTAAAGAATTTTGCGGGTATGACCCTGAATCGCCTGGTTCGCAGTTCGTGGCGGAATCGGAAAGTTCCATACCTTATCTTTACGCTCAATACATGGTCCTGCTCGCTGGACGCGTCATCGGCACCATTTACGCCTATGGTCACGACCCGCGCGATGGACACACATTTGTGTCCGTTTACGTCGAGAACAAGTACGAATGGTTAGGATGCGGAGCCGAAGCGGTCGCCGTCCTCATCGACCACCTGTTCAGAACAATCGCAGAGCTGAACGAGGTCCGCCTCGAGGTGTACGAGCATTCGGTCCATTCCTTGAAATGTCTCCGCGCGTTCGGCTTGAAGGGCAGAGTGACCGAAGGACGATTCCGCGGCCAAAGAGATAAGGTGGAAAAACTCAATCTCTTCTCGATTCCCCGAGGCAATTTCCCGATGTATGCGGTCGAAGCCTCGAAGCGAGGCATCGTCCTTGAGGCATATTGAAAGATTTCGTGCACCGCGCCCCGGCGATCAGGTCGCGAAATGCCGGCACGGTCATATCCAGTCTTGTTCAGCGCGTCGTTGCCACGACCTTTTCGGCCGGCGGCGTGCTTTCGGCCGCCCGGCGCACTTGTTCCTGGCTGCGCAGCATCCGCGCCAGCACATCCAAGAAGCCGCGGTTGATGGTCCGCAGGTAGGGGTTGTCCGCGGGGAGTTTTGCCAATAACCGGCGGTGCGCGCACCCGAGGCTGTGGTAGGGCAGGTTCGGCAGAAGATGATGCAGCCCATGGTAGCGCATACCCACCGGCGCCCAGAGCATGGGCAGCACGGCCGGCGGTGGCACGTTCACGGTGTCCAAAAGCTGCGCCATCACATCGATCGGCTCGCCGTCGTTCTCATAGTGATGGGCGGCGAGCGTGCGCAGCGTGTCGATGGTGCTCATGCATGCCCAGATCGCCAGCCACATGAGCACGGCTTGCAACGGGATGATGCCGAGCAGAACCAGGATTACAACCGACCAGGCGTAGATTGTCGTCACGACTTCGATCACCAGCCAGGCGGTGCGAAATGGCGGCAGCTCCGTGCGCCGGAAGGCCGTGTTCATCACAATAGCCGACAAGCGTTCAATCACGTACGGGCGCGCGGCGGGAATGAGGGCTGCGATTGGAGTCATGAACAGGAAGCGCGTCACAAGGAACAGTGGTTCGAAAGGTGCGATCAGAACCATCAGGGCGATATGCAACGGCCGGCCCCGGCCCAATAGCAGGTATTCAGGATCGCCCGCGGTACCGTAATGCGCCTTTGAATGATGAAAATTGTGAACGCCGTCGTAAAAAAACGACGGCAGCAGCTGGGGGACGCCGATGAGCACATGCCAAGCGGTCCAGAAACCGCGCGGTGCACGTTTGCGCAAATGCGTCAGCTCGTGGATGAAATAGATGCAGCGATATAGCGCGAGCACGGACACGATGGCAGCGGCAAGACCGAGATAGCTCATGCCGGCGACGAACCAGACGGCGAAGGCGCCGTAGCCGACGGAAGCGCTGAGCAGGAGATCGGTCCAATAGATCGCCGCGTTCGGTTTTGCTAGATCGGCGGTCAAATTATAGGCTAGGCGAACCAGATCGCCGCTGCCGCTCGGCGAGGGGACGCGCGCCGGGCCCTCTTGGGTTGCTGCGGTCGGCATCATCTCTCGCGATTTACGCCCCCAACTCATGGTACCACTGGTATTATGCCGTAAGGGGGCTGAGATGGTAAAGCTTAAAGTCATGTGCGCACACTCAATGCACACGGCGGTCGAAGCCCTCGCCCGCGAATTTTGCTGGAGTACCGGCCACGACAACTCGCTCGATTTCGGCACGGTGAGCGCGCTGCACCCGCACGCTTCTTACACCTGGAATCATTAAGTTTTTTACATCTTTCTTTCTTGGCTCCAGGACGAAGCCCGGTCGAAAATTTTTGATCGACTGCATCCTGGTAAATGAAATTTATGGGAATGTTGCAATTTTGACGTGAGGTCGGATTCTGAGACGATGTCTGCTATTCTGCCGCTATTGGGGCCATACCGGATTCGACTTGGACTTCGTCTGGGCAACATAAAATAAAGCGGCACGCACGTCGTTCGTGGACCTCTCTCGCAGTAAATTAGTTGAAAAATAGAGGGGACGCCCCCGGGGAGGTTGCAAACGCCGCGTTGCACCCTGCCAAGAGCGTCCCTCAATCGGCGCACCGAAGAAACCGAAGCACCTCACGGCGAAAGCTTCTCCAATATGCTCACGAAACCGATCAGAAAATCGCATCACTGTCTTTGACTTTGATCAGACAGCGCCACTGTCTTTTTTTACGTTGCGCTACAGGCTTAGGCGGGGGCTGGGCAGCGAGGGGTGCGTTTGGTTTATAGGCGTAAGACCAACGGCGGCAATCACTGACTCATCTCCGTCACCCTGAGGTGTGAGGCGATGAAGTCGCCGAGCCACTGCAAGTCGGCCTCGGCCGACTTGCGCATTGAAATTCCGATCTCGGGTAAACCCGAGATCGGTGGGCGACGGCCCTGATGCCGCCGCGTCGGGGGCAGTGCATCCTTCGAGGCTCGCCCTGCGGGCTCGCGCCTCAGGATGACGGGTCAAACATTAGTGCCGTTGGTATAAGACCCCAACGCTTCTCGCCAGCGCCGATCAGGTGATCGAATGAGGTCGGCCACTTCCAGTTACGGCTCTACTCGGACTTGGCGGGACGTCTGAGTTGTGTCTGCACAGCGCTCCAAAACGCACATTGACTAACCCTTGCTTACCAATCTCATTTCATTAGTACACGGCCTAGAGCGCGCGCCGCAATTTGGCGATGCTCCGCAAAGACAAAATTCAATGCGGCCATCAATAAAATCAAACGATCTGCGGTCAATGCAGCCGAGGCGCTTTGAGGAACCGGTTGCGGTCACCCGACTTAACCCGCAGATCCAAAGTCTTGCCGTCGCGATAGGCAAGCAGCGGTACTTCCACCCCGGCCTCGCCGAGCGACCAGACCCGACGGAACAGTCCGGCAAGATTGCTCACCTCGGTACCACCGACCGCGAGCACGATGTCGCCGGTGCGCAGATCGGCGCGCTGTGCCGGCCCGTTCTTGGCAAGGCCGACCACCACCACCTTGTCCTCGATTTCGGTGGCGTAGACGCCGAGCCATGGCCGCGGCGGGCGGTTGGGCTGGCCGCGCGTCTGCAGATCATCGAGGATCGGCTTGAGCAAATCGATCGGCACGATCATGTTGATGTGCTCGCTTTTCCCGCCCTCGCGCGCCTGCTCGAGCTGTAGCGAACCGATGCCGAGCAGCTCGCCGGTGGGTCCGATCAGCGCCGTGCCACCCCAATGGGGATGCGCCGGAGATATGAACAGCGCTTCGTCGAGGACATATTCCCAATAGCCGGCGAATTCCTGCCGGCCGATCAGACGGGCCGCGATTGAACGCTGCCGCCCGCCGGCGCCTCCGACCACCACCGGCTCGCCAAGCTGCGCCTCGCTCGATATGCCGACCGGCAGCGCCGGCAAATCGAGCCGGGCGAGCGCCTGGATCAAGCCAAAGCCGGTCGCCTGATCATAGCCAAGCACATGGCCCGGCACCGCGCGGCCATCGATCAGGCTCAGCCAGACGGTCTCGGCTTCCGTAAGGAGATAGCCGATGGTGAGCACCAGTCCGTCGGCGCCAATGAGCACGCCATTGCCGGTCCGCTCGGTGCCGAGCGTGTCGGCTGTGAAGGCATCCGCGGGGATGATGGTTCGCACGCCGACCACCGAGGCCAAGGCGTGATCGAGATCGTAACGATAATCTTCCGGTTTCGGCTGCGCCGAAGAAGGTATCTTCCAATTGCTCAAAGAGGCCATTCCGCAACTCCCTTGAGGCCGGCCTCAGCTCCGACCGGTTTATCCATATTATTATATCCCGAGTCAGATAGCATCACACGCGGAGCCGCGCATTTAATGTTTGTTCGCCGGTCGTGTCCCGCATAAAACATAGCGATTGCATCGGCTCCGAAGTCCAGCATGACGGCGCCACACATCCGCGCAACTGCATATTATTGATACTATGCCGATGACTTTATCCAGTATGAGTTTGTCCCGCTGCACTGGAACTCTTTCCACAACGGTATCGCCCGCGTGACCATTCCCCTTTCCATCCTCGATCTTTCGCCCGTCACCACCGCCACTCCCGGTGCTGTGGCGCTGCACAATAGCCTCGATCTTGCGCGCTTCGCCGATCGGCTCGGCTACACGCGCTATTGGGTGGCCGAGCACCACAATCTTCCCTCCATCGCAAGTTCATCACCCGAAATCATGATCGGACAGATCGCGGCCGCGACCACATCCATGCGTATCGGCTCAGGCGGCGTGATGCTGCCCAACCACGCGCCACTTGCGGTGGCGGAGCGCTTCAAGGTGCTGGAAGGACTGTTTCCGGGGCGCATCGATCTCGGGCTCGGCCGCGCGCCCGGCACCGATCCGGTGACATCTTATGCGCTGCGCCGCCGCCAGGACGCCCCCGCCGGCGATGACTTTCTCGAACGGTTCCAGGAGTTGCTGCTGTTCGAGCGCAATGGCTTTCCCGAGGGCCACCCGTTCCGTAACGTCCGCGCCATGCCCTCGGACGTGGCGCTGCCGCCGATCTATCTGCTCGGTTCGAGCGGCTATAGCGCCGAGCTCGCCGCCGCCGTCGGCGCGGGATTTTCCTTCGCCCATCATTTTTCCGATTTCGATCCGCTCGTCCCGATGCTCGCCTATCGCATGCATTTTCGCCCCTCGCCGGCGCGCGCCAAACCGCATGCCATCCTCGCCGTGCACGTGGTCTGCGCCGAGACCGATGCCGAGGCGGACCGCCTTGCCGCCACCGTGGACCTTAATTTTGCGCGCCGTCGCAAGGGCGAATACCAGCCGCTGGCAAGCCCGCAGGCAGCCGCCGCCTACGACTATTCGCCGATCGACCGCGAGCGCATCGCGGCCAACCGCGCGCGCTTGTTCGTCGGCAGCAAGGCGACGGTGATGGGCCGCATGGATACTTTGATCCAAACAACGCAAGCCGACGAGGTGATGATCACCACCATGATCTTCGATCACGCCGCGCGAAAGCGCTCGTACGAGCTGATGGCCGAAGCGTTCGGACTTGCGGTACAATCCCATTAATGGGCCCATTGATGTGAAACGGACGCATCGCGCCGTAACAGCCTTGCGCGATTCAACGTCGTGGGCCGGCATAGAAAACGCCTATCGACATCAAAGCCAATTAGTATTTCCGTCGCGCGCTGATGTGCGTGATCGTCGAGCCTGTTCCCGCGGCCATGCAAATACCGGCCGCATCGCAACAGAGGAGACGGACATGTGCAAGCGCATCATGATTGGCCGTGCCTTGTGGCGCGGACTGGTACTGGCCCTGCTGGCGACCGTGCAGCCGGCGCTCGCGCAGGAAATCGAAACCGGCAGCGGCGTGATCTGCGACACCGCCGAACAGGCGGAACGCTACATCGCCCTGTTCAAGGGCAGCACCCACGAGACGGTGAGGCAGGTCAACATCGAGGCCAAAAGCAACAGCGCGTGCGGTGTCATCTCGGTGGCTTATCTGCGCGGCAACGACGTGTCCAAGGCGGCAAACGCACAGGGCACGTACATCGTCGCGCGCATTCTGGTCGTCGGACGCGTGACGCCGCACGGTGTCCTGAACATCACGCCGGTCGTGCAATTCACCGTGTTCAAGATCGACGAGCGGGTGGCGTGACATGCGTGCGGAGCGTGCGATGCATCGGTGCGCTTATTGTCACGGTCGCTTCGGCCTCGTCCGCTACCGCCATTTCGGCCGGCAATTCTGCTCCGACCGCACGCGTAATCGTTGCCAACAGCGCTATCTCGCCGACCACGCCCGGCAGCTTTCGATCCGGATCGGCCAATTCTGTCCGAACCTGGCCAATCTCTTTCGCCAGATGCTGAGCAAACGACGTTCGATTGCTCTTGACGCCGCGGTCAGGGTTACGAAACTGCGTTGAGCGCCCGCTGGCGAATGAGGAAAGGCCTCAATGGGCCTTGGCGAGCGGGGCCCGAGCGTATTAAACAATCAATATAAACGCCAACGTGGGAGGATTACTTGGGCAAGCAATTTTCACTCACCGCCGCCGATAAGTATCAGGACATAATGATGGGTTTTGCTGCGCTCAACCCATCCTTGCTGCTGGTGGTCCTAGCGTTGCTTTTTGTGGCGGCTCTGATCTAGCCGCGCGACGAGAACGACCGGAGCCTGGAGGAAGAAGCCCTCGACGCGAAACGTGAAGAATGCCAAAATACAACCGTTGGAACAATTGCTCCGGGTGGAATTGCAAGCGTCATGGTCGATCACAAAAAAATGGCCAGACTTCGCGCGCTAATTACTGAAGGTCTGCGAGTGCAGCTAGGTGGTGAAGCGATAACTTACATAAATGTCGGGCACGCATTGGAGGACGCAAGCGCGCGCCAAAATCACACAATTTTTGCTCGTCGAGGCTGTGGAAAAACGCTTTTGTTGCACGATTCAACCAAAAAACTTCGGGAAGACATCCGATCGATCTATTTGAACTGCGAAGATTTCAAGCAACACACGTTTCCTAACGTCTTAATCGAGATTCTTATTTCTCTGTTCTCTGAAGTCGATAGGAATCTCTCTGGTTGGTTTGGTCGGAAACGGCAGACAAAATCGATTGTGAAGAACATCTTATCTCAATTGAGAAAGATGCACCATGCGCCGGATTCGGAGGACGAAGAAGTCAAACACACCTTGGCTAGAGAAAATGAAATTGCTGCATCCGGTGAAGCAAAAGGCGCTTTTAAGAAAGTGGGTGCCAAAATTAGTGCCTCTGGCTCTCGGAAGAACAAAGATCAGACTGAACGATCATTCAAACTGCATCGCGAAAAACTACAAGAATTAGATCGCTGGCTGCCTGAACTAAAAAATAATCTCCGAGAATTTTTTAAACTATCCGCAAACGTAAAAAGTATATTCCTTCAAATTGATGACTTGTACCACCTAAAAAGAGCGGACCAGGCATTTGTTGTCGATTACATACATCGTCTCTGCAAAGATGTTCCGCTATTTTTCAAAATAGCAACAATCCGACATGCGTCGACCTTGTATTTAGATCGCGAAGGTCAGCCAATCGGGGCGCAGGAGCGGCACGACTACCAACCTATAAACATCGACTATACCTTCAGCGATTTTATGCGCACTCGTACGCAGAATTGGCAAATTTTGAAAGAATATGGCCGACGAGGGCAATTATCTAGTTGACGTACCGGACCGCTAAGTGTAGGATTGTCTCAACATTGAGGCAAGACCATGAACATCACCGATCCGATCTACAGCGATGAGAACAAGGCCCGCGACCATTTCGAGCGCCTGCAATGGCCGGATGGTCCAATCTGTCCGCATTGCGGTGTAATCGACAAGGCGACCAAGCTGGAAGGCGAGAGCACACGCCCTGGTGTCTACAAATGTCGCGAGTGCGAGAAGCCTTTCAGTGTGACTGTGGGCACCGTTTTCGAGCGCAGCCATATTCCGCTGAACAAGTGGCTTTACGCGATGCACGCCATGGCGGCGAGCAAGAAGGGCGTATCCGCATATCAGTTACATCGCCAGCTAGGCATGGCGTACCAGTCAGCATGGTTTATGTGCCATCGCATTCGTGAAGCCATGAAGCCCGCGAAATTTGAAGGGCCGCTTGGTGGCAAGTTCAAGACCGTCGAGGTTGACGAAACCTACATTGGTGGGAAGGCAACAAACCGCAAGAGCCGTCGCGTGAAACCAAAGCAGGCCGTGGTTGCTCTCGTTCAGCGCGAGGGCGACGTGCGCTCGTTCCCAATCAACAAGGTCAACTCTCGCACAATGAATGCGCTGTTACGCAAGCAGGTGTCGAAGAAATCCCATCTAATGACAGACGACTCGAACATTTATCCGAAGATCGGAAAGAAATTTAACAGACATTCGAGCGTCAATCATTCGATCGAGGAATACGTTCGCGGCGATGTCTACACAAATAATGCCGAGAATTATTTTTCTATCCTCAAGCGCGGAGTGATCGGAACGTTCCATCACATTTCGCACCAGCATTTACCGATGTACCTTGCGGAATTCGATTTTAGGTACAACAGGCGCGGGATCGGCGACACCGAGCGCGGGGATCAGGCAATCAAGGGTGCAGTTGGCAAGCGCCTGACCTATCGACGGCCTGATGAAAAAACGCTGGCGCAAGCTTAAAGCGAAAAGTTAGCTACTTTGGAGCGGCTAAATCAGCAATATATAGCCGCTCTATTTCTCCATCTTTTAATTGCGGCTTTCCAATAACCGATAACCATATTTGCGCAGCCAAGGCATCAGAATATGGATTGTTCGGAGCAAGCAAGATTGGATCGGTTATTTCACCATTAGTTCGATGTTCTGGATCATCATCGTTGCGCAAAGAAAATTTGCAAGATTTATTTTTCAAATCTAATTCAGAAAGTAGAATGTCAAAACTGCTAGTTGCCCCAATCTCGATTGGTTCAGGAGATTCAATCGCAGTGCGTGTTGGTTTGTCGATTACAATCGCTCCATTGTTTATTTCGCCAATCTGCGCGGTGGCGCAAGATTGACCAACTGGGGCAACTAAAAGCCTTACTGCGGGTCGCTGACTTAACGCGACCCTTTCTATCGCTTCGATTGCGGTCCTTGAGGTTTGCCCCATTTCGTTAAGGGCTTTCTCCGCAAGCTCGATTGCCATTTGCGCCTCGTTTTTTCGACCCCCGAGTTTTGCAATAGCATAATTTACGATCCCAGTGACAGCCTTTGTCGCAGAAGATTTTGCAATATCTCCGATGACTGGAAGCATTGGCGCGGCCAAGGGAGCCACACTCATAATGATGGCAAAAAATTCATAAGAGCCTGATCGAGGCGGTCCCGCAACAACGCGCACTGACAATGCAGGCGCTTTCTTTACATACTGACCTGTCTCAACAAGAGTGCCCGCACTTCCTAGCAAGCGTGCTGCACCTTGGATTGATTGTCCGAGTTGGCCGAGGTCAATTATGTGTTGGTCAGTTTCAAGACCTTCATATTTCAGAATAATCGGATCAAATTGATAAATCATCGCTATTCTCCCCGCGCTCAACTAGCGGCATGAGAATAACACTAATCACGCTTTTTGCGTGAAGCCTTCTTAGGACTCGCCGCCCGTTTCCATCTAGGCTTGCCGAACTTCGTTTCGGATTGCTGCTTGGGTGGTGTGCGCAGCATGATGCGCGCAATTTCATCGCGTAGTTGCTGGGCTTCCCGTTCAGTTCGTCCATCATGTTCAACGCGAGATTTTGCCATGGC
Source organism: uncultured Hyphomicrobiales bacterium (assembly GCA_964575715.1). GTDB lineage: Bacteria > Pseudomonadota > Alphaproteobacteria > Rhizobiales > Xanthobacteraceae > PNAI01. The sequence continues at coordinate 10,863 of CAZNSG010000322.1, read as the reverse complement.
TATCAAATTACCATATCTTTCAGACGATCACCACTTTGCGATTGCAATCGTGGCGGCAAAGAGTGCAGAACTTGATCATCTCATTGATACGTTGCTCTATTTAACCATTGAGCCGGAAGACGTCTCTCTTTTCATCTTAAAAAATGTTAATTCTGACCGCCTCGTTGAACTTCTACGTTTGGCTCTCGGTGCCGAACTAGCGCAATTCAAAAAGGATTTAGATGGGCTTTTCGAGCGAGTAAAAACTGTGAGGACGGGCCGAAATCAAATATTGCATTGGCTAAGCGAGTCAACCGAGTCAAAGGATATAGTTAGGTTCACTGATAAGCGAAGAGGCCGCGAGCGAAAACCAAAAGACCTCACAGCGAATGATATCCAAAATATAGCCATCGCTATCGGCGAATGCGTCGATGAGTTAGTGCAGTGGTGGAATGCCTATAATTGGTATCGTACAGTACGATCGCACGGTAAATCCGAGAAGTCAGCTCACCCGCCATATTCGACTTTTCCAAAAAAGCTGCGTCCGTCAGACAAGCTTCGACAACACGAGCGCCAGCCTCGCAAGCCCCCATCGTGAGATTGCTGCCCTGTCCAGGTTTTGCTATATCTTGTGCCATGGTACGTCAACTAGATAATTGCCCCGACGAGCCGGGATGAGTGAGCAGGAACTAAAGGCTCTTTTTAGGGGCGAGGGATTCTCGAGACTTGTGATGGCAGGCGGCGGGGTGCCCCGTGATGTGCTCTCTCTTTTCCTTGAAGCAATGAGTCGAAGTGAGGGTGAACCAGTAGGAAAAGATGAAATTCGAGTATTGAGCCGCTCAAATCTTGAGCGCCGCATTGAAGAGCTAAAACAAGATTCTCATGGTGATGAGCAAGACACCTTAATCGCGGGAATCTACGTATTGCGGGAATTCTGTATCTCTCGAAAAACGAATGTATTTCTTGTGCAAGAACAATTGTTGCAGAAAAATGAGGGCTGGAGAAACCTATTCAATCGTTTGATGGACTATCGAGTTATCCATCATGCTGGAAGTGCGCTCACTCACAAATCTTTACCCGGAAACTTCCAAGCCTTTGCGATTGATATCGGATGCTATGCTCATTTTAGAAAAATGGAATCCCGTTTCTCAGAAATAGATGTTTCAGATGCTAATGCAAAAGACAAAATGCGCTCTGCGCCGGTTCTCGACGAGGCTGCGCTCTTGAAGCTCTTTGAAAAAGTACCGGAAGATGCGGAAAATATCTTAAGACAGATGCCTGATGAACTAGATTGAATTCGACATCGCACTACGCTTACCGATTTACTTCTAGGTCGCGTTGGATCGGGGCTGTTGTTTATTGGAGCTAGACTTTGGTTCTTGTATTTGACGAGTTGCGCCCGCAGACTTTGAAGGCGGGGTCGGACCGGATTAAACCATCGATATAGAACGCCAACATGGGAGGTTGATCTTGGGCAAGCATTTTTCACTCACCGCCGCCGACAAGCACCAGCTCGGCGCCTATCGCGCCGATCCGAAAGGCGCACCTAAAGGCGGCATCGTGGTCGTTCAGGAAATCTTCGGCGTCAACCAGCACATCCGCGCGGTCTGCGATCGGTTTGCCAATGAGGGCTATGTGGCGGTGGCGCCCGCGCTGTTCGACCGCTCCCAGCGCAATTTCGAGTGCGGCTATACCCCGCCCGAGATCGAGAACGCGCGCAAATTCGTCGCCAAGCCCGATTGGGACGCCATGCTGCGCGACACCGACGCCGCCATCAAGGAGATCAAATCCGCAGGTCCCCTCGCCATCGTCGGCTTCTGCATGGGCGGCACGATCGCGTTTCTCGCCGCCGCGCGGCTTGCAGGCCTTAGCGCGGCCATTGCCTATTACGGCGGCCGCATCGTTGCTTTTGCCGACGAGAAACCGAAATGCCCGACGCAAATGCATTTCGGCGCGACCGATCACAGCATTTCATTGGCCGACATTGAAATCATCAAGCAGAAGCGTTCCGACTGTGAGATCTTTGTCTACCAGGACGCCGGCCACGGCTTCCATTGCGACGAGCGCGGCAGCTATCACCAGCCGAGCCGCGACCTCGCTTGGGAGCGCACCACGGCGTTCCTGAAAAAGCACATGTCTTGAAAGGAAGGCGTTGAGCCTTCGTCACGTCATTCCGGGACGGCCCGAAAGGGCCGGGCCCGGAATCCATAACCTCGGTCTGTGATTATGGATTCCGGGCTCGCCGCTTCGCGGCGCCCCGGAATGACAAAGGCTAAAAGCGATTACGAAAAATTCCGCTCAGCGCTCTTCCGTCACGGTGACGGTATCGCCCGGGAGCACCGGACTGCCGAGCGGCGCCGGCACGCGCGTCGCATCGCCGTCCGGATTGCTCACCGTAACGGCGCTCTTGTCGGAGCTTTTTTTCAACCCGCCTGCGATATCGATCGCAGTTTCCGTCGTCATGTTGTTGACGTATGGGTACTGGCCCGGATTGGCGACTTCACCCTTGATGGTGAACGGCCGATAGGTCTCGATCTGCACCGCCACATGCGGCTCGCGCACATTGTTCTGTTTGAGCCGGCGCGCAATCGCGCCGGACAATTGGATGGTGTTGAGCCCGCGCGCCGTCACCATGCCGATTGATGGGATATCGATCGCGCCGTTGCCATTGACTGCATAGGAATTACTCAACGCATCCTGCCCGGACACCACGACGCGAACCCGATCGCCGGAATCAAGCCGGTACGGACCGCTGCTTACCGCCGCCGCAACGCGCGGCGGGTTTGATGTCTGTTTGCGCGCCACATTGGCATGATCGGTCACGTTTGCGGAGACCTTGTCGCCGCCCGGCGTCGATGTCATCCACGGCAGCTGGAAAGCGCAGCCGCCGAGCGCGAGTGAGATCAGTAACAGGGCCAGTGGGCGGCGCGACGGCATGAATAGCATCCCGGCAAAACGGCAAAACTCAAGCTCAGTTAAGCCCGCGTAGGGTTAAAAAAGCTTTAAATCCGCGGTTGGGAAAAGCCTGCCGGATTCGAACCGCTGCACCACAATTCGCGATCACTCCGCCGCCACCGCCGCCCCGATCGGGCACGAGACGCCGGTGCCGCCAAGCCCGCAATAGCCGGAAGGATTCTTGGCGAGATATTGCTGGTGGTATTCCTCGGCGAAGTAGAACGGCGGTGCGTCGAGTATTTCGGTGGTGACCGGACCATAGCGCTTGGCCGCGAGCGCCTTCTCGAACATCGCCTTCGACGCTTCCGCCGCCACTCGTTGCGCCGGTGTGAAGACATAGATGCCGGAGCGGTATTGCGTGCCGGCGTCGTTGCCCTGACGCATGCCCTGCGTCGGGTCATGGCTCTCCCAGAACGTCTTAAGCAATCGCTCATAGGAGTTCTTCTTCGGGTCGTAGACCACCAGCACGACTTCGTTATGCCCGGTGCGGCCGCTGCAAACCTCTTCGTAGGTCGGATTCGGCGTCAGCCCCGCGGCATAACCAACCGCCGACACATGGACACCCTCGCCCAGCTCCCAGAACTTGCGCTCGGCGCCCCAGAAGCAGCCCATGCCGAACATCGCGTTTTCAAGCCCTTCAGGATAGGGCCCTTTCAACGCATGACCGTTGATGAAATGATTTTTCGCGGTCGCAATGGGCGTGGACCGGCCGGCCAGCGCGTCGCTGCGTGTCGGCATGGCGGTAGATTTCTTGAACGGAAACATGGGGGCATCTCCAGCGATCAATGGGCCATATATAGGCCGGAAACGGCGCGGTTGCACGTATCGCCGCGGTCACATTCCGGCGATGCGGCGGAACGAGCGGCTTCACGGCTGCGCCAGCGGAGCCTATGCTGGCACCATCACGGTAGAGCATGATCCCGAAAAGTGGGAACCGGTTTTCGGATAAGATCATGCTCAAACAAAAAGCTAGAGCCCAACTCTGATTCCATCAAAATGGATAGGGCTCTAGAGATGCGGAGACCTCATGACCGGACAGAGAATGATTGCGACCGCGTGCGCGTTTGCGTTCATCATTGCCATTGCGGTCATGGTCGCGGGCACAATCCCCGCCGGCGCGCAGACGATGCCGCCGCCCTATGGTCCCCCCATCACGCTCGAGGTTGCAAAACAAATCATGGCCGGCGCCGATACCGAGGCCGAGAAGAACAAGTGGCCGGTCGTCATCGCCATCATCGACAGCGGCGGCAACATGGTGATGCTGCATCGGCGCGATGACGCGCAGCTTTCCGCGATCTCGACCGCCGAGGGCAAGGCGCGCACCGCGCTGCATTTCAAGCGCCCGACCAAATTGCTCGATGAAGCGATCTCCGCCGGCGGCGGCGGATTGCGCTTTCTGGCGCTTAAGGATTTAGTCCCGCTCGAAGGCGGCATCCCGATCGTGGCCGATGGCAAGATTGTCGGTGCCATCGGCGTCTCGGGCGTACTCTCCGCGCAGAATACGCAAGTCGCCCGCGCCGGCATCGACGCTTTGGGGAAGTAACGCTCCGTGCCTCATTCCCGCAGATAGCCGATCAGCGGTTTCTTCTTGCGCCCCAGCATGATCAAGAGCACGCTGAACAGACCGAACACGAGCGCGATCGGCTGATCGAGGATGGGCTCAATCACCCACCGCCAGAGTGCCGCCGAACTGTGCCGTTCGATGCTTTCACGAAACATCTGCAAGCTACGGCTATGTATCTCGATCCAGAATTGCTCGATCCGGGTGACAAAGAACATGTGACCGGCGATCGACTTCATGCCGTCATAGACCACAAAAATGAAGGAGAGCGCGAGTAGAACTATTCCAATTAAACGGAACAGAAAGCGAATCATGAGCCCCGTCCATGATTGTCCGGCACAACCGATTACCCTTCGCGTCGATCCGGATCAACCGTCACGACGTCGCCCCCGCCGGCCCTCGCATGGCGCCGGCAGGCCTGCCCTTGAGTAGCGGCCTCACCTTCCGCTAACGTTGAATTATCGGCCGCTTATCCGGAACGTAGGGAGTTGAAATGTCCGCCCAATCGAATGGCCGCGGCAACCGTCCGACCTTTACCGACCAGGAGGCGTTGCTTTTCCACAGTCAAGGCCGCCCCGGCAAGCTCGAAGTGGTCGCCACCAAGCCGATGGCGACCCAACGCGATCTGTCGCTCGCCTATTCGCCTGGCGTCGCCGTGCCGGTGTTGGCGATCGCCGAGAACGAGGCGCTTGCCTATGACTATACCGTCAAAGGCAACTTCGTCGCGGTCATCACCAACGGTACCGCCATCCTCGGTCTTGGCAATCTCGGCGCGCTTGCGGCCAAGCCCGTGATGGAAGGCAAGGCGGTGCTGTTCAAGCGCTTCGCCGACATTGACTCCATCGACCTTGAAGTTTCTACCGAAGATCCCGATGAGTTCATCAATTGCGTGAAATTCCTTGGCAAGGGCTGGGGCGGCATCAACCTTGAAGACATCAAGGCGCCGGAATGTTTCATCATCGAGGAGAAACTCCGCAGCCTTCTCGATATTCCGGTATTTCACGACGATCAGCACGGCACCGCCATCATTGCAGCGGCGGGCTTGCTCAACGCACTCGATCTGACCGGCCGTGACATCAAGGACACCAAGCTCGTCTGCAACGGCGCCGGCGCTGCCGGCATCGCCTGCCTCGAACTGCTCAAGTCCATCGGCTTTGCGCCGCAAAACCTGATCTTGTGCGACACCAAGGGCGTCATCTACCAAGGCCGCACGCAAGGCATGAACCAGTGGAAGTCCGGCTTTGCCGCCAAGACTTCCGCCCGCACCTTGGCTGATGCGCTCAACGGCGCCGATGTATTCTTCGGTCTCTCGGCCAAGGGCGCGGTGACCCAGGAGATGGTCAAATCCATGGCGGCGAAGCCCATCATCTTCGCCATGGCCAATCCGGATCCGGAGATCACGGTGGAAGAGGTTGCCGCGGTACGCGAAGACGCGATCATGGCGACCGGGCGATCCGACTATCCGAACCAGATCAACAATGTGCTGGGATTTCCCTATATTTTTCGCGGTGCGCTCGACGTGCGCGCAACCACCATCAACATGGAGATGAAGATCGCCGCCGCGCATGCGCTGGCCAAGCTCGCGCGCGAGGACGTCCCCGACGAGGTTGCGGCCGCCTACGGCACGCGGCCCAAATACGGGCCCGACTACATCATTCCCGTGCCGTTCGACCCGCGGCTGATCTCCACCGTTCCGCCTGCGGTCGCCAAGGCCGCGATGGACACCGGCGTTGCGCGCAAGCCGATCGTCGACATGGATGCCTATCGCTCGCAGCTGCGCACGCGGCGTGATCCGGTCGCCGGCGCGCTCCAGCGCGTGTACGAGCGGCTGCGCCACGCGCCCAAGCGCGTCGTCTTCGCCGAAGGCGAGGAGGAGCAGGTGATCCGTGCCGCTGCGACCTTTGTCCACCAGGGGCTCGGTACCGCTTTCCTGGTCGGGCGCGAAAACCGCGTGCGTGAGACCGCGGCTAATCTCGGCGTGGACCTTGGCGGCGGCATCGTGATCATCAATGCCGCCATCTCGCGGCGCAATTCCAACTATGCCGCCTATCTCTACGAACGGCTGCAGCGCAAAGGCTATCTCCTCCGCGACTGCCAGCGTCTGATCAACCAGGATCGCAATCACTTCGCCGCCTGCATGGTGGCGCTCGATGACGCCGACGCCATGATCACCGGCGTCACGCGCAATTTTTCCGTGGCGCTCGAAGACGTGCGCCGCTGCATCGATCCCAAGCCAGGCCACCGGGTCATTGGTGTCTCGCTGGTATTGGCGCGCGGCAAACCCGTGCTGGTCGCCGATACCGCGGTCACTGAAATGCCGAGCGCCGAGGATCTCGCCCGGATTGCGATCGAGGCCGCCGGCGTCGCACGCCGGCTGGGCTATGAACCCCGCCTTGCGCTGCTCGCCTTTTCCACATTTGGTCATCCGCCAAACGAGCGTTCGGCGCACGTGCAGGGCGCGGTGCGCATTCTCGATCAGCTCCGGGTGGATTTCGAGTACGACGGCGAGATGGCCGCCGATGTCGCGCTCAATCCGGAAGCCGCCGCGGCCTATCCGTTCTGCCGGCTCTCGGGACCGGCCAATGTGCTGATCATGCCGGCATTCCATTCCGCCTCGATCGCCACCAAGCTGTTGCAGGAACTGGGCGGGGCCACCGTGATCGGGCCGATGCTGGTGGGTCTCGACCGCTCTGTACAGATCGTATCGATGACCGCCAGCGACAGCCAGCTCGTCAACATGGCGGCGCTCGCCGCTTTCAATATCAGCGGATGATTTTTCTCATTTCGACGGGGGAAGACATGAGCGAGAGCAAATTGCGCGGCGTGATCGCCGCCATCGCCACCGCGGTCGATGAACGCGGCGCGCCCGATTGCGCGCGCGCCACGAAACTTGCACGTTTCCTACTCGATCACGGCTGCGACGGGCTCAACGTGCTCGGCACCACCGGCGAAGCGACGTCGTTCTCGCTCGACGAGCGCAAACGTGTCATGACCGCCTATCGCGACGCCGCCTTGCCGCTCGATCGCATGATGGTCGGCACCGGTGCTGCCGCCATGGCCGATGCCATCGCGCTCACCCGGCACGCGGCGGACTTGAACTTCGCCGGCGCTCTGGTGCTGCCGCCGTTCTATTACAAGGGCGTGCCCGATGACGGGCTTTTTGCCTATGTGGAAGCGATCATCAAAGCGACCGCGACTAAGCCGATCCCGCTTTATCTCTACCATTTCCCGCAGCAATCCGGCCTGCCCTGGCAGATCAAGTTGATCGCCCGGCTGCTCGATGCATTCGGCCAGCGCATCGTGGGCCTGAAGGATTCCTCCGGCGATATGGCTTACGCGCGCGAAGCCGCCGCCATCGCACCGTCGTTTAAGGTCTTTCCCTCGACCGAGGCGGTGCTGCTGGAAGCCCGCGCCGGCGCCTTTGCCGGCTGCATTTCCGCCACCGCCAATCTCAATGCCGATCTCTGCGCGCGCGCCTGGAGTAGCGGCGATCAAGCCGCCCTCGACTCCGCGGTGGCGATCCGCAAACTCTTCGACGGCAAGCCTCTGGTCTCCGGCGTCAAGGCTCTGCTCGCCCATATTCATGCCGACCCGGCATGGGCGCGGGTGAAACCGCCGCTTGCGCCCTTCTCGGCGGCCGACCGCGCAGCGGTGATGGCCGGCTTCGACCAGGTGCGCGGCAGGCGCGTGGCTTAACAAGCGCGCTACGGAACGATTCGGCACATATCGCAACGGACATATCGCAACGGACGTTGACGCTCCATTGGCGCCTGCCTATAAGCATCACGCCAATGGCGGCGAGATTTCTCGCCGTCTCATAACTTTGCTGTGATCGAGTACCCATGGCCACCACTTCCTCCGCTCGCAAGGCGATCCGTCAGATTGCGCACCGCACCGAGGTCAACAAGGCGCGCCGCTCGCGCGTGCGCAACGCCGTCGGTCTGGTTGAGGATGCCATCGCGGCCGGTGATCGCAACAAGGCGCTTGCCACCATGAAAGTGGCCGAGCCCGAACTCATGCGCGCCGCCCGTACTGGCCAGATCCATAAAAATGCCGCCAGCCGCAAAGTCTCCCGACTGGTCCGGCGGATAGCAAAATTAGGCAAATGACGGCCTTTTAGGTCGTTGGCCTAAATTTTTCTCGCAAGAGAACTCAAACCATTGCGAATTGGCGTACCGCGCCATTTTAGGCGCATTTTTTCTGATTCCAGATTGCTGCGGTATGCTGGCCATCGCCATGTGACTGAATTGTCACAGCGGGTCTCAGAACAGTATTTCGACGCCAAAATACGTATTTTTACTTAGCGCAAACGGGGCGTTTTTGGCCGCTCTGGCGGCATTATAGGCTCGGGGTTACCCTGCTTTTTTGCTCATTAAAAAAGTAATCCACAGAACGGGTTACGATGAAAGCAAAGGCAAGGACCCGCAATTCTTAACGCCCCGTTAAAATCGAGAAATCACGTTCATCGTTTGCCCCAGCGCCCCGCGCTTACCTCGAAGACGACCGAGCCGATCTAAATTATCTATGTAGATTCAATATGTTGCTGCAAGTCCATCGCACGACGCTTACCCGCGTCAATGCGCACCTCCGTGCCGCTGGCTAAATTCGCAGGCTTGTTTGCCGTTGCGGGCCATTGGCGCACTGTGTATTTTCCGCGTGCTTTCTGGTCCGGGGCACATTCAGTATTGGATCCGTATTCGGGCTCGCCGTTGCATAGAACAGTTTAAGTAATCAAAGAATTGTTCTCAACTTTGGCGAACCAACTGCAGGTAATAATTGCAGTCAGATCTTGACCTGAATGGGCTTAAGACTGCGGTATTCTGTTCGATGCCAGGAAGTTAGTGCGGCGTAATGTAAAAATAGTCAGCAGTAACAGACGACCATCGCGGCAAGCCGTGATGGGAGAGGGGGTCTATCCATGTCGACAGAGTGGCAGAACTCGCCACAGGCGAGATCGTGTGCGTCAGCACAGCAAGTGCTCACGCGCGGAAATGTTGCGAGCGGCACCGCAAATTCAAATGCGGCGGTTACCTCAGTTATGCGATGCGCGCCGCCTTCAAGCGGTTGACGACCACATAACGCCACTGATTGCCGCGCTGTCCGACCGGGCGTCGCGACAACATCTTTCACCCATCGCAGTTCACATCTTTGTACCAAGTGATGTGACTGCCCGTAATGGATAGCGGATCAATGTCGACCTCCCGTGCCACCGATTATCATCGCAACGTCGAGCTGACGCTGCCAGAGAACAGCACCCTGACGAGCCTGGACCAGGAACGCTGGACCAGGGTCAAAGGCCGGCTGCGCGCCGATGTCGGTGACGACATCTTCATGAGCTGGTTCGCGCGCATGGACTTGGAGCGGATTGAAGAGAACACGGCCTACCTCTCCGTACCGACGCGATTTCTCAAGAGCTGGATCCAATCCCACTACGCCGAGCGCATGCTGGCCTGCTGGCAGGCCGAGCAAGGCGGCGTTCAACGCATTGAGCTCAGCGTGCGCGGCGCGGTCATTCGTTTGACGCCCCCAAAGGCAAAGCCGGTCGAGCAGAACGATACCGTGCGCGAACCACGCGGCATTAAGCTCGAAGGTGATGTGCGCGTGGCCTTTGCCCCGGTCTCAGCCGGGCACGAGGCGCTTGGCGGATCGCCGCTCGATCAGCGCCTGACTTTCGATTCTTTTGTGATCGGCCGCTCCAACACGCTCGCCCATGCGGCCGCCAAGCAAGTAGCGTCGGCCCAACGCGGCGACGTCGTGATGTTCAACCCGCTCTACATCCATGCCGGCGTGGGGCTGGGCAAGACGCATTTGCTGCAAGCCGTCACCTGGGCGGGCAACTCTGGCGCCGAGCGCAAGGTGCTCTATCTTACCGCCGAGAAGTTCATGTACGGCTTCGTCTCGGCGCTGCGAACACAAACTGCCTTGGCCTTCAAGGAAGCGCTGCGCGGCATCGACGTCCTCGTCATCGACGACCTCCAGTTTCTCCAGGGCAAGTCGACCCAGGCCGAATTCTGCCACACCCTCAATGCGTTGATCGATGCCGGCCGGCAGGTGGTTATTGCCTCCGATCGGCCGCCCACGGATCTCGAAAGCCTCGACGACCGCGTGCGTTCGCGGCTTGCTGGCGGTTTGGTGGTCGAGATGGGCGCACTGGGTGAAGAACTGCGGCTCGAAATCCTCAAAGTGCGCGTGGCTGCGGCGCGCGCGCATCACACGAGTTTCGATGTGCCCGCGCCCGTGCTCGCCTATATTGCTAAGGCCGTGACCCATAACGGGCGCGACCTCGAAGGCGCGGTCAACCGTCTGCTCGCCCACAACAAGCTGACCGGCCAGCTCGTCACCATGGAAATGGCCGAGCGCGAGGTGCG
>CAZNSG010000321.1:0-3855 GCA_964575715.1 uncultured Hyphomicrobiales bacterium | reverse complement strand
GCGCGGCGAAGCTGCGCCGCTGGCGGCCGCGCCACCTGCCCCGCCGCCAGCACCGCCGAGGGTTGGCGGATTGATCGTCGCCGACGGCGACGGCTTGCCCTCACGGTAGCGCTCGTGCGCGCGGGCCATGCGCTCGCCATTGGCCGGAATTCGCCGATTGGCGGAGGCGCGCGGCCAGGGATCGTTGATGTGAATGGCGGCATTGGCGTCCTTGGCGTTGCCGGCGCTCAATGTGATCTTATCGCTGCGCTGAATATATTGCGTCACCGGGTCCTCGGCATGCATGCAACCGGCTAATCCCGTCGCAAAGCCGGTCAGGATTGCCAAACTTGCCAAGCCGCTGATTGTCATCATCGGTAATCACCTTGCTGCATGATTATTGCTCGCCACGGATCATGTGGCCATAGGGACCGTTGAGGGTGCCGCCGCCGGTTACGTAATCGGTATAGCGCTTGCGCAATTCCATCTGGCCGAGCAGGAAGAAATCGAGGTCATTGCTGGGCAGCCGCTGGTCGAACGGCGTGGCGAGGCGCTGGTCGGAGGTCGCAGGCGACACCAGGTGCGGCGTGACGATGACTACCAGATCGGTCTCACGGTCCTGGAACGACGAACTGCGGAACAGCGCGCCAAGCACCGGCACCGAACCGATCCAGGGCAGCTGCGAAATATCACGACGGTTGTTGGCCTGCAACAGGCCGGCAATGGCAAAACTTTGGCCGTCACGCAGCTCGACGGTGGTGCGCGCTTCCCGTGTGGACAGACCCGGTACCTTCGTTCCGTTGATCGTAACTTGGGTGGTAAAATCGATTTCGCTGACTGAGGGCGTAAGCCGCAGGTTGATCACGCCGTTGGCCAACACGGTCGGCATGAAGGCCAATTGCACTCCAAAGCGTTTGTATTCAATTGTGATCGTCCCTGCGGAGGTGCCTGAGCCGGACTGCGGAACCGGAACAGGGAATTCGCCGCCGGCAAGGAAGCTTGCCGAATCGCCGGACAGCGCCATCAGCGTGGGCTCGGCCAGCCGGCGGATCAAACCGCGGGTTTCCAGCGCGGTGACCATCACATCGACTTGCGTTCCCTTATTGACGATGTTGGCAAGAAATACGCCAAAGGGCGCACTTCCGGCCGCTCCGGCGACCGTCCCAAACAACGGGACGCCGGCGCCGGTGGCAACAGTCGGCCTGTCTGTCCCGGTATTAAAGCCGTGGCCGGAACCGGGAGGGCTAGTTCCATACAAATTGACGCCGAGGGCGCGCCCGGCGTCCCGGCTGGCCTCGAGAAACTGCACCTTCAACATCACTTGCTGCGAGGAGGACGGCGCGATCCGCATGGTGTTGACGATCTGGCCATCCGGATGGAACGACTTGGAGATCGAGACGGCGCGGTCGGCGGCCGCGGCATCGACCGCTTCCCCGCTCAATATCACCTGGCCGTTGCTGCTGGAAACAACGATGCCGCGGCTGCCGGCGGCGGCGCGGATCTTCTCCTGCAGCGTTCCTGAATCAATGGTGACTTCGATGTCGATCACCTCGATCAAACGGCCGGTTCCATCGATCACCGAGACATTGGTGGTGCCGGCTTTCTTGCCTTGGAGGTAGAGCGTTTGATTGTTGGTCGGCAGGGCATCGACAATATCCGGTGCTCCCACCACCGCTTTTTCAAACGGCTGGTCGAGCCTAATCATGCGAGATTTATGCAGCACGATCGTAATACGCCGAGTCACGTCGGCTTCCGTCTGCGCCTGCGTCCGCCGCGTCTGAGTTTGTGCCGGCGTTTGCGCCTGGGCCACGTCGCTCGCCACAGATAGCGCAAAAAGCCCGGCGGCAACGGCCCCACAGGCTAAAAACGAGCGAAAATCCGGTCGTGACGGCGACAAAAATCCAACCGAGGTACAATGCGCCGCATCCCGAGCCCACCTACCCGCCATTATGACCCCCATGACCGCCACCGTCGCCAGCTATGCGCTGGACTTAATACATGATTCTCCCCGAGGTGTTTGTTGTTTTTCCTCAGGCAAGAATCTTTGTTGTTACCGATCACCGCATTCGATCGATCAAGCAAACTACTCGCATAGTAAAACGCTATCTAGCGGGTAGCGGCAACTTTGACCGAATCATCCTCAGCTTTCGATCAGTGGATAACGGTTACAACCGCAGTTTCCCACTGGACAGGAATAGGGAAAGCTGCTCACCGCATTCGATCGATCATACGGACTATTGTCGTAATGCGGCAATATCTGCTGCAGTATCCAGATTATAGTGGCAATTTTGTCCGAGTAATTCGCAGAATTCGATCAGCGGATAATAGTCAAAGGGGCGGGTTCACCGCTGGACAGGCATCGAGAGGGCTGCTCACCACATTCAATCAAACGGCAGCTACTCTCTTAAATCGGCGATTTCTAGCGCATCGATTTCTAGCGCATCGCGGCATCTTTTACCGAGTAATCCTCAGATTTCGATCCGCGGATAATGGTCACCGTGGTAGTTTCCCGCTGGACCGGCATGGGGCTGGCTGCCTCGTTTGGCGTTGCCTCCCTGACAGGCGCTGCCAGTTGCATCAGATCGCGCTCCGTAATGATCCGACCGACTTCCATGGTGGTCTCGCCGGATCGCCGCAAAATCAACGAAAGGCGCCCTACGGAGGTAGCCAAAGTCACTTTGTTGGCCTCGTCTGGCGTCACTTCCAACGTTACCGCCTTGGCGACAACCGCGCCTTTCTCGACTTGCTGAGCGGCGACCTGGTCAACGGCGAGGACCTTGACATTCTGCAATATGATACCTGAATGGGACCGCCCATTTATTGACGTGATCATCACGACGTCGACCCGGTTGCCTGGCCGAATAAAGCCTGCAACGCCGCGGACATCGTCGACCCGCACGGTCACCGCACGCTTATCCTTGTCCATCAGGCTGGTCAGCAAGCTTTCACCAGGCGCAGTGACCTTTGAGCGCAGCAAGGGCTCATTGCGCCCAATTGGCGCGAGCGTCGTGCGCTTTCCGTCTTTCAGGAAATCCTGCTTGGTGGCAAATGAACCCTCCGGAAACGTGCTCAATCCCCAGGGCACTGCTGCGATTTTGTCTTCCGGAATTTCGACGCCGGCGTCCAGCGGCGCTGTCGCAATGACGATCGTCCCGGTCGATTGAGTTGACCCTTGCGATTGTCCTTGCAACCAAGCACGCGCCATGAAGGCCGCGATGCCTCCCATGACGACAGCGAAAACCAGAACTATGATATTGCTTGTGCGCACGTTCGTCACCCGTTCGTTAAACGCGACAATCAAGTAACCGGCGCTGCTCGCCTTTGCTTACACTCTCACTCTTTGAATCTGAGTCTGCTAGGCGAAAAACCAGTTATCCGACATATTCTTCTTCTTCGCAGCGAAAGATCGATTGCTCAAGCTTAATCACACAACTTACTTAACTTCGATGTTGGATCGGCCACACACTGATCCTTCCACTTTTCACTGCACGCAACGATGCTCGATGTCCCCGCTGCTTTATTATTACGTGCCGTTGCTTACGTTCAGTATGATAAGCGGTGTCAAGCGCTGCTCATTTGCTGGAAATCGAGTTATCCACCGTCACCGTTGTCGCCATGATGGCAATAAGCATGATTCCATTCCCCACAGCAATCCATTAGCAGCTGGAAACGCAATGTATTCAATAAGCAATGTATTCGATAATGGAAAAATCTCGTTCGTCCGCGGCACAGCGTACCGCAGACGAACGAGCCTATATCTAGCAGCCTGTCGGACTTAACGCAGTCTGGCAACGGGCGTAGAATCACAACTATTGATTCTCCCAATGAGAGCGCCCTTCCGATGAACAATTTTCGCACGATTGACCGCCAGACCGG
>CAZNSG010000320.1:0-12043 GCA_964575715.1 uncultured Hyphomicrobiales bacterium | reverse complement strand
CTGCCGGGCATCGGCCCCGCGCTCACGGTCGCGCTGCTGCTGCCGATCACCTACAAGCTCGATCCCGCCGGTTCGCTCATCATGTTCGCCGGCATCTATTACGGCGGCATGTATGGCGGCTCGACCACGGCGATCCTGATCTACACGACGGGCGAGAGCGCCTCGATGGCAACCGCCTTGGAAGGCAACAAAATGGCGAAGGCCGGCCGCGGCGGCCCCGCGCTTGCCACCTCCGCCATCGGCTCGTTCGTCGCCGGCACCATCGCGACGCTCGGCATTGTGTTTCTCGCGCCCTGGCTGGTCGAAATCGCGATTAAGTTCGGGCCGGAGGATTATTTCGCGCTGATGTGCTTAGCCTTCATCACGGTGTCGGCGACCTTCGGCAGCTCGCCCATTCGCGGCCTGACCTCGCTCTTTGTCGGACTGACGCTGGGGCTGGTCGGCATCGACCGGCTCACCGGCCAGCCGCGGCTTGCCTTCGGCGTGCCGGAACTGCTCGACGGCGTCGAGATCACGACGCTGGCGGTCGGCCTGTTCGCGGTGGGCGAAGCGCTCTATGTGGCGTCGCGCCGCCACCACAGCGAAGAAAAACTCGAGCCGGTGCGCGGCTCGCTGTGGATGACCAAGGCGGATTGGCAGCGTTCCTGGAAACCCTGGCTGCGCGGCACGTGTCTGGGTTTTCCCATCGGCGCGCTGCCGGCGGGCGGCGCCGAGATCCCGACCTTTCTCTCCTATTCGGCCGAGCGGCGGCTGACCAGGCACCCGGAGGAATTCGGCCATGGCGCGATCGAAGGCGTCGCCGGCCCGGAAGCCGCCAACAATGCCTCGGCCGCCGGCACACTGGTGCCGCTGCTCACCCTCGGGCTGCCGACGTCGGCCACCGCCGCCATGATGCTGGCGGGCTTCCAGCAATATGGCCTCAATCCCGGCCCGCTGTTGTTCGCGGAAAAGCCCGAACTGGTCTGGGGCCTTATCGCAAGCCTGTTCATCGCCAATACGATGCTGCTGGTGCTCAACCTGCCGCTGGTGGGACTGTGGGTACGGCTGCTCGCCATTCCGCAGCCGTGGCTCTATGCCGGCATTCTGGTGTTCGCGACCATGGGCACCGTTGCCGCCAGACCCTCGGTGGTGGAACTCACCACGCTCGGTGTGTTCGGGGTGATGGGCTTTGCCATGCGCCGCTTCGACTATCCGATCGCGCCGGTGGTGGTGGGGCTCATTCTGGGGCCGGTGGCGGAAAGCCATCTGCGGCGCGCGCTATCGATCAGCGTGGGCGATCCTTTTGTTTTGCTACAAAGCCCGATCTCGGCGACGCTGCTTGCCGTTGCGCTCATTGCCCTGATCGCGCCGTTCGTGCTCAGAGGTCTCGGCCGTTTTAAAAAGAGCGAGGATTGAAATAAGTATCCGCACTCAATCGGCCTCATGCTGAGGAGCGTTGCCATAGCAGGCGCAGCCTGCGTTCACTTGGCTGCGATGCAACGCGTCTCGAAGCATGAGGCCGCCCGCATCCTTCGAGACGCGCCCTGTGGGCGCTCCTCAGGATGAGGGCGGAGAGGACATGATGAGTAACTTTCACGGCGTCTTTCCCTATCTCGTATCGCCGGTCGACGCGCTGTATCCCTTCTTCAGCATCCTGCTCTCGCCGATCTCCAGTACAGCTGCCATTCGATGGCGCGAAAATGTTGATGCCGATCGCGACCGGATGTGCTAAAATATTTCAATGCGCAAGACTAAGTCCGCTTCACCCGCCAAAAAGCGTTTTACCCTCGGCCGCACTAACTTTGAAAAAATCAGCGCCGTTGAAAGCATCCGCTATTCGGCCGACATGAAGAAGACCTTCCGTCAGCTGGACAAACAGGGCGCTTCCCCGGCTAAGCGCCGGCAGGCCATTGCGACGAAGTACGGCAGATCGTCCTGATCGCGCCATGTATGACGCGATGGCGGACCCGTACTGTTATCCTCGAACGACCGTTCTCAAGAATCGCGCCGGTCACCGCACGCAACGGGCGCTGACCCGCTTTGAGTCGGCTATGGCTGCCCAACGGGCTGACGAACCGTTGCCGGCGGGCCGGCTCAGCGTGCGCCATTACCGCGCCATTCACCGGCACTTGTTCCAGGATGTCTATTCATGGGCCGGGAATTTCCGCACCGTTCGCATCGGCAAGGACGGCAGCATGTTCTGCTATCCCGAACATATCCCCGCGCAAATGCGCACACTGTTTGCCGGGGTGAGGCGAAACGACTGTTTGCGCCATCTCACGACCGACGAATTTGTCCGAAAGTCGGCAAGTTTTGTTTCCACTCTGAACGCCATCCATCCATTCCGAGACGGCAACGGCCGCACGCAACTCGCCTTTCTGGCTCTACTCGCCGCCCAGGCCGGTCATCCGCTTGCGCTGACACGGTTGCGAGCGCGGCATTTTCTCCGCGCTATGGTCAGCAGCTTTCACGGTGAGGAAGGGCTGCTGCGCGATGAGCTGCGCCGACTGCTCAACTGAGCAACGTAGGGTGGACATCGGCGTTTTGCCGAGGCCCACGCGGCGCTCGATGGTGTACAGCAATCGGTATTCACGTGGGTATCGCCGGTGGCAATGCCCACGGGCTACGCCGCCGGTCGCACGATCTCGACGCGGACCGCGAGCCCGGCGCGCGTCGCGACATTGATTAGGGCATCGAGGCTGAACTTGTTGATGCGGCCGCGCACGAGATCGTTCATGCGCGGCTGCGTCAGACCAAGCCGCTTGGCGGCGGAACTTTGAGTCACGCGCCAGGCCGCCACCGTGTCGCGGATCGCGATCATCATCTCGGCGCGCGCCTTCATGTTGGCTGCTTGCGCGCGCGAGGGCTCGATCGCATCCCAGACGCTGGCGAAACGCTGTTTTTTCATCGCGTTGCTCCGCGCTTCATTTTTATTATTTATTTCTGTTTTGATATAATGAGTCAACGGCATCGGCCGTTTCAAGCAGAGCGAGGATTGATACAATTGCCCAAACTCAATCGGCCTCATGCTGAGGAGCCCGCCGTAGCCCAAAGGGCGAAGGCGGGTGTCTCGAAGCATGGGGCCGCCCCATCCTTCGAGACACCCGCCTTCGCCCTTTGGGCTACGGCGGGCTCCTCAGGATGAGGACGGAGAGGACATGATGAGTAACTTCCACGGCGTCTTTCCCTATCTGGTTTCGCCGCTCGGCTCGACCGGCGAGTTCGCCTACTTAAGCAACGCGCAGCGCACGGAAGTCGTGCGCACGACAATTGCGGCCGCCGCCGGCCGCGTGCCGGTGGTCGCGGGTGTCGCCGCCACGTCGACCGCCGACGCAGTTGCACAAGCCAAGACCTATCAACGCCTGGGCGCCGGCGGCATCCTTGCCATCCTGGAATCCTATTTTCCGCTCAAGGACGCCCAGGTGGAATCGTATTTCCACGCCATCGCCGATGCGGTGGATATTCCGATCGTGCTCTACACCAATCCGCAGTTCCAGCGCAGCGATCTCTCGCTCGACGTCATCGCGCGGCTCTCCGCGCACAAGCGCATCCGCTATCTCAAGGACGCATCGACCAACACCGGGCGGCTGCTCTCGATCATGAACCGCTGCCCGAACCTCAAAATATTCTCCGCCTCGGCGCACATTCCCGCAGCGGTGATGCTGATTGGCGGCGTGGGCTGGATGGCGGGGCCGGCTTGCGTCATTCCAAAGCAGAGCGTGCGGCTGTTTGATCTGTGCCGCGCCGGGCGCTGGAAACAGGCCATGCCGCTGCAACGCAGGCTGTGGCGCCTCAACGAAGCGTTCGCGCGTTACAATCTCGCGGCCTGCATCAAGGCCGCTTTGCAGATCCAGGGTTACGCGGTCGGCGATCCGGTTCCGCCGCAGGCCGCGCTTACCGCCGACGAGCGCAAGACGGTCAAAGCCATTCTCTCCGAGATCGGTGCACTGCGCTAACGCAGGATGAGTTTAGATTGATTCGCCTCTGTCTGCCTCACATCCGCTCATTCCCGCGAAAGCGGGAATCCAGATTTCCAATGTTTGCGATCGCGGCTCTGGGTCCCCGCTTTCGCGGGGACGAGCGGAAGATACGGCCTTTTCCGTCGCCTCAACTTAAATGCATCATGCGCTGATTTCATCCCCGTGCGCGCAACAGCCGCCGGATCACCTTGCCGGTCGTGGTCATCGGCATCTCGTCGATGAAGGCGACCTCGCGCGGATACTCGTGTCCCGAGAGCCGCGTCTTGACGAAGGCCTGGATGTCTGCCGCAAGCGCTTCGGACGGCGCGTGATCTGGTTTGAGCACGATGAAAGCCTTGACGATCTCGGTGCGCATCGGATCGGGCTTGCCGACCACGGCGGCCAACGCCACTGCCGGATGCTTGATCAGGCAATCCTCGATTTCGGTCGGTCCGATGCGATAGCCCGACGAGGTGATGACATCGTCGTCGCGGCCGACAAAATGAAAATAGCCGTCCTCGTCGACGAAGCCCTGGTCGCCGGTGGTCATCCAGTCGCCGATGAATTTTTCGCGCGTGGCCTGTGGCCGGTCCCAGTATTCCAGAAACATCACCGGATCGGGCCGGCGCATGGCGATCTGGCCCGCCTCTCCCGCCACTGCTTGCTCGCCATCGGGGCGGATCACCGCGACCGTGTGGCCGGGCACCGGCTTGCCGATCGCGCCCGGACGCGACACGCCGATCGCGCCGCATGCGCAGAGCACCATGTTGCATTCGGTCTGACCGTAGAATTCGTTGATGGTGAGCCCAAGCGCCGACCTGCCCCATTCGTAGGTTTCCGCGCCCAGCGCCTCGCCGCCCGATCCGACCGTGCGCAGCCGGACATCATGGCGGCCTTGCGGGCTCGGCGCCGAGCGCAGCATTCTCAATGCAGTGGGCGGTATGAACGCATTGCGCACGCCGTGGCGGGCCATGAGCGCGAAAGCCTCTTCCGGATCGAAGCGGTCGAAGCGGCGCGCCACGACCGGAACGCCGCAATAGAGACCGGGCAGCAGCACGTTGAACAGCCCGCCCGCCCACGCCCAGTCGGCGGGCGTCCAGAGGCGGTCGCCGGGCTGCGGAAAGAACTCGTGGTGCATCTCAATGCCGGGAAGATGGCCGAGCAGCACGCGATGGCCATGCACCGCCCCCTTGGGCTGGCCGGTGGTGCCGGAGGTGTAGACCATCATTGCCGGATCGTCGGCCGACGTCATCACGGGTGTGAAGTCCGCGGAAGCGCGCGCAAGCGTCTCATGCCATCCAAGCGCGCCGGCTTCGGGTCCGTCGGTCGAGAAGATGAGCTCGACGCCGGGAACTTCAGCGCGGATGGGCGCGAGTTTGGTAAGACCTTGCGCGTTGGTAATCAGCGCCTTGGCGCCGGAGTTTTGCAGACGATAAGAAATTGCGTCGACGCCGAACAGTATAGCGAGCGGCACCGCGATGCCGGCAAGTTTGTAGATCGCGATGTGAATGGCCGCCACCTCGGGCGCCTGCGGCAGTAAGATCGCCACCCGGTCGCCGCGGCCGATGCCATGCGCGCGCAGCGCGTTCGCGAGCCGGTTCGAGGACTCTTTTAGCCAACCATAGGTGATTTCCTGCACGTGCCCGTCGGGCCGCACCGCGACGATCGCGAGCCGGCGCGGATCGCTCGCCGCCCAGCGGTCGCAGGCATCGACAGCAATATTAAAGTGCGCCGGCACCTGCCAGCGAAACTGCCGGTAGAGTTCGTCGTAATTGCGGATGGGCGGCAACATCGAGCGTAAAACTAATAAGGCCGCGCCAAACGGTCCAGCCGATGCACCAAAATCGTCCCCTTTTGAAACACCGCCATGCGGGTGCGCACGGGACAAAATACCGGAGTCGCAAGATAATTTCTGTGTTTTCCCGCTCTTGGCCGGTGAGTCATTCGGCCAATCCGGCATTATCGCAGCGCACAGTCGCGAGACATCAAATAGAATCTGTTTTTTCACGCACTGTTGCTTGTTCGACGCACACCACAAAAATAGCGAATGCCCCGTAATTGTTCAGGCCAACAAAACGAGCTAGTCTTAATTTTGACGATCGTCACAAGGGCGCTGCAACTTTCGAAATCATGCGTATAAGTCGGAATCTAAAAGTCAGGCGCACGCGACAAAACTAAGTGTGTAAGAAACTAAGTGCTCAAGAAACTAAGTGCGTAAGATTTGGTGCGTAGCAGTCAAGTTGCGTTTGAGAATGAGTGCGTGTTGTGATCGATATCGATGTCGTTCTGGTAAATGTTGACGAGCGTACCGCCTATTGCTCGGACGGCGTCACCAGATATTTCTATGAGATGTACGATGCCGACGCGCGGCCGACGGAAGATCCGGACGAAGCCATTGCCGCCGTGGTGAAGGTTGCCGACGATCAATTCATCGTCCTCAATTTGATGGAAGACAAATCCGTCAAGGTTCACTGACCCAACAGCAAAGCACACAACGCAGACGCCCAGCCGCAACGGCTGGGCGCCCGATTTTTAGGCCGTTCGATGAGGCGCGGCTAGATCGCTTCCTTGAGATCCTTGGCCGCCCGGAAGGCGACCTTCTTGCTCGCCTTGATCTGGATCGGCACGCCGGTCGCCGGGTTACGCCCCATGCGTGCGGCGCGGCGTCTCACCACCAGGATCCCGAGACCCGCAAGACGGATGCGATCGCCCTTCTTGAGGTGCTTGGTGATCAGATTGACCAGGTCCCCAAGGATGGCCTCGGCTTGTTTCTTCGGCATTTCGTGGTCGCCCGCGAGGCTCGCGGCGAGGTGTTTGAGACTGACGGTGTTTACTTTTGGTTTGCTCGTAGCGGGCTGCATGGCCATGGTGTCGCCTCTCCCCTTGGAATGAATGCTGGTTTGAAAACACAGAATTGTGCGCTCCGCAATCGGATAACACAGGATTCGCCCATAAACATTGGGATTTCGGTGGATGACTTAACTTGGAGGTAACACCATAAACGGCCAAACCCCTGGATTTTGCTTGTCATTTTGGCCTTCGTTGGGGGACGCCAGGATCAACACCCAGAAAACCTTATATTTGGAACCCGGTGCATAGACTGCGGCAATGCCTATCCGGGTGGCTTCCTGAGTCAGCATATTCGCCCGGTGCCCGGGCGAATCACGCCAGCCGGAGAACGCCTCCGCCAGCGTGTGGTAGCCGGCAGCAACGTTCTCCACCACCGCCCTGGCCCTGACCCTGGAATTTCTGATGCGCTCGGTGAAATTGACGCCGACATTGTGCCCGACTTCGTTGCGGGCCGCCATCGTGCGGGCCTGCGCCTGAGCCAGCCGCATGAGTTCCGGGTCGAGCGATACGGGCCCAAGTCCGTGGTTGCGGCGGTAGCCGGAAATCATCGACGCCGCAGCCTTGGCATCGAGTTTGGCGCGCGCCGCGACGAGGCTGACATAGAAGCTGGGCGGTTCCGAGGTTGTCGGCTGTTCAGCGGCGCAAGCGGCCAATCCAGCTCCAAATAAAAACGCTGCAAACATGCGGGCAACCTTTTCGACGTTTAGACCATACCGCATCCAGGACTCCAACTTGGGATTACACTCCAATTTGCGAGGACACGGAATATTCCTCCGTACAACGCTCAAAGGAAATTCGTCCACGGTTATTGCAGGCTCATCTTCATCAGCCGTTCGGCATTGCCGGCCATGATCTTGCGCCGTGTTGCCGCGTCAAGGCCGAGCTCATCCATGACCGCGAGTGTCTTGGCGATGGGGCCGAGCGGCGCATCGGTCGCAAACACCACGTGATCGCTGCCGAAGAAATCAAGACCGCACGGCAGGCCATATTTGCCGCCGAACATGGCGGTGTCGGCATAGAATTCGCGGAAGTAGTCAAGATGCGGCCGCTTGAGCGAGGAGAGAACATTTGAGTAGTCCTCGTCGATGGTGCGGCTGCCGAGCACGTCCATGCCCGGACCGATCCGGCCGTCGAAATAGGGAATCATTCCGCCGCCAAGATGATGGGTGATGATCTTGAGCTTGGGATGGCGGTCGAACAGCCCGCAGAACACCAGCCGCGCCATGGCGACCGTTGTTTCGTACGGCCAGCCGAAGCACCACCACATTTCAAAGCGCGATTTGGTCTCGGACGCGTAGTCCGGCATGCTGGCGGTGCGCGCCGGGTGCAGCCAGATCGGCAGGTCGTGGGCAGCAAGCGCTGCAAACAACGGCGCAAAGCGCGGCTCGTCGAGCGGATGCCCGGCAATGTTGGTGAAGATTTGTATGCCGCGCGCGCCGAGCGTTTTGATGGCGCGATCGGCTTCCTTGATCGCCGAATCGACGTCGTCGAGGGAGACGGCCGCGGCGAAAGCGGGGAAACGTTTCGGATGGCGCACGCACAGCTCAGCCATGGAGTCGTTTGCGACCTCCGCAAGTTTCCTGGCGACCTCGCCTTCGGCAATATCCTCGATCGGCGGATTGGGCAGCGAGATGATCTGCCGGTAGTCGCCGAATTCGTCCATTTCGCGAAAGCGGGCGTCGAGATCGAAAAGCTTCTTCACCGCGCGCAGCCGCTTGCCCATGTTCCCGAGCTTGGGCGAGCCGCGTTCCAGCTCCTGAAAAAACCGATCCGGGAAAATATGGGTGTAGATATCTATGATCATGTGCTGTCCTTTCGCTGGCGCATTGACTTACACAAATCGCGCGGGGCGGGAGGCTGGATTTCGGCAACCAGCAGCCCGCTCCGCACTTGCCGCGCGTGGCGGCGAGGCCGGCCCCGCGACTTGGTCGCAACATTGCTTCATGCTAAGCAGCTTGCTACCGGCTGATGGCATCGAACGCAAATTCAGCCATTAATGCGGTAACTGGCACACACAGCGTCGCATGGGTCCACGGATTGTTCTAATGTTGGAGAAACAGCGTTGAACATCGCCAATATCCAGATGTCCCACCAGGCAGCCGTTACGGCGCAGACCGCCGACTTGACCATCGTGGGCGGCGCCGGACATGTCGGAATACCGCTTATGCTGGCGTTCGCGGCCAAGGGTTTTGCCGTCAATGTCAACGACATCAATGAGGAGAGTCTCGCGACACTGAAGGCGGGCCGTCTTCCGTTCATCGAGCACGGCGCACAAGATTTGCTGAACACGGCGCTTCGCGACAAGCGCCTGTTCTTCACCAGCAAACCGAGCGAGATTTCTACCAAGGGCGCGGTGATCGTTACGATCGGCACGCCGGTTGATGAATTTCTCAATCCGGAACGGCGCGTCGTGCAAGATTGCATCGATGCGCTTGTGCCCCACATGCGCGACGGACAATTGCTCGTATTGCGCTCAACGCTCTATCCCGGCACCGCGGACTGGATCGACGAGCATCTCAAGCGGCAAGGGCGAAAGCTTAAGGTTGCATTTTGTCCGGAACGAATTGTGCAAGGCCATGGCATTGAGGAACTGGCCCGGATGCCGCAGATCATCAGCGGCACTTCGCGAGAAGCCCAGGAGGATGCCGAGGCCTTGTTCGGGCCGATCTCGCCCGAACTCGTAACGCTCGCTCCGATCGAGGCCGAGTTCGCCAAGCTGTTCAACAATGCCTACCGCTATATAGAATTTGCGGTGACCAACCAATTTTACCTGATCTCCAAGTCGGCGGGACTCGATTACCACCGCATCCTGCGGGCGATGAAACACAACTATCCGCGCGCCAAGAATATTCCGCGGCCCGGATTCGCCGCGGGCCCCTGTCTGGTCAAAGACACGATGCAGCTGCTGGCATTCGCGCGCAACGAGTTTGGTCTTGGCAATGCAGCCATTCTTGTCAACGAAGGTCTGGTGTTGCAGGTGATCGCCGACCTGCGGCGAAACCATGACCTCCCCAAGATGACGATCGGTCTGCTGGGCATGGCTTTTAAGGCCGATATTGATGATATCCGCGCATCACTAAGCTACAAATTCAAGAAAGCCTTGAGCAGTTACGCGCGTGAAGTGCTGACCACCGATCCTTTCGTCACCATCGATCCCGGGTTGCTGCCGCTTGACGAAGTGATCGCGCGCAGCGATCTCTTGATCCTGTGCACGCCGCATCAGAGTTACCGGAAGGCCGATTTAAAGGGCAAGCCGGTGGTCGACGTCTGGGGATTTCTCGAGCATGCCAACGTCGTCTATTGAGCGATGACGCCGCAAGACTTCGCCACGGCCATGCTGCGACGGCCGCCGAGCACGGTCAGTTTGAAGCGGCACCAACCTAGCGGGCGGATCACATGAGCGAGGAATGGCCAAAAATCCGCGCGCGACGGGTCACCAAGATATCGCCATGGATGGACGTGATCGCGCGCGATGTCGAGTTCGCGCCGGGAGAACCGTTGCAGACCTACCATGCGGTTGGGCAAAGTGACTATCTTGCGATTGTCGCGCGCATACCCGATGGACGCATTCCCATCGTGCGGCAGTATCGGCCCGCGATCGAGTCCTTCAGCTGGGAGCTGCCCGCCGGACTTGTGGACTCCGGTGAGAGTCCGGCGGACAGCTGCCGGCGCGAGCTGCTGGAGGAAACCGGCTATCCCGCACTTGCAATTCATCCGCTTGGAACGGCAGCGGCGTGCACGGGCCGGCTGAGCAACCGCATCCATTCGTTCTTCGTGGAAGCCGGCGAGCGCGCCGCCGCGTTCGAACCGGAGCCTGGGCTTACGGTCAAATTGGTGACGCCGGCCGAGTTGCAGCGCATGATCGAGACGGGCGAATTCGTACAGCAATTGCACCTCGGCGCGCTCATGCTGGCCGAAGTGCATTCCTTTCTCAAGCTGCGACGTTGACTGTATTAAGCACGCACGGGGGGCGCCATTCCCGCAACGCGCATGCACCAATCGAGGCCTCGCGTCAGGGCTATTGTTATCGGATGTCTGGTGAACCAGTCCGCCACCCTGGGGAACCTGCGTCGCATCAGATCAAGCCCCTCGATCCGCATCCACACCGCACAGACGACAAGCGTCAGAAACCAGGTTACGTAGTAGTAGCGTGGGATGGGGCGATAGAAGAACGCCACCGGGTGTCCCGCCAGCACCGCCCACACTGTCAACCTCAACCAGGGATCATAACCGCGGCCCCATAAGGCTACGCGCACCACGATCGCGATCGCCAAAGCATGCACGGGCACCATCGCGAAGGATTCGCTTTGGCCCGCAAGCCAGCCGGCAAGCTGCCATAGGCCGCGTGCAAAATTTCCGCCGGAAATATCGAGCCGCAGCACTTCTCCCAGCGCCGCAATATAGGCTGAAGGCGTCATCGGCAAACCCTCGGCGAGCGTGGCGTTGCTGCTGAAGAGGACGAACACGCCGCCGAAGTACCAGTTGTGCAGCGCCATGCTCAGCACCGGCAAGAACCCAAGACACATGCCGGCGAGCCGCCGATACTGGGCGTGCCATAGCGCCGCGACGCCGGCACCGCCCAGGAGAACGCCCGCCATCGGTGCAACATTAGGGCGCAGAAACACCGCAAGGAAAAACAGAAATCCCGCTCCCAGAGCCGAAGCGAAGCGCGCATCGGGGCCGCTCTCCGTCCGACCGATAAGAACCAGCATGCCCGCCAGGAAAAAGGCGGCGGCGGCGGGATCGGCAAAACCCCGCGCGGCCCATTTCACATAGAGAAAGTAGCTGGTGCCGAACAATCCTCCGATCGGAATCGCCACAAAAATAATGATCAATGCCAGCGCCCAGTTCGGCGGCAGGAAACGCCGGAACACACCGAACACCAGTAACGGAAAACAAAGCATGAGCGAGAGATAGCCAAGATTGGTATCGCCGAAGACAAAGCGCTCCAAAGCGCGCAGGTAGCGCAAGCCCGGGCCGCCATAATAGAAAACGCTTTCCTCGCCGCGCAGCGCGTTGGCAAAATCGCCAGCAAGCAGGTATTGCGCGATCTTGCGTCCGGCACCTTCGTAATACAGGCCGTCATCACCGCTATCGTACGGGCGCCAGCCGCCGATGAAGCTGGCGTCGTTGAGCACGATGACGACTAGCGCTGATCCGATGAGCGCGATGGGGACCACCGGCCGACACTCGCGCCAGCGCACCAAGAGGCCGAGTATGGCGCACACCCCGATCAACGCCAGCGTTGGCGCGGC
>CAZNSG010000319.1:0-16024 GCA_964575715.1 uncultured Hyphomicrobiales bacterium | reverse complement strand
GCTTAAGGCAAAGCCGAACAGCACGCTCAGAAGCGTGTAGCCGGTGCCATTGATGAGGATACGCCAGTCACGCGCGATGCGCAGGAAAATCTCCTTCGGCGACGGCAGAAGATAAGGCGGGATTTCGAAAACAGCGACGGCCACGGACCAGATCAGCGTGAGGCCGCAGAGAAAGCCGAGCGGTACGAGAATGCCGGCGATGCGGTTTTTAAGAGCAGGCTCCATCAACTTTCTCTTTCTGCAACAGTCACTCGATCCATCCCCGTGGCGTTGAGATGGCTGCGGATTTTTCGGCTGTGCTCGGCAAATTCTTGCGTTCCGACCAGTTGATCGAGGCTGCGCGGGCGTTCGAAATCGATTTTGATATCGGCAATCAGTTTTCCCGGTCGCGGGCTCATCACTAGCACGCGGTCGGCGAGAAAAATGGCCTCGGGAATGCTGTGCGTGATGAACAAAACAGTCTTGCGGCGCTGCATCCAGACGCGCTGCAATTCAGCATTCATATGCTCGCGCGTCATGGCATCGAGCGCACCGAACGGCTCGTCCATCAGCAGCAGAGGTGGGTCATGTATCAGCGCGCGGCACAAACCGACACGCTGTTGCATTCCGCCAGAAAGCTCATGCGGGTAGGATTGTTCAAAGCCAGCGAGTCCAACCAGTTGTAGAAGATGCAAAGCTTCTGCGCGATGGTCAGCCCCGCGCTGGCCGCGCATTTCCACCTGCAGCAGGACATTGCGCAGGACCGTCCGCCACGGCATCAGGAGCGGGTTCTGGAAGACGATGCCGATATTACCGCCGGGTCTTTTCACGTCATGGCCATTGACGCTCACATTGCCGGTCGTGGGCGCGAGCAAGCCGGCAATGATTTTTAGCAGAGTGCTCTTGCCGCAGCCGCTCGGGCCCACGACGGACACAAACTCGCCCTGCGCAGCGTGCATACTCACGCCTTCCAGTGCACGCACCGAAGTCCGGCGCGAGTGATAGATCAGGTTGATATTATCAACGGAGATCATACGCGCGTCGTAAACTTGCTGATTAATCGCGCTCACCGCGCCGGGATCAGGTCATTGGTGTAGAGCTGATTTGCCGAGGGAACAGCGCCCTCGGTGCTCTTGAGAATGTCGAGCGTGACCGCCCAATCCTTTTCGCTCATCCAGCCGTAAGGATGGCCTTTCGAGTGCGTCGTCTGTAGTGTCTTGATGGCACCCGCCCATTGCAGCTTCAGGGAAGTTCGCTTTTCAGCGTTGACACCGCTCTCGCGTAAGGCGATGTCGATTGCCTCGTCCACATTTGCGGGCTTCAGCGTATCCTCGATGCCGCGGTTGGTGGCGCGGATAAATTTACGAATCATGTCGGGGTTTTTCGCAAGCGTGTCGTTATGCACCAGCAGGCCGTGTCCCAATGGCGCCACACCAAATTCGGAGAAGTGCATGAAGTGCAACGGCTTGAGTTTGCCTTCCTGCGCCATCACCACGAGATCGGTGGGTGTGCCAATGGCGACGCTGACGAAGGAATCGGCCTTGCCTTCGGCAAAAATAGTATTGCGGACAGCGACATTGACCGTGCGTATCGTGATCTTGTCAGCCGCAACATTGTTCTTGCGCAGCAGAAGATCGAGCAATGTTCGGTTGGCGGCAATGACCGCGACCGATTTTCCTTCGAGATTCTGCGGCGTACGGATGCCAGCGTCTTGGAAGGAGATCACGGCCCAGGGGTTGACCTGGATCAAGCCATAGACGCTCTTGATCTGCATGCCTTTGGAAACACCATTAGCCATCAGCATCAAATCGGCAAGACCAATATCGGCCTCCTTGGCCACGACTAGATTGATGGTCTGGCCGGAGCCAGCGCCTTCCTTGATATCAACCACGAGCCCTTCGCGCTCGTAATAGCCCTTAGCCTTGGCCCAATAGAACGGTAGGTGATAGCCGACCAGGCGGAAATCAAGACGAAAATTGACGCGCTCCTGGGCATGCGTGTTTCCGACGAAGACAAACATGCCAGAGAGTGTGGCTATAAGAAGCCATAGAACGGTAAGAGCTTGTTTATGCATTGTCGTCTCTCCTCTGATACTTACCTATTGGTGAGTAAACACATGGCATTGTCACGCAGAATTTTCTTTTGAGACTCGGGCGATAATTCACGGATCGCCGGCATGGCGCGAGCACCTTCTGGATCCCCAATATCAAAGGGAAAATCGCTTCCGAACAGCACACAGTCGGCGCCCATGACGCTGATCAAAAAGCGCGTGCTGTCGGGGCTGAGCGTGCAGGTGTCGTAATAGAGACGGTCGAGATAATCGGTCGGCGGTCGCGTGATCTCGTTTTGGTAATAGGGGTTCGCTTCCCAACCCTTAGCCTCGTAGGCTGCATCAAGCCGGCCGCGCAGAAAAACCAGATTGCCTCCGCCATGCGCCATAACCAGTTTTAATTCCGGATGACGGTGCAGAACGCCCGAGAAAATCAGCCGCGTGACCGACAAAGTTGTCTCAAATGGCCAGCCAAGCAGCACGTTCATGCCGTTGATGCCGAATCGCGCGGTCGGAAAACCCGATGTTGGATGCATGAATACCAGAAGCTTGAGTTTTTCGATTAGCGCAAAGACGTCAGCGAAGCATTTCGCGTCCAATGGCAGGCCGCCAGCGCTGCTTGGCAGCATTACGGCACGCAATCCATATTCGTCGATGGTGCGTTGTAACTCGCCGGCTGCCTTTTCCGGCTCACCAAGCGCTAAAACGGCCATCGGCTCCATCAGGCCATCAGATTGACCGGCAAGATCAAGCGCCTGACGATGCAGCGCGCGCACAAGCTCGATACTGGCCGCACCATCTAGCCATGAAAGAAAGCTCGGCGGCGGGCCGAATAATTGCAGCGTCACGCCGCGCGCCTTAAGGCTTGCAATGCGCCGCGGTAAATCGTGCAGATTAGGATCAAGTGTACTTGCGCTTTCGTCTGACGCGCGCTGGTACGAATAGCGACCCTTGTCGTCGACATGGCTCTTAATACCGGCAATCGGGCGTTTCGTAAGGTCAGCGAGAAACTTCTCGCTCAACGCGTGGGCGTGAACGTCAATGGTCATGGTACTCGACATGATATTCGGGCATACGAGTCAAAACCTCATGGATAGATCAAGGTGGCAGGATTTTCGTGCAGCATCCGCCTGATATCGTCGGCGCTAAAGCCTTCTTCCAGAAGTAGTTGGCATGTCATCCGCAATGCCTCAACCATCGGGGGATTATGCAGCTGACCGCAATCGCTGGAGATGACGCAGCGCGCAACGCCGAGTTTGCGGATTGCACCTGCGAAATCGGCGATTGAGGCGCGCCACCAGCGTGGCAGCAGTTCGCCGGCTGTGAAATTCATGAACGCGCCGCGCTCGACGATCGCAACCTGCTGTTCGAGTTCGAGCCGCAGGAAAAATGGGTGGTCGCACACAATGCGTTTGGTATTCTGCTTCTTGGCTTGATCGATGACGGCGATCATTTCCTTGAACGAAATATGGCCGAGATTAAGGATGATGCCGGCATCGGCGATTTGCTGAATGATTTCCTTCAGTTCAGGCGGCACGGTACCGTTCTGATCGAGGCAATAAAGCCGCTTTTGCTTCAGGGCGTATTCTGAAATGCCGCCTTGGATGGTGAGGCCCTTGCCGTGCTGGCCAACCGATCCGGTGACCACCTCGTGGTTGGTCGAATCAATGGTTGGCAGCCAGATTTGCCGTACGCCGTACTTAATCGCCGCCTCGACCGCCAGCGGGTTCAGGCCACCGACCTGCCGGTTGCAGGCAAGGCTGCCAAAAATATTGACCTCCGGTACAATTTTCTGCGCCATTTGCGCGAGCGCGGCAGTTGGGAAATTGTGCCGCTTGATGCAGATGGCACGCATTCCGGCTGCGCGGGCATCCTGTGCAAGCTCGACTGGATCTTGGATGCGCACATAAAGATCGGGGGCATGATGGATGTGAATGTCGATCGCGCCCCGTAGCAATTCGAGGTCGTCACGTAAAGGGCTGTTCACGATCATCGCGGTTTCCGTCATTGCCCGGCCTCGATCTTGCTCAGGAACTTCATTGAGTAGATGTCATCGACCTTTAAGTCGGCGTTGCCCTGCTGATATTGCATTACGAGTTGCAGCGTCTTCTCCATTTTACTGCGGTCAATATAGCCGATCCCGTTTCGTCGGGTACGGTCCGTGAGCATGTGCGCATTCGTGATTTTCCATTCCGCTAAGGTCTGATCGCGACTGCTCTCCGGAAAGTGTTTTACAAATGCGTTGGCTGCGGCTTCTGGATTCTTGATCGCAAAGACATAGAGCGCATTACTGCGGCCGATAATGACCGAGGCCATGTCGGCCATGCCGATATCGGCCGCTCCGAGTGCCGTGCGCTTGACGGTGTCGCCACATGTAATCTGCAACGTGCTCACCTTTGTTTCTGAGGTCTGGCGTTTGGGACGAACGCGACCGCCTCGATCTCCACTAGGATATCGTCGCGCATGACTTCGGCGCGAAAGCAGGTGCTGATCGGAGGCACCTTGACGAAATATTCTGCGCGAATGGCGTTCATCTTCTTGTAATCGGCCGGGTTCTTGAGCATGATGACGACCTTAAAAATATCATCCATGCTGCCGCCGACGGCCTCGACACATTTGCGGATGTTGTCGAGCGTCAAACGAGTTTGCTCCTCGATATTGTCCGGTACCTTACGCTCATAATAATTTCCGCTCACATGACTGAGTGCGGTTGTGCCAGCGATGTAAAGATGATCGCCGATGAGGACAGCGCGCGAAAAAGGACCGACAGCCTCCGCCATTCCCTTGGGTTGAATGATTGTCTTCGATGTCATCGGATCTGCTGCTTTCGTTATTGTCGTGACCAATTAAACGTCGGCTTCGATATTCAGATCAAGCAATGTCTGACGCGTGAGATCCCGAACCGCACAGCGTGCAGCGGCGGCGTTGCCGGCAAGGATCGAATCAATGATCTGGTATTGCAGCGGTTCGGTGCGTGCCGCTGTGCGCCGCATTGATTCATAGGCATAGATACGCGATTGCAGGAGCGTCTTCTCCCATACCTGGAACATTTTGCTATTGTCGGCACCGCGCAAAATCCACTCGATGAGTTCCGCGCTCATCAAGGCCAGATCGCCCTTTTTTACCTTTGAGAGTGCCTTGCGCAGGTTGCTCCTCACCATCTTCGCTTCGGCCAGCACGACCGGGTCCCGACGGCGCGCGGAAAGTTCCGCTGCATATTCTAGAAGCGCGACGCGAAGCTGAAACAACTCGATGATTTCCTTCTTACCGAGTTCGATGACGCGCACGCCGCGCCAGGGCGAACGGTCGAGAATACCATCGGTGGCAAGGCGCTGCAGCGCTTCACGAACCGGCCCGTTGGAGAGTTTGAACTCTTGCTGCAGCTCGTTTTCACGGATGCGTTCGCCGGGCCGGTATACCCCTTTGATAATTCGATCACGGAGAATCGCAATCAGCCAATCAGTGCGCGAGAGCGAAAGCTGCTCCAACTGCTCTGGTGATGTTTTTGCTTCAGGTTTCAACATATCCCCGCTCTGCCTTATCTCGACATGGAGATATTCATAGTATTCGACGCGGTTGGATAAGGCGTTGAGTTGATTCATAAAAGCGATTCTTTGCCTGGCAGCGAAGGATCGCGATGATGCAATCGATATTCTCAAACGCCTTATCCAGGGCGGTAGCCAAACACATCGGTCTGTCGGCGACAAGGCGTGAGACGCTATCGTGGCTGGCGCTGCTGATCATGCAGCATGGAACGATATGTCTGTGGCGGCTGGCGGCGTATGAGGCAAGCATGGCGCAGACCGACTCGGTGCGGCGGCGGTTTTACCGGTTCTTCCAGTACGTGCGGCTGGACGGCACGCTGGCGGCGCGTGTGGTGGTCGATCTGCTGGGGCTTCGCGGCAAGTCGTGGATTCTGGCCATCGATCGGACGAACTGGGATTTCGGCAAGACCACGATCAACATCCTGATGATCTCGGTAACATGGAACGGCATGGGCATTCCGCTGCTGTGGATGCTGCTGCCAACGACTGGAAACTCGCACACCTCGGAGCGCACCGAACTTCTGGATCGTCTGCGCGCAGCGTTCCCGGACATGAAGATCGCGGCGTTGATGGGCGACCGCGAGTTCATCGGCGATGCGTGGATGGCCTATCTGCACGGCGAGAAGATTCTCTTCATCCTGCGTCTGCGCGAGAACCAGCACGTCCTGCGCGAGGGCTATGCCGCCATGTCGATTGCCGCCATCGCACGGCATCTGAGAGTGCGAGACAAAATGATCGTCAAGGGCTGGTGCCGGCTCGGCTGTCAGAACGAGACTTTGTCGTTGCCCGTGCGGCTCGTAATCATGCGGCTCACATCAGGTGAATTGTTAGCCTTGGCCTGTTCCGGCAGAGCGCGTCACGCGCTCGCCCGTTATCGTCAACGATGGGTCCCCGCGCAGGCGGGGATCGCAACCATGTTCGGCAATCTCAAGACCAAAGGCTTCGCTCTGAAGGCAACGCACCTGACCGACCCGGACAAACTATGCACCTTGCTGGCGTTACTTGCTTTCGCCGTGGCGCTCACCGTCAAAACCGGCGTCGCCATGGCGCGCCTACATCCCATTCCCGTCAAAAAACATGGCCGCCGCGCCTGTTCTCTGTTCGCTCTCGGCCTGCGCACGCTGCGCAAAATCTTCGTCGCCGCAAGTCCAGTGCAAATAATCGCCTTCCTCAATCAACTCCTGTCCCCAAAACTACCCGTCAAACCCTTGCGTTCTTTGGCTTTTCGATAGCGAGTCGAGTACCATGGGAGATATTATTAAGAATTAATAAACTTGCAAGTCAGTGCCACAGGTGTTTAACCCGTTTCCGCCACCGCTAGATCAGGTTATGTACGCTGGCATTGTCAGATTGCCGGGTGTGAAGACAATCCTGTCCTCTAAACCGGTCGCACTTGAGCTCATGCCGCAAGCGTTATGTCGTTCCAGGCAAGCAAAGCTTTGCTGCGGGCCACGCGATATGAACGGGCGGAGATCAGATGACGCTGGGCGTTAAAGTAATTGTAGACCGCGGCATGCATCGACTGAAAACGCTGGGCTGATCCGAGTGACTTAAAGCCCTGCGTCTGCCGCTCTCGTCGTCGCGTTGGCTGATGTGAATTCTCAGCTCGGTTGTTCCTCCACCGACCGCGTTTGTGATCGGCCGAAAGCTCACGATCTCTGATGGCAGCGGAGTAGGCCTGCCAGTGGTCCGTGACGACCGTATCCGGCGCGAAGCCCTGTTTCCTAGGTTCTACCTGGGGAGACGAACTCAAGAAGCCACGCTCGCTCGGTGAGAGCACTGGCGCGAAAGCGTCAGACAACAGCGAGGATCCGCAAAGGGCTACCGCTTCAAGGCTCGTCTCTACCATCCTCCGGGTTTAGGTTTTCGGTACACACAGGCTTATCTGATAAAAAAATGCGCTATAGTCTGGCCCAAGCACAAGATCCAATACGTCGGACGCCACAACCAAAGATAGATAGAGGACAGCATGTCAGAATTAAACCCGATGATGCGCAAGTTTCCCGTGGCCGGGACAATCGTCAAGGAATGGATTATCGAGGCGAGGGGATATGCCGCATTCAATATGAAGAAAGGCGAAGTTCTGCGCTTCGTCGATATCGAAGGCAAACAAGTGCCCGATCTGGTGTGTTTCGACATCAACGATCACGGCGATTGCATCAATCTCGGAAATTCCGTTCTGCTGAACAAACGACGCGAATTCATCAAAGGCAACGTGCTCTATTCGATCACTTGCAAGGCGATGATGACGATTGTCGATTACTCGAATGAGCTCAGTTACGCCTATGGGCCAATGTGCAGCGAGGAGCTCAACCACATCCGTTACAGCGTACCGCACACACCCAATTGCCGAGGCAATCTCGCCATGGCGCTCGGCCCCTGGGGCTTCAATTATCGCGATATCCCCAACGCGTTTGTGCCCTTCATGAATGTGCAGACCGACATGAATGGAACAATGGACATCCACGAGCCGACCAGCAAGCCCGGCGACTACTACGACATTCGCGCCGAGATGGATCTTCTGATCGGCATTTCTAATTGTCCGCAGGAGCGCAATTCGTGCAACGGTTTCAAGCCGTCCCCCATGGGTATCATCATTTACAAATAATGCGCCGCTTCGGCGCGGTTTGAGGTCGAGCAGCTGATCGCTATGCAAACCAGCAAAACGGATATCGCCATATCAATTGTCTCGGCGGCGGCGTTCCTGCTGTTTTGGGAGCTGGCGGTCTGGATATTTCAAATCCAGAGCCTGATCCTCCCGGCTCCGTCTGCAATCGCTGCGGAAGGCTATCTCCGCCATGGTATTTATCTCCAGCACAGCTGGGTGACGCTGTACGAAACCGTATTGGGTTTTCTGTTGGCGGCTATTATTGGAGTTACCTTGTCGGTCGGCATCGTCTATTCGCGTTTACTGAAGAGCGCGATCTTCCCACTTGTGGTCATGCTCCAGATCGTGCCCAAAGTGGCCATCGCCCCCTTGCTGCTGATCTGGGTGGGCTACGGCGCTTCTTCGAAGATCCTGCTCGCGCTGCTCGTCTCTTTCTTCCCGATCGTTGTAAACATGGTGACGGGACTGGCGGCGGTCGAAGAAGAACTCCTTGAGCTTTGCCGAATCCTGCAGGCGAACCGCTGGAAGGAGTTTTTCAAGGTGCGGTTGCCGAATGCGCTGCCATATTTGTTCAGCAGCCTGAAAGTCGCCAGCACGCTGGCGGTGATCGGCGCCGTGATCGGCGAATTCGTCGGCGGCGATGCGGGCCTTGGCTATCTGATCATCATATCTAACGTGGAAATGCGCACGTCGATGGCGTTCGTGGCGATCGTCAGCCTGTCGGTGCTCGGGCTAGGCCTCTACGGGCTAATCGGGCTGGCGGAGAAATTGTGCATGCCTTGGGAGCGCCGTACTACGGCTTCCATGCCGGTTGCCGCCGCACATCCCTAGATATAGGCGAGCCCGATCTTTTTCCCGATAACTTGTACCAACTCGGTGAAACGGGGGTTCAGCTTTAAATCCGGCGCTCGCGGCCGCCGCAGATCAATCGTCAAGATGTCGGCAATGCGGCCGGGCCGCGGCGACATTACCACCACGCGGTCAGACAGAAAGACCGCTTCTGAAATGCTGTGGGTCACAAGCACGCTGGTTTTGCGCCGCTCTTCCCAGATGCGCAGCAGTTCCAGGTTCATGTCCTCGCGCGTCATCGCATCGAGCGCGCCGAAGGGCTCGTCCATCAGCAGCAAAGTAGGATCGTGGATGAGCGCGCGGCAGATCGCCGCGCGTTGCTGCATACCGCCGGACAACTCAGACGGATATTTGTGATGGAAGTCGGCAAGACCGGCCAGCGCCAGCAATTCGACAGCCTTGTCCTTGTAGGCGTCCCGGCCGAGACCGAGCATCTCGATCGGCAACATGACATTGTCGAAGATGCTGCGCCATTTCAGCAGCACCGGCCGCTGAAAAACCATTCCGACATCGGAAAGCGGCCGCGCCACGGGATTCCCGCGCACCTTGACGCTGCCCGATGAGGCCGGAATCAGGCCAGCGATGATCTTCAGCAGTGTCGTTTTGCCACAGCCGCTATGGCCGACAATCGAAACGAACTCGCCCTCGTGCACGGCAAACGATACACCATCCAGCGCGTGGACAGGCTCATCCCGGCTGCCATAGGTCTTGCTTAGATCATCGACAACGATCGCGGTTTCGGCCGCGCCGCGCACCGTTTGCCTTTGCTCCAGCGATATCGAAGTCGACGTCGTCAGTTGAGGCGTCCCTCGGTCGGAACGATCTTCGGTGTCAGGAACTGGTTCGTATAGACGTCGTTCATCTGCAAGCCGGCGGCGTCAAAATATTTGATTACCGTATCCAGGGTGTGCTTCATCTTTGCTGTATCCATGATGCCGATGCCGACGCGCTTGCTGTTGGCGGTCATCAGGTGTGCGAGTGCAATCCGGAAATGCTCTCTGGCTTCGGCCGGATTGACAGCCGGATGATGTTTGAGGAACATCTGCAACGCTTCCTCGGGTTTTTCAACCGACCAGGCGATGCCCTTATAAGTCGCTTCGACGAACCTTTTTACGCGTTCCGGTTCTTTGGCAATCTGTTCGTCGCGAACGATCAGCCCCGCACCATAAAGATCGAAACCATAGTCGGAATAAAGGAAGGAAACCCATTTCTTTCCAGCTTCCTTAGCGCGGGCGGAAAATGTGGGAATTTCCGTTGCGAGCAGCACCGCGGCGTCTGCTTGGCCAGCGATGAGACTGGCCGCGCGCGCCGGGTTGGTCATAGTCACCCATGTCACTTTCGATTGATCGATTCCGACGATCTGCGCCAGAGCCGGGAACAACACGCGATTGGTGTCCGCCGCGCTGGAAGCGATCCGCTTGCCTTCGAGGTCGCGCGGACCCTTGATGGCGGCGGCGCCATCCAACCAGCCGATGCTGTAGAGCGATTTTTCGTGAAAGACGCCCACAACTTTGATCTTTGCGCCTTTCGCTCGCCCAATAAGGGCAGTCGGCGTGTCGGCGAGTCCAAAATCGACCGAGCCCGCGGCCATCGCGGAAACCGTCGCGCCCGAACCATCCCCTTTCAGGATCGTGACATCGAAGCCGGCATCTTTCCAAAATCCCTTTTCCAAAGCGGCGTAGAAGAATGCGTGCTTTCCATACGGCACGAAATCAAGGAGGAATTTGACCGGTTCGTTTGCGAGTGCTGCGGAGCCAAGCATCGCACTCATGATGCTGCCGATGACTAACTGGCGAACCGAACAAAACGTCTGAGAAAACGGTTTCATAGGCGTCCCCGTGAATGTTGACAGTGCTGATCGACCATCATTCTCGCGCTGGTTCAGCGCCGTTTGCGATTCATTTCACTTCGAATTGAGAGAACACGAGTATCGATCAAGCGGAGAGCGATAGCTGGTATGAGCGCAAACAACACCATGCTGGCTATTGTCCGCGAAGTATTCGTATGTGCTGCGCGTACAGACCGAAATTTCGTCGACCATTCGCCACCATACATGCGGTCTTGGATACTTATCTATAATGTAATGCATGCACATGAAATAATGTCAATAGAAACGCGGAAATCGAAGCGTACGACTGATGCTACAAACAGTCGCCTTCAACCGAAGCTCGATGCCGAGCGCTGAAAAAATTGGTGGCGCAAAAACAATTCGCTTACTCAAAAAAGAGCGTCGCAAGAAAACCCATCGGGGTCTTCTTGCGTATTGGTGTTCTTACGCAGCTACCATTCCCGCTTTGGTTGTCGATCTTATTTTTTTCGCGGAACAACCGCCCATGCCTCGATTTCGACCAGCATTTCCTTGAGGTCGATGCCGACGCCGCGAAGCAGAGTGGCCGGCCGCGGATGCGCGCGAAGATCCGGTTCGAACTCCTCGAAGAAGCGGTACATCTCGTCGCGCATGTCAAAGACGTCCTCGCGCCGCGGCAGGTAATAGCGGAACATCACGATATGCTTGAGAGAGGCATCCATCATCTCCAGCTTATTTTTGATGTATTCGAGGCACTGGCGGGTCTGCTGCTTGATGTCCATCGACACCACTTTGCCCTTGCCTGCGCGCTCCTCTTCCGGAGTTCTGCACGGAGCATCTTCGAAGGGGTCGCGGCCGGTTTCGCCGGACAGGAACAAAATATCCACGTCGCCTTTGGTCTTGAAGCCGCCGCCCCAATTCATCTTTTCCTTATGGTAGTGCGGCCAGAGCGTGCCCCAGTCGTACTCAACCTTGCCCTTCTTTGCGAGTTCCACTGCTTTCGGATTAGTCGCCATACAATCTCTCCCGTGACCAAAACTTGTCATGCAAGCATTCGAATTCAAACGCCTGTTCACAGCATTAAAATTACGTATATTGACCAAACAGTCAATCCAATTTCTCGCCGCTGGATTCAATCGTTTCGCGAAATGATCCGGTGGCTTGCACTTGCGCCGCAATTCACGCTTGATGGGCATCCTTATTTATAAAGCGCTTCAGATGGAGGTCATGACAATGCTTATTGACTAGATAGTCAGCTAAAGTAGAATGGGGCCGAGACTATGACCTCGGTATAGAATTTACAGGAGCGCAAAATGGGCGTTGCACGCCATCCACGCCCGCCGGAACTCGTCGGCGTGCCGACTGACGAGATCATGAAACGCTACGTAGGCCGCTTCCGTGATCGCAAGCCCGATTGGGCCGCATTCGAAGACGCCAAAATTGAGGGGTTTAAGCGCGCGCAACACCGATTTATTGGCGCTGGCGGTTCCGGAAAACATAATGACATCGCCGTCATCCCCGCGAAAAGTTTTACTTTGTCAATCATGTATGTGGAGCCGGGTCAGGGGAACGCGGCTCACACACACGAGGTCGAAGAGGTGTTTTTCGTGCTGCAAGGGTTTTTGGATGTGTTCGTTGAGGACGAAAGCGGAAAACGCGTCACGGAGCGACTCGGACCTTGGGAATGCATTTCCTGTCCGGCCGGCGTCATCCATGGATATAAAAATGCCAGTCTCGGACCGGTCTATTTCCAGGTGATGCTCGGGCGGGCCAAGCCGGAGGCCATGGGTTATGCCGATGAGGAGCTATTCAAGCGGCGCGAGGCCCATCTGAAGACGCCATGAATGTGTAATCGGCGCCGGACGTTTTTCGTCGCGCGGGTTGGGCAGGTTATGTTTTTCGGACTAGCACGCGACGCGAACCGTGCCAATGGCGGCGCCCCGCTCATCGGTGCCGCGGCTTAGCGCGGCAATAGGTTAAGATCAGATCGGTGATATGTGCGAGCCAGATTTCGCGCCGATTCTTGGTCATTAGATCGATTCCAAACGCAACCTTCAGCGTGTATTGATTGGAAATATAATTATAGGCGAGCGACGACAACGATAGATAAAGATTCAATGGATCGATACTCGGCCGGAAGACGCCCTTTGCTGCGCCGCGCCGCA
This sequence comes from uncultured Hyphomicrobiales bacterium, assembly GCA_964575715.1. Lineage (GTDB taxonomy): Bacteria > Pseudomonadota > Alphaproteobacteria > Rhizobiales > Xanthobacteraceae > PNAI01. The sequence goes on along the minus strand of CAZNSG010000319.1, from coordinate 3,021 downwards.
AGATCTCGCGTACCGTTTCGACCAGCGGATCGTATAGTGATCGGATGAGCCGCGAACGCCGAATGTGCCGACCCTTATGCAGGTTTGCCGTGTTTAGCAATGCAATGAAGTCTTGATTTTCAAGCAATGCATAGAACGTGTGGGCAATGAGCTGACACATAGCATCGACTGGATCAGTGTCGCGAATTGCAAAATCGCGTTGCCGCGTGCGAAACGTCTCATATGCATTTTCTAGCACGGCGATAAACAAACCTTCCTTGCTATTGAAGTAATGATAGAGCATGTTTTTGCTCAACTGACATCGATGGGCGATGCTGTCGACGCGTGCGCCGTCATAACCTTTGGCAGCGAACTCAGCCATCGAATGCCGCAGAATTCGTTTGCGGGTATTTTTAGAATCTGCACCGGTTCTTTTCATCAATTTTTCTCTGGCAATCGGGCTCTAGTACTTTGAAACGGGTCGTTGTTGTTAGGACATACATTCATGGGCGCTCTTTGGACGCAGCGCTGGAAAGCGGGCACCTAGATCGCAGAAAGACCATTGGAAATTTGAAACGAATTTCACTCCGTGGAGGCCGAAGCTAGGAATTCGGCCGAATCCACAGTCAACCTTCCCGCGTTTGTTTGCATCAGTTGCGTTTTCCGTCAATTAGAACGTGTTGCGATGGTCTTTTTAACTTACAAATTTCGAACCGCCAAGAAGGCGCATGCTAACATCCTGCCGTAGCGCGTGAAGCGCAAGCGCCACGGCTTGTTTGGCGCCAGTTTCGCGCAGGCCGGAATCCCTCTTCATTGTTTGGCTAAAACGCGGGTAATGCGCTTTGATCTTGTGGAATTCCGGCGGTTGGAAGCCGTGAAAGTTAGCGGTATGGTGACCGCAAGCTTGGCCGCTTCTACTGGACGTGCAAAAATCTCTCACTGCAGAGTCAGATGTGGAATATAGAAAGACTGGAAGTCGAATGACATCAAAGCAATTGCTCATACGAGGTGGACAGGTTTACGACCATGATGGTGACGTTCATAAACCTTCGGTCGCCGATATTTTAATCAAGGACGGAAAAATCGTTTCGGTTGGCCCAAATCTTTCACCCGATGGAGAGCATGAAGTCATCGATGCCTCCGGCCGGCTGGTGGTGCCGGGATTGATCAATGCACACTACCATTCGCACGATACGCTATGCCGTGGATTATTCGAGGAATTGCCGCTCGAAATGTGGCTGCTCTACACGCTGCCAATGGGGCAAAACCGCAGCAAAGAAGAGGTAAGGGCACGCACGCTGGTGGGTGCAATCGAGTCGCTCCGTTGCGGCATTACGACCGTGCAGGATATGTTGGGTCTCACGCCTCTCAATGATGCATATACCGATGTTGTTATCTCGGCCTATCGCGAGGCGGGGATCCGCGTCGTGTTTTCGCCCATGGTCTGGGATGTTCCGCCCATCGCGATGGTTTATCACAAGGATCGTTTGCCATCCGATGTTCAGGAAATGCTGGGCACCAAGGCGTTGCCCATGCGCGACCAGTTCGATTATCTCGAACATCAATTCAAACGGCATCCGGCTACAGGCACGTTGCACTGGGCGCTTGCCCCATTCGCGCCGCAACGTTGTACACCGAAGATGCTGGAGGGCTGCGCGGCGGTCGCGAACAAACACGATCTTGCGGTCTATACCCACGTTTACGAAACGAGGGGCCAGGTTCTGATCGCACGTGAACATTTCGTCGATCATGATGGCTCGCTGATCAGTTATTTGAAAAATACCGGTCTCCTCGGCCCCAGACTGAATATCGTTCACAGCGTATGGATTTCACGCCATGAAATGGACCGCATGGCGGAATCCGGCGCGGGCATAGTTCTCAATCATCTCAGTAATCTGAAACTGAAAAGCGGCATTGCTCCCGTGTGTGATTTGCGCGAGTCGGGTGTACGCTTGGGTCTTGGCTGCGACAATTGCAGCGGTAGCGACGTGCAGAGTATATTTCAGGCAATGAAATTGTTCTGTCTTTTCGCGGCAGTCAGCGAGCCGGAGCCTGGTCCAGGTTTGGCGCACGAAGTGTTACGCCACGCGACCATAGGCAATGCGCGGACAGCCGGTTTAGATGGACAGCTCGGCGCCATTCGACCGGACTACAAGGCGGACTTGATCCTGATCAACCTTAATGACGTTGCTTATCTGCCCTATAACAGCGCCGCGCGTCAGCTCGTCTATACGGAAGCCGGCCGCGGCGTAGAAAGCGTGATTGTTGACGGCCGTGTAGTAATCGAGGACCGCAAGGTAAAAACAATCGATGAAGATGCCCTGCGCCGCGAGGTTGGGGATCTTATGCGGCACTTTATTGCCGACTACGATGCCGTGGTAGAATCACGCAAACGAGCGATACCTTACATGCTGGATGCCCATCGGCGAGTGTGGCAGACCGATGTTGGAATGAATCGCTTCATCAGTCGGACGCGCTGAACGCCCGCAGCACAAGAGATCAAAACCAATACTTCGGCAGAATTTTCTCGCTCCGGCGTCCAATGATCGAAGTTCCAAAACCATGAGATTGCGACCTTCTTATTTAACACGGAGAAAATACTCGCCGCACAACCATCAGCCACAACCGCGCCTAAGGCCACCGGGAAGTAGCTCACTCTGATTCCTGTAGGGGCTGCGCTGACGAAATGCCCGCGTTTGTGAAGGTTTTCGGATGCCGGCCGGTGCACGGACGGAACGACGTACGCCGCCGGCCGGCGTACGAAAACCTCCAAGGGAGGAAATCGCGGGAAGGGATACGTGCGGTGGTGCGGGACGCGCTATGGGGAATTGATGTTCGCGCGTGGGGTGGGTGCTGGGAGCGGAGTCGATTGAGCAGGACAGTTGATGGAGTTGATCTGCGTGTGAAATCGCATTCAATTGCGACCCCTCCCAAAGCTAAAGCATCTCATTGATTGTTTGTGTGAATCTACTTCCTGGGCGGGGTCACGGTTGGACGCGAAAGATGACCCCTTCAATTCCAATCTTTCGTAACGCGATCAAT
>CAZNSG010000318.1:0-2636 GCA_964575715.1 uncultured Hyphomicrobiales bacterium | reverse complement strand
GGCAACATCATCAACCCAATGATCGTCGACGGCCAGGTGCAGGGCGGCGTCGCGCACGGCATCGGCAATGCGCTGTTCGAGTGGATGAAATACGATGACGGCGCGCAGCCGCTGACCACCACGTTTCAGGATTATCTGCTGCCGGCGGCGCCCGACGTGCCGGGCTGCACGATCGAGCACGTGGAGACGCCGAATCCGCTCAATCCGCTCGGCGTCAAGGGTGCGGGCGAAGGCGGCACCATCCCGGCGCCGGCGGCCATTATTTCCGCGATCGAGGACGCGCTTTCTTCCTTCGGCGTGCATTTCGCCGAAATGCCGCTCCTGCCTGCGCGCATCGTGGAGGCACTGCACAAGGCTGGCGCTTATGACAAGCTGAGCGCGGCGTAAGGGTTGGCAAAAGAGCGGCCAAAGGAGTGGCCAAGATCGCTCAAACAAGACGAATATTTTTGCAATTTCATGTAGTTACGAGAAGAAAAGAGCAGCCAAATTGGCCACTAAAAACAGCGGCCAAAGGAGTGGCCAAATTCCTCTAGGAAATATGATTTTCCAGGTATACTCAATAAGTTATGAGAAAAGAACAGCGGCCAAAAATGGCGCCCGAAACCGTTCAGCGGATCGAGCCAACGAGGCTCGAAGATATTCCTGAAGCCATTTCGAATGTCACCGCAGAACTCGCTGCAATGACGGCGACGCTGGGGCGCGCCCTCAATCCGCGCACGGCAGCAAATCTAGCCGATCTCGTGCGGATCATGAATACGTACTACAGCAATCTAATCGAAGGTCACAACACTCGGCCGAAGGACATCGAACGCGCGCTTGCGGGCAAACTTGATCAAGACACGACACGTCGCAATTTGCAGATCGAGGCAGCCGCGCACGTACACGTCCAAGCCGACGTGGATCGAATGGCTGCGGAAGAAAAATTGCCCGAGCCAGCTTCAGTCGATTTTGTCTGCTGGCTGCATCGCGAATTCTATCGCGACGCGTCGAAGGACATGCTTCGCATAAAAGGCAAGGACCGAGCCTTTCTTATGGAACCCGGGCAATGGCGCTCCCGCCCCGAACATGATGTCGAGGTCGGCCGCCATAGTCCGCCTTCGAGTAATCGCGTGGCTGATTTCATGCGGTATTTCGAAGAACGCTACCGCTTCGATCACATGGGAAAAGCAACTCGAATCATCGCAATTGCGGCTGCGCATCATCGCTTTAACTACATCCATCCCTTTCCTGACGGAAACGGACGCGTCAGTCGGCTCATGAGTCATGCCATGTCGCATTCCGCCGGAATTGGAGCTCATGGACTATGGTCCATTTCTCGCGGATTGGCTCGGGGGCTTGAAAGCCGAACCGAATACAAGAGGATGATGGATCATGCGGACACACCCCGACAGGGCGATCTCGACGGTCGCGACAATCTCTCGCAACGAGCGCTGACTGAGTTCATATTGTGGTTTCTCCGCGTCTGTCTCGACCAAGTGACCTTCATGTCGAGCTTGTTTGAGTTCGATACCTTGGCCAAAAGGCTTCGTATATATGTCGAGCGTAGCGAGACGCTGAAACCGGAAGCGAGCCAACTACTGGAAGAAGCACTGATTCGAGGCGATATCGACCGTGGAGAAATTTCCCGCATCACGGGATTGCCGGCACGGACAGCACGACGAGTATTCAATGATGTGCTTGCCTCCGGTCTTCTCGCCTCGGACACTCCGAGAGGGGCGGTTTCCTTGCGATTTCCCACGGACATCCAAGAAATCCTATTCCCGCAGCTGTTCCCAAAAACATAAGCAAGCTGAGCTTGCTTCGCCAGCTTGATGGAACCATGCCAACAAATACTTCGACTCCCCCTGCGACCAAATCGCCATTCTGGCGGTTCTCGGTGAAGTTCTACGCCGTGCCGGGCGTGGCGCCGGCGTGCATCGCGTTGCAGGATCTCGCCGGTGTCGATGTCAATCTGCTGTTTTTTCTGCTCTGGAACGCCACGCTCGGACGGACGCTGAACGAGCCCGAACTCAAGGAGCTCGATCACATGGTTGGCGTGTGGCGCAACACCGCGGTGATCCCGTTGCGCGAAATTCGCCGTGCGCTCAAATCACCACAGGCGATCCTCGCGCCGGATGTGGTCAAAGGTTTCCGCGAGCGCATCAAGGCCGCGGAGCTGGAAGCCGAACGGCTGCAGCAGGAGGCGATGTACGCGCTTTCGCAATCGGGCCGTTTCGGCACGCCGATGCACCCGCCGGTCGCGGCCGCGCGCGCGAGCCTAGCCGCCTATCAGACGATTTTGAGTCCCCTCCCCCCGGAAGCGCTTGAAGTCGTGTTCTCAGCATTTGCGAGGACCGCCGGTAACGGCTAAACCGACACTAGCGCCTCATCGGTTAGGGTGGAATCAGAGTGGGACTCTAGTTTATTGTTTGAGCATGATCTTTTCTGACCTTCCTTCGCCCGCCGACCTTGCTTCGCCCGCCGAAGCGGGCTTCGCGAAGGCGGGAGCGGGCTTCCAGCCTTCGCAGTCGAAGCGGCTGCTTCGGCGGAGTAGGCTCGCGAAGGCGGGAAACCGGTTCCCACCCCGGATCAAGTCCGGGGCAGGCTTTTTCGGGATCATGCTCTAAGGGAAGAGAATTACCTATGAACAACAAGAC
>CAZNSG010000317.1:0-9847 GCA_964575715.1 uncultured Hyphomicrobiales bacterium | reverse complement strand
GCGGGAAATCTGCATGTCCGGTTCGATGAGCGGGATGTGGAAACGGAGCCATGGTGGAACTATTGAGGCACCGCCAGACGAAAGAGGCGGCAACAGATAGGTTCCACCTACAGCCACCGCGTCACATCTCGACTCTACCCGGCCGGAACCGGGACGATGAGCTTCACGCCGGTGCTCGGATAGTTCTGGGCGGTTGCCGGACTGTGCATCATCGCGAACAGCCCGAGCGTTGCGGCGGACAGCGTCGTCCGGCACTTGGTCGATGGATTCTTCATGATGATCTCCCCTGGAGTATCAATGGTTGGATGATGCACTCACCTCGCGTCGTTGGTTCCCAACACCGGATTGCCGATGCCGAGCGGTTCGGCATCGACCAGAACGAACGCGACGCGCGTGCGCTTATGGCTCCGGTTGGCCCAAGCGTGATTGGTTCCGCGCTGAACCATGATGTCGCCCTGCCTGAGTTTCACCGTACTGTTATCCATCTCCATCTCGATCTCACCTTCGATCACAATGACGTAGTCGACGGTTTCGGTGCGGTGCATGTGCGGGTGATTGTTGGGCGGGAAATCGATAACGGCAAAACGCGTGCCCTTGATCGGCGGCGCGGTGCCGAGGATGCGAGCGCCCATGTCCTCAGCGTTTTCGCCGACCGTTATCTTTGCGGGAGCATTGTCGGTGCACCAGATCAGGGTTGAGACCAGGCCAGCGCTTGGCCTCTTTTGGTTGGTCGCGGGCACATCCAGGATGACTTTGGCGACGTTCTTGCCGTCGTGGCCAGTGACGACGCGGCGGATCGGCGGATAGTTCGGCGTTTCGTCGGCCATGCGATCGTCCCCTGGTGGTTTCAAATCGTTCATGCTGCGGCGCAGTGCGCGGCAGTGAACACTACCTTCGTATTTCTGACCGGATTGAAGCACTTTGGGTTGAGGAAGGCCAGAACGCTGCGCCTTGGTCAGAAGTTGTCCTGACAACACAAACGATCTTGCCGGCTGAGTGTGCAGTGGCCGCCGCTAAAACCGGTCACGGTGGCGGCTGGAAGCCGAGATCCTGGTGCTGTGGCATCAATTGAACATGCATCACCGATGTGCGCCACGTCGGCTGCACACGACTTGCGACGCACGGCCGGACCATACATTCGGGTCAATCGCGTCACGGTCGCCTGAGGCCGCAAGTCGATGCGCTTCAGCAGTACCCAGAAACCGGACATAAATTCAGACTATTGGTTCCGACGCAAAGTGCCAAGTAGACCTCACGGTCACAAGGTCGTTCAGATCGACTTGAGCGTACACGCATATTACGGAAAATGCTCCGCGTGCCAATCTGCCTCAAAGTCTCGACTGACTTTGCCGTCGATAACGAACACGCCCGGCGCGCCTTCGTTCACCCAGGCGCGAAGCGGTTCAAGATCGGCTACGGTTCTGACCGTTGCGGCTCTCGCGCCGTAGCCGCGTGCGATGGCGGCAAAATCTGTCTCAGGAAATTTCACGATGTCAGTCGTGTAACCGTGACGCCCATAGTAATGCACTTCGGCTGCATATGAGCTGTCGTTGTAGATGAGAATGCACATTCGAAGCCCAAGCCTCAGCGCGGTCTCGAAATCCGCGATCGACATCATGAAACCGCCATCACCCGCCCCGAGCACTGCCAGCTTGCCCGGGTTTGCAATGGCCAGACCAATCGCCGATGCCAATCCGAGACCCACCGACTGGAACGAATGGCTCAGGCAAGAGGCTCGCGCGCTGGGGACTCGGAGATAACGCGGAACCCAGCCGCAGAAATGGCCGGAATCGGAGGCCACCACACGGTCGCTTGGCAGGATGCCGTCAAGGGCCTTGCTCAGCGTTCTGGGATCGATGAACTGTGCGGTGGATTCGTCCCGGTACGCGCTGTGATGGTTGTCCCCGGAATGCATGCGCTCTCGGGAAACATCGTTTCGGCGACCTGTCTGTGGGCTCGATACTCCGCGTCGATCGAGCTCCGCCAACAAATCTTCCGCCGTCGCTCTCGCATCGCCAAGCACCGCATGGTGGATCGGAGTGTGATAACCCAATTTCACGGGCTCGATGTCGATCTGCGCAATCGTCGCCCCAGGGGCAATCAGCTTGCCCTTCTTGGTGGTCCATTGCGTAAAGCTCACGCCGAATCCGAGTATGAGATCGCTCTCCGCAATCAGCTCGACCGCAATCGGCGAGGAGAATCCACCGCAGATCCCAAGCGACCAGGGATTTTCTGCAAACAACCCGTGACCACAAACCGATGTTGCGAGCAAGGCGCCGATACGGTCGGCGAGCGCGATCAATTCCGCTTCTGCGCCTGAGAGCGCGGCGCCGCGCCCGCCAAGAACGAGTGGGCGTTGTGCATGTAACATGACTCCTGCAAGCCGACGAACCGCCTCCGGATCGGGATGCAACCGGCTTATAATCGGTGGCAGCTTGAGGGGCGCATCGTTTGAGGCAAGTAATGCATCCTGCACGTCGGTCGGCAGGCTGAGCACGACCGTCTGACGATCACGCATTGCACGGCTCACGGCACGCAATGTGTCCTCGCGCGCGGTGTGCGGCGTGTGGATGCGCTCAGAGACAGCTCCCACAGAGCGCACAAGCGCGGCCTGCTCAATGTAAAAATTCGATCGGATGCTGCCCGTGGGTACATCTCCTGCCAGCACCAGCAGCGGTGTGCGGCTTTTCGCTGCCTCGCAGATCCCAGTCAGCGCATTGGTGAGCCCCGGCCCGGAATGGACGCTGACCAATGTGAGCTCGCCTGTCGATTTGGCATAGGCGTCGGCCATACTCGCGGCGTTGCCTTCGTGGCGGGCTGAAATCAATTCCACACCGGCTTCCACCAGCGCATGCGATATCTTGAAATTGGCGGTGCCGAGCAAACCGAAGCAGCGGCGCGCGCCATATGAGGCAAGATCCTTCGCGATGACGGCAGCCACCGTTGGATGAGTCTTCATCCCGTCTTCCCATTTACTGTTCATCCGATGAGCATGTTCGGCAGCCACGTCGCGATATCCGGAAGCAGCAAAAGCAGTCCGAGCAGCAGCATGCTCATGATCACATAGGGCACCACCGCCTGAAAGATATGCGCGATTGTTACCTCGGGCGGGGCAACGCCGCGCATGGTCATGAGCAGTAACCCATGCGGCGGCAGGAGTAGCCCGAGCTGCATGCAGATGAGGAACAGCACACCAAACCAGATTGGATCGATGCCGAGTTTCTGTACCAATGGCATAAAGACCGGGAGCGTGATCAGCATCATGCTGACTTGGTCGACAAAGATGCCCAGAAATATCAAGGTGAGCATCATCAACGCCACCAGGGCGAGCGGCGACAGGCCCTGCCCGAGGATGGCCGAGACCAACCCGTCGGTCGCCCCGGAGAAGCTCAGAATCTGAGAGAAGGTGGTGGCGCCGAGGATGATAAACAGGATCATTCCGGTGATTGCGACCGTACCTTTGAGCGATTTCATCAAGGCATCGAGGTTGAGTGCGCCATAGATGCCGGCGAGCGCCATGGTGGCGATTGCGCCGAGTGCGGCCGACTCGGTCGGCGTCGCAAACCCGCCCGACATCGCGCCGACCACCACAGCGAAGATGAAGACGAGCGGCAACACGTAGAGCGCGAGCAGGCGCCAGTTTTCCCAGCCCGCCCGCGCTTCGATCGGCGTCGGCGGGGCGAGCGAAGGCGTAATCCGCACGCGCACCATGATATAGGCGACGAACGCGACCGAGAGCATGAGCCCGGGCACGACGCCGCCGATCAGAAGCTTGGATATGGAGATGCCCGACAGGCTGCCCAGCAACACGGTGAGCGCCGAGGGCGGGATCAGCATGTCAACGGCGCCGATCGCCATGATCGGCCCGGTCGCCATGGTCGGGTGATAGCCGCGTGCCAGCATGATGGGGAGCATCAGCGAGCCGAGCATGGCGGTCGTCGCGATGGTTGAGCCCGAGATTGCGGAGAAGACCGTACCCGCCACCACCGCCACGACCGCAAGCCGGCCAGGAACCTGTTTGATCAACCGCTCGATCCCATCGATGACTTTGATTGCGATGCCGGTGTGGAAAAGGATTTCACCCATCAGGATGAAAAGTGGGATCGGCGTCAGGGAAAAATTCATCACGGATACGACACTGTTGCGCACGATCTGCGCGAGCCCGGCTTCGCCTCCGAGGAACAGCCATGCCCCAATGATATTGATCGCAACGAAAGACAGTGCCACCGGCATGCCGATGAACAGCAGCACCGTGGATCCGCCAAGCAACAGTAGCGCGGCGAATTGCCAGGAGAGTGCCGAGACCATGATCAGAGCACCCGTGCGGTATTCGCGCGCGGCCCCGTCACGACGCGGACACCGCATCCATGCGCGGCGCGCGCTCGGCACGACTCAGCCGTTGCATGCGGAAGATGAACTCTATCGCCAGAAGCAGTAAGGCCAAAGGCAGGAACGCTAGCAGCCACCATTCGGGGGTCACCAAGGTCTTGATCGACATCGCGCCGGCGAGATAGCTGGCCGAAACCACTTTCAAGCCGTACCAGACGAAATAGAGCGCGCAGCCGAGCCCGATCGTGTCGCTCAGCCATTCGAGCAGCCAGCCAATGCGGGGCGGTATGATACGCAGCAGAATGTCGACACGGATGTGCTGGCCCTGGCGGAGCAGCCAGGGCGCTGAAAACAGCGTGAGCAGATAAAGGATGTTCTCGGAAACCTCGTTGCTCCACGCGATGCCGCCGGCGCCAAAATTCCTTGAAGCCACGTCGGCGCCGATCAGCAACGTCATGGAAAGCAGAAGCAGGCACGCGGCCAGCATCATGCCGTCAAGAACGCGGCCAAAGGCCCTGGATATGCGTTCCATCTCCCTCGCCCCGCGTATGCGTCCGGCGCGCTTACTTCTTGGCGAAGAACTCGCGCAACTTGGCGCCGTGCTCCGGGCTCTGCTTGAGAACACCGGCCCAGCCGGTCTCATAGGCCTTGCTGCGGAAGGCTGCGCCCTCGGCCCCTTTGAACTCGATCACCTGGATTCCGGCGGCCTTCTGTTTGGCAATGTCCGCCTCGTTTTCCTTAACCGTTTGCGGAGCCTGCGCTTCGAGCCAGGCAGAGACGTCGGCGATCACCTTCTTCTGCGCGGGGTTGAGCTTTTCCCAGGTCGCCTTGTTGATCACGATACTGACTTCCGCGCTGTAGAAGCCAGGATCAACGCGGTATTTCGTTTTCTCGTGCCAGCCGAGATCGAAGATTCCGGTGATCGGCCAGCCGTAACCATCGACCACGCCGCGTTCAAGCGCGGTGTAGACCTCGCCCGGCGCAGTTTGCACTACCGTGGCGCCAAGCGCCTGGAAGAAGTCGCGGTAGACCGGCGTGATGCGCAATTTAAGGCCGGTGAGATCGACCGCGGTAATCGGCTTGTTGAGATAAATGTGGAACGGATTGTTGTCGATATGCCGCGCGAGCAGGATTGAATTTAGCTTCTGCTCGTAAATCTTGGCCATGTAGGCGTATCCACCGTTCTTGCGGATTTCCGCCATCGGGCGCTCGGTCAGCTTCCAAGCGTCCGCCTCGGGCATCAGGTTGGTGTAGAACGCGCCGGTCACGTTGGCAATATCGACGACGCCGGTCTTGAGCGCGTTGCCGACTTCGAACGGCGGCATCGCCTTCGGTCCGCCGATGTAATTGATTTGGATCACGCCTTTGCCATCGGCATTCACTTTTTCGATGAACCGCTCGAAGCCGCGCGAATAGAAAGTCTTCTCGGCGAACGATGTGATGCCCTTGAGCGTGATTTCCTGTGTGCTTGCGGCGTGCGCTGAAACCGACAGCGCCATCACAGTCATTATAGTGGAAAGACGAACACGCATTTTGTCCCCTCCCGCGCGCTTAGGCTTCGATCAAATCGACCGGGTGCCGCAGCGCTTACGACACCACCTCGGGCAATAAGAGCATAGAGGTTCGCCTATTCGCAATGAGTCTCACGGGGCTTAACTCGACACTGAAAATGGCCTGCACAAAGCTCTCTCAGCCCTACTGAGTAAAAATCGTAGTCCGACTTTCCGGTTTTGCTCGGTTAGCCGACAATCGGCTGCCAAATCATCATGTCGCAAAGTGCCACAAGCCGACTCTACGGTACCGTTCTGCGGCTACCCAAACTCTTTGTCTCGGGCGCTGACGAGAACATGCTAAATTCTTCCCCCCTTCCGAAATGGGGGGGGGGAGGGGAGAAGATTTTCGTTCAGTGGCCAGCGGGGTGGTTCCACTTCGGCAGAAGCACCATGCTATTTGGGTTGAAGCCCTGATCCTTCAGCGTATCGACTGAACCGATCACCTCTCCTTTAGTAAGGTTGATGATTGTGATCGAGCCGTCGCTCATGCCGGGCAGATTAAGCAACGAGTTCTGCACGAACGCTAACTTCTCGTCCTTGGTGAAGGCGACGTGGTGCGCACCTTCGGCGGTTGCGATCGATTTGATGAGTTTGGGCTTACGAGGGTCCTTGCTAATATCGAATATATGCAGGTGCCCCGGCTTGGCTGTTGTCACGTAAAGACGATCCGACTTGCGGTTAAAATATATTTCGAGTGGCATGCTGGCTTTGACTGTTGCGAAGTCAAAGGCGGGTGCTGCCACAAAATCCTTCTTTTTCGGATCCCATGTCGCCGTCCACAGGCTACCGCCAAACATGTTGGTGATGTAGGCAACCGGCGGGTTGGCACCCGGCACGAACAAAATTTCGACCGGAGCTTCGCGCGCAGGCGACGACTTGGTCGAGACCTTGAGCGACGAAAGCACTTTTCCGGTGCTGGCTTCGACCACGGTGATATTTTCGCCGGCGTCGCCGAGGTCGCTTGCCCGCACCGTGCTGGTGACAAGGATACGATCGATACGGTCATGAATGGCAATGCCGTGAGGATACGGGTTAGTCAAGCTGATGGTCTGCATTGGTTGATCGGTGGTTGCATCGCCTACAATTAGCTTGGACGAACCCATGCAAGTAAGAAACCAGCGCTTGTTATCCTTGGAGAACACCACATTCTCGCCGACTTGGCAGTCGGGCACCGCCACCGTTTTTGTTACCGTGAACGGTCGCTTGGACATGTCGATCACGCGTAGCTCGGCCTTGCCGAGTGCGGTGATATAGGCCTTCGATGAATTGCGGTTGTAGAAGATGTGGTGTGCTACGAGATCGGGCGGCAACGGAATGGTCTCGACGATCTTGCGGAAATTGGGAGAATTGGGATCGACGTCGATGATGGCGATTCCTTCCTGCCGGGTCTGTCCGGGTACCGGTGATTTGAACGCCTTAAGAGAGTCTGCAGATTTGCTCTCGTAGTTAAGCATGGCGAGGATTTCAGCATTGCCGGCGCATGGCCATGCAAAACTCGCGATCGCAACCGCGACAATAACTATCCGCTTCATGGTAGCCTCCCTGGATATGCCGCGTGCGATACCTCTCTGGATATCCAGCGTGCAAAGAAAGTATATACGTTTGCGGCAGCCAGTAAATGGAGTGCCATTGATGATCAGCACTGGCCGACCGAGCAAGTGCGTTTCAAGATTGGTTTTGATTATTTGTATGGCGGCAGCCGTCTTGGTCACGGGTGCTGGAACCGGCATGGGGCAGAGCGCCGGCGAAAATACCCGACGCTTCGAGTTGCGGCTCGAAAACGGTCGTCTTGCCGCTGACAGTTCCAAAATCATCCGGGTCCGGCGCAACGATATGGTCGAGCTCAATTGGTCCGCTGACCGCCGCACTGTGCTTCATCTGCATGGCTACGACATCGAAATGACCGTTGACCCCGGGAAGCCGCAAACCATGTCGTTTAAGGCGCGAGCAACCGGTCGTTTCCCAATCGAAGCACACGGTGGTGACGCGGGACGTCACGCGGTACTGCTCTACGTCGAAGTGCACCCACGGTAGGCACGAATGTTGCGCTACATGGTGCACCCGGCAACGCGTATAACAGCGGCGTTTATTGCATTGGCGGCGCTTAACAGCGAGACGCACGCTCACGCCCTTGCCCGGCGCTACGACTTACCGCTGCCGCTGGGGTTTTTTCTCGTGGCTGCCGGCGCGGCGGTTGCTGTCTCGTTCGTGATCCTTGCACTGTTTTTGCGGCATGATGGCGGGCGCCGCAAACTCTCCGACGCCACATTCGCCCGTGGTACTATTCCCAACGTAATTGTGGTGTGCTGCCAGATTTTTGGCGTCGGGATACTGACACTGATCGTCGCGGCCGGATTTTTTGGCAATCCGAGCACGTTCAAGAACGTTGCGCCCGTCGCCGTCTGGGTCATTTGGTGGGTTGGATTGAGTTTTCTGTCGGCGTTCGTCGGCAATGTTTGGGTATTGATCAATCCTTGGAGCGCGGCTTTTGGCTTTGCTGAGTTGCTGGCACGCCCATGGACCCAGGCTCTATCGCTGCGATTGTCCTATCCGGCTTGGCTCGGCGCTTGGCCGGCTAGCGCACTCTTTCTCTTGTTTGCTTGGCTCGAACTCGTCGCGCCCGCCCGCGACGTACCGCTGAATGTCGCCATCGCGGTTGCAGTTTATTCCAGTCTCACCTGGACAGGTATCATCTTATTCGGGCGGGAAACCTGGCTCAAAAACGGCGAAGCATTTTCCATTGCGTTCGATTTGTTCGGCCGTTTCGCCCCGCTGCACTTCACCAAAAATGGGCGCTGGCATTGGGCTCTTCGTCCCTATGCCGCAGGATTATTGCCACGCGAGCCGCTCGCTCCATCGATGACCGCATTTACCTTACTAATGCTGGCGACCGTGACGGTCGACGGCATCATGGAGACACCGCTGTGGGCCGCCGCAGTCGAGTTTTTCGCCGGCCGCGATGGTGTTGGGGTAAACACCACGGTCTACATGTTTCTGATGTCGGCACTGCTCATTGCTGGCCCAGTAGCGTTGGCGGGGCTTTATCTCGGCGTTGTCGCAATGATGGCGCGCGTCGCTGGATCGAGCGTCCCAGAGCTAGCTGGGTTGTTCGTGCTCTCGCTCGTCCCGATTTCAATCGCCTACCATCTCTCGCACTATTTCTCGTTGTTCATGGTCGCAGGTCAGTTCATCATTCCACTGGCATCTGATCCATTCGGCTACGGATGGGACCTGTTCGGCACTACGCTCTATCGGATCGACATTGGCATCGTCGACGCAAAGTTGATCTGGTATCTTTCCGTCATCGCGATCGTCACTGGTCACATCGTCGCGGTATGGGTTGCTCACCTTACCGCCTTTACCGTATTTAATGATGCGGGCGCAGCGCGTCGCAGCCAATACCCGATGCTCGTCTTGATGGTCGGCTACACCATCCTCAGCCTTTGGATCATCGCTCAACCGATCGTCGAATCGGGCGCGAAATGATGCCGGCGGTTCCCGTCATGAAGTTTTCATGCCTCGTTCCACGCCGACGTGGTCATCGAGTAGCGTTTCGACGATGTCCGCTTCGGGTCTTGGTTGTGTGAAAACGTGGTGGCGCGCAAAACCAATAGAATAAAATTTGCCTCGGACCGCGATTGGCGTGGATAAATTTCTCAAGCGCGGTCAATTTCAGTCGGTATGAGAAAGACCATTCTAGTCATCTCCGCAGATTAGACGTTTTCACACAGCCAGGGTCATTCACGACAGAATCGGCCGGTTCGGCCCCTCAGTCCATTTCCGCTTCGATCCAAAAGCGACGGCCGGTCATATAAATGCGGTCTGTCGCAAAGTGCCAAAGCACAAAATCGCTGCGCGATAGCCCGCTGCGCGGGTAGCCCGACCGCGAGCGCGGTAACCGGAGGTGAGATCGTCGATAGCGGACGAGGCGTCCTGTCTTGAAGATCGAGGTGTCGTCAACCTCA
>CAZNSG010000316.1:0-2065 GCA_964575715.1 uncultured Hyphomicrobiales bacterium | reverse complement strand
TGATCGGTCACGACTCGCCCTCCTTGCGTTGAGGCTCTGCCCGGTCCATCCGGGTAACCCTCGCAACCGCATCGAGGGTGAGTCGCCTCATCAAAGGAAGGACATACGGTCTTGCTGTAGCGCTGCCTGCGCCACGGTAATAACCAGTGAAATCGCCCCAATAAGCGCGAACGCATGTTTCATAGCGAATAACCAATAGCGGAAACGATATAATATGCTGACATGATACAACTCGCCCAGCGTATGAAACCTGCTTAGCGAATCATGCGACAGCGTGTATCCAACTAAGTATTGCATATAATCGCAAAGCCCGTAGTAGGGCGGATTAGCGAAGCGTAATCCGCCCTGCCGTCTAACTCCGTCCTCATCCTTCGAGACGCATCGCGAAGCGATGCGTCTCGAAGGATGAGGCGGCCAACCGATCTCGGGTTTACCCGAGATCGGAAATATTCAATGCGCAAGTCGGCTATAGCCGACTTGCGATGGTTCGAGACGCGCAACTTCGCTGCGCTCCTCACCATGAGGCCAAGAGAATCTACAACACCCTATTACTCTCCTTCACCTTCTCCGCATCGACATAAACCTGCTCACCCATCGCCTTGAATTTCTCCGACATCTGCGCCATGCCCGCCTCTTTCTCATTCAACGTCGCCGCATAATCCCGCACGTCCTGCGTGATCTTCATCGAGCAGAATTTCGGCCCGCACATGGAGCAGAAATGCGCCACCTTGTGCGCCTCCTTCGGCAGCGTCTCGTCGTGGTAGCTGCGCGCGGTGTCGGGATCGAGCCCGAGGTTGAACTGATCGTTCCAGCGAAAATCGAAGCGCGCGCGGCTTAGCGCGTCGTCGCGCAGCTGCGCCGCCGGATGGCCCTTGGCCAAGTCGGAGGCGTGCGCCGCGATTTTGTAGGTGATGACGCCTTGCTTGACGTCGTCGCGGTTCGGCAGGCCCAAGTGCTCCTTCGGCGTCACGTAACACAGCATGGCGCAGCCGAACCAGCCGATCATGGCGGCGCCAATGCCCGAGGTGATGTGGTCGTAGCCCGGCGCGATGTCAGTGGTGAGCGGCCCGAGCGTATAGAACGGCGCCTCGCCGCACTCTTTGAGCTGCTTGTCCATGTTGATTTTTATCTTGTGCATCGGCACGTGGCCGGGGCCCTCGATCATCACCTGGCAGCCCTTGTCCCACGCCACCTGCGTGAGTTCGCCCAGTGTTTCCAGCTCGGCGAATTGCGCGCGGTCGTTGGCGTCCGCGATCGAGCCCGGCCGCAAGCCGTCGCCGAGCGAGAAGCTCACATCGTACTTGCGCATGATGTCGCAGATTTCGTCAAAGCGCTCGTACAGGAAACTTTCCTTGTGGCGCGACAGGCACCACTTTGCCATGATCGAGCCACCGCGCGAGACGATGCCGGTGACGCGATTGGCGGTGAGCGGCACATAGGCGAGCCGCACCCCGGCGTGAATGGTGAAATAGTCCACGCCCTGCTCGCATTGCTCGATCAGCGTGTCGCGATACACATCCCAGTCGAGCTTGACCGGATCGCCGTCGACTTTTTCCAGCGCCTGATAGATCGGCACCGTGCCGATCGGGCAGGGCGCATTGCGGATGATCCACTCGCGCGTGTTGTGAATGTTGCGCCCGGTCGAGAGATCCATCACCGTGTCGGCGCCCCAGCGGATCGCCCACACCATCTTCTCCACTTCTTCCTCCACCGAAGACGTCACGGCGGAATTTCCGATATTGGCGTTTATTTTTGTCAAGAAGTTTCGGCCGATGATCATCGGCTCAAGTTCGCCATGGTTGATGTTGGCCGGAATGATGGCGCGCCCGCGCGCCACTTCCGAACGCACGAATTCCGGCGTGATGAACGCAGGCACCGCGGCGCCAAAGCTCTCGCCGTCGGCAAGAGCTGCTTCCGCGCGCTCCAATTGTACTTTTCGGCCGAGATTTTCGCGCTCGGCGACGTAGATCATTTCCTTGGTAACGACGCCAGCCTTTGCCCACTCATATTGCGTGATGGGCTTCCCAACCAACCCCCGCAGCGGCTTCGGCGTATTCGGAAATGC
>CAZNSG010000315.1:0-7338 GCA_964575715.1 uncultured Hyphomicrobiales bacterium | reverse complement strand
GGCCTGCTCCTCGGGCGGGCGCTGCGGCGGGCAGCCAAGGATGATCGGGTCGTTGCGATGATAGATCGCCTTGATGTCCAGCACCGGCTCGCTGCGCATTTTAGAGCCGTAATACCCGGTCCATTCTCCGAAAGGCCCCTCCGGGAGATTATTCCCCGGCTCCACGAAACCCTCGATGACGATCTCCGCATTGGCGGGATAGGGCAGGTCGGTATACTTGCCCTTCAACACTTTTTGCGGGCGGCCGCGATAGGCACCGGCGATTTCGAACTCGCACACTCCGTAAGGGATCTCCGTGCATGCCATCAGAAAAGTCAGCGGATCGCCGCCGATGACGATGCAGACTGGCATCGGCTTATTCTGTTGCTGATACTTGTCGCGATGGATGCGGCCGTGTTTTCCGGGAGAAATGTAGAAGCCGAGCCGTTTGGCGTCGTGGATCATTACCCGATAGGTGCCGGCATTGACCCATCCCTCTTCGGGATCTCGGGTCACGTTGAAGCTGCCCGTGCCGATATAGCGGCGCCCCTCATCGCGATCGTGCCATACGGGAGTCGGAAACCTGGTAACGTCGATGGCGTCGCCCTCGATCACATTTTCCATGACAGGGCCGGCGTCCACCACCTCGTAGGGTAGCGGCTTATCGGAGATCTGCTGAAAATCCCTGAGGAAGGATTCTGAAAGTTCGATTTTATTGAGCTCAGGCGAAAATCCGAGCGTCATATTTTGCCGCTGGCCGCCGAAGAAATTGGTCAAGACGCGGAAACCCTTCGGATAGCCCGGAATATCGTCAAACAGCGCCGCGGGTGCGCGGGCGTCGTGCTGAAGAAGCTCCGCCGCCATTCCAATGTCCTCCTGCCAGGAGTAGCCGCTGGCGTGAGTCAGCTCCCCAAGCCGTTCAGCTTCGGTGATCCATTCGCGCAAATCGTCATAGGGCACACGGGCGCTTCGGTTGTTCGATTTGGTAATTGTCATGGGCGATATCGCTCCTTATCGCGACGGGGCCGGAGTGTGCGGATTCCAACGGTTTCCGGTCACCGACCCTCGTCCCCTCGGCCGCAGGGTGCTGGTTGCTGCCAGCCTATGTCGGGACCTGTGAGCGTCTATGACTTTGATCAAATGAGCGGCGGGAGGGGAAATCAGGCCGGAATTGTGAATGGATGCCTCACCGGGCCGGCATCGCTATCCTTGCGAAACCGGCGGATCCGGATCATGCGACCACGATTCCGGTGGCTGCGGGTGTTTATGCAACAACCGATGCACGAGGTTGACGTGCTCGGTCTCCTCTTCCACAAACTCTTCCGCCATTTTTTTGACTGCAGGATCTTGGGTGGTCTCGACCACCGACTTGAAGAATGCAAGCGCGCGCTTTTCGCCGGCGAGCGCGAGTTGCAACGCATGCCACGGCGTCATCAAGTAATGCGCCGCTCCCAGGTCCACTTCTTCCGGGCTTTCGCCTCTATTCCACTTGGCGATTTTGCGTGCGTGCGCCACCACATCGATGTCGCCGGCCAGGCGGCGGATTTCGTCGCGGTGAATGCTCTCGGCCCGCGCCAAGTCGCGAAAGGCAGCAACCAGATCCGGATTGTTGTGGGTTTCCATCTGGGTCGCGAGCAGTTCATAGCGATCGACGGCATCTGCTTCGATCTGATAAGCGATCGCAAGCAGATCCGCGAGACTGGAGATTTTTGGGGCGCCGCTGGGCTTTGTCATAGCTCAAAATCCTTCTCCAGGTCGGATAGATCGGCGGTGGCCTGGCCGACTGGGGGCCGGTAGGGCTTCCGATCGCCGCGATACAGAATCCCGATGTTGAAGCCGTCATCGGTCATGATGCGTCGTACCGCCTTTGCCGGGTCGCTGGTTGGCGCGACCGGTGCCGGATGCACGCGGGTCTTCCATTCCTTCTCGTCGGGACGGAAGGTCACGCAGGGACTCAAGATCTCGACAAATGAAAATCCGGGATGTCGAATCGCGTCGACCAGTATTGACGCGGTCTCATTCGGCTCGCCGGAGAAACAACGGGCGACGAAGTTGGCGCCGGACGCCAGCGCAATGACCAGCGGATGGAACGGCCGCAGACCGGTCCCACCGGGAGAGAGCGCAGTGTCGAATTCGGGCTCAGTCGTTGGCGAGGGTTGCCCTTTGGTCATGCCATAAATGTGGTTGTCCATCACCACATAGGTCATGTCGATGTTTCGGCGGCAAGCGTGCAAAAAGTGATTGCCGCCGATTGAATAACCGTCACCATCGCCGCTCGCCACCACGACCGTGAGATCCGGCCGCGACACCTTCAATCCCGCAGCGAGCGCCAAGGATCGCCCGTGCACACCATGAAAGCCGTAACAGTTCGTATAGGCGGGGATGCGCGAGGAGCACCCAATACCAGAGACAACAGCGATTTGCTCCGGCGGCAGTCCGAGTTCGGCGAAAGCCCGCGTAAACGACATCAACACGTGATAATCACCGCATCCCGGGCACCAGATCGGCTTGACGTCGGATTTGTAATCGGCCGCCTTGTACGCATGCGGCTTTTCGAGGGTTGCCATTATTGCCTCCACTCGGCGATCGCGCGATGAATTTCACTCGGTCTGATGGGCAATGGTCCGGGCCGATTGAGCACGCGCACGTCGCTGGGCAAATCGTAATGCGCCCGAAGGTAGCGATAGAATTGCGCGCCGTGGGATTGCTCGACGACGAGAATTCGTTTCTTTCCTTGGAGTGCGGCTGCGAATCTTGCCGGTTGCGCAGGCGAGAGCAGGCGCGGCGCGATGAGTGCCACATCGATCCCATCTGCGTCAGCGCGTTCGATCGCTTCACGTGCTGGACCTGTGAGCGAGCCCCAAGTAAGCACCGCGCAATCTCCGGTTCCCTCGATCGTCGCCCAGTGATCGCCGTAGTTGAAAGCCTCAAGCTTGTCGCGGCGTTTATCGAGTTGCGCCTGGTGATCAGATGCTCCGCTGGTCGGCACTCCCCGCTCGGTATGAGTGAGTCCGTCGGCCGTATATTGTCCGCCGCGCGTGCCAGGAATTGACATTGGCGATATTCCGCCGGCGGCGAGGGCGTAACGCTTGTAGGTGTGCTCGACCTCAATCGTCTTCGTTCTCTGCCCGATAAAAGCAACATCGGCCGGTCGCTCGATTGCGGTTCGCGCTTGTCCGATGAATTGATCCGAAAGCACGATTGCCGGCGTTTGCAGGGCTTCGGCGAGATAGGTCGCCCATTGCGTCGTGAATAGGCAATCGCCGACCGATTGCGGCGCCACCACCAGATGGGGCGCATCGCCGTGACAGCCGTAGACCGCGATGTTGAGATCGGCTTGTTCGGACTTGGTTGGAATGCCGGTCGATGGTCCGGCACGCATGACATCCACAACGACAATCGGAATTTCGGCGGCGGTAGCCAAGCCAAGTGCCTCGATCATCAATGACAGACCTGGCCCCGACGTCGCCGTCAATGCCGGAGTTCCACCGAAGGATGCGCCGATGATCATGTTGATGGCTGCAAGCTCATCCTCGGCTTGCAGAAGCACGCCCCCCATCTTGACGAGATTGGGTGCGAGCCACTCCAGGATTTCCGTGGCTGGAGTAATCGGATACGCGGCCGCGAAGCGAACGCCGCCGCGGATCGCGCCGAGCGCGGCAGCCTCGTTACCCGACACCAGCCACCGGCGGGCCGATGTTGGCGTCGGCGGTGCAAGGCGCAGACCAAATTCGAGGCCTGCGGCAACGTCATAGCCTGCGCTGATTCCTTTCTGACTCGCCTCGATCGCGGCCGGTCCTTTTTCGGCCAGTCGCTTTTCAACGAGTGCTGATATGACATCTACCCCGAGACCAACCAGTCGGGCCGCAATGCCGAGCGCGATCATGTTGGCCCGTCCGTCGGGGATGGCTTTCGCCATTTCCTTCAAGGGAATTTGGACGACGCGAGCGGCGGCGACACCAGGTGGCGGGTCACCGCCGCGTGGATCGCTGATCACCAGACTCTGCGGCCCAACCTCGATCTCGGCGCCGAAGCGGTGAGCATTGAGCCAGTCGATGCCGATGAGAAGGTCAAACCGCTCGGGAAGGCACTCGACCGGGTGAGTGGCCAAGCGCACCATGGCGGCGGCTTCGCCCCCGCGAATTTGCGCACCGACCGTGCGCGTGAGCAAGCCTTGCCAGCCCGCCGCGCTTGCCGCCTCAAGCAGTAAGTTACCAGTCGTCAGGGCGCCGGCACCGCCACTTCCTACGAAAGCCACTGAAATGCTTTGAGAATTTGACATGCTCGCCTTCTTCCTTGAGTTTGGTTCGAAGGGGCGGTGGCCCTTCGCACATCCGGTCTAAGTCGTATTTCAGTACTACAATACGAATTATTTCAAAATTCCTTGCTTTAGATCAAGGCGAGCGAATGAGGATGATCGGAAGTTAGCGCCAGCTCAATGGACAGTCTTGAAGCGGTGGCTCGGCCAAAAGCGGAGCAGGCTGATGAAGCGAGAACCAGTACGCTGGATGATGACGGGCAAGGGTCAGCCCCTTGTCGAAATGAAATGCGACACGCTCACCCCCGGAGCGGACGAGGTCTTGGTCGAAATCGCCGGTTGCGGCGTCTGTCATACCGATCTGGGCTACTACTACGACGGCGTGCGGACCAAGCATGAGCTGCCGCTGACCCTTGGGCACGAGATTAGCGGGCATGTTATTAAAACCGGCGCGAATGCTGTGCGATGGGCCGATCTCGCCGTCATCGTTCCAGCGGTCATTCCATGCGGCCACTGCGATGCGTGCCGGCGCGGCAAATCGACGATCTGCCCAAATCAAAAAATGCCGGGCAACGACATTCACGGTGGTTTTGCCAGCCATATCGTCGTGCCGGCTCGGGGATTGTGCGAGGTCGACGAAAGCCGCTTGGCGGCAGTCGGGCTCGATCTGGCGGACCTTTCGGTGATCGCCGATGCGGTCACCACGCCCTATCAGGCGGTGGTTCAGGCCGGAGTCACCGCCGGGGACCTTGTCGTCGTCAACGGTGTTGGCGGTGTTGGCGGCTATGCCGCACAGATTGCGACGGCGTTTGGCGGCACCGTGGTCGCAATCGACGTCAATGACGACAAGCTTGCAGCCATAGCCGGACAGGGCGCCGCGCTCACTTTGAATGCGCGACAGATGCTGCCGCGCGATCTCAAAGCGGCGATCCAGGCTTTCGCAAAGGCACAAGGTCTGCGGCAGACCGAATGGATCATCTTCGAATGTTCCGGGACGCGCGGGGGCCAAGAATC
Source organism: uncultured Hyphomicrobiales bacterium (assembly GCA_964575715.1). Taxonomy (GTDB): domain Bacteria; phylum Pseudomonadota; class Alphaproteobacteria; order Rhizobiales; family Xanthobacteraceae; genus PNAI01. Next base: position 2,087 of record CAZNSG010000315.1, on the reverse strand, counting down.
GGCGTTCAGCCTTCTCAATCACGGCGCAACGCTCGCGGTCGTGGGGTTCACGATGGACAAGGTCGAGATCCGGCTTTCGAACCTAATGGCATATCATGCGCGCGCGATCGGAAACTGGGGTTGCCCGCCCGAGCTCTACCCGCAGGCGCTCGAACTGGTGCTGAATGGCCGCGTCAAAGTGGCGCAATTTGTCGAGAAGCATCCGCTGAGCGAGATCAACCATGTGTTCGAGGCAGTACATGCCGGCACTCTCAAGCGCCGTGCCGTTCTTGTACCCAATCACTGAGGAGCATGATCATGAATGCCGAGGCCGTCCGCAGTGTCACCGTCGGTCAGCGGGAAACAAAGGATCATGATCTGATTGCTGATAATGTGCGGCTCAGCATCAGCAAAGCTGTGCGCTACGAAAAGCGTTTCGTCAAAGACGAAGACGGCAAGCCGGTGAGCGGCCTGTACAACGCCTGGATCACGCTCGACAACCCGACGCAATACAACTCCTACACCACCGATATGGTCAAGGCCGTGATTCTTGCCTTTCGCGCCGCCAGTGCGGCGCGCGATGTGGTGGCCGTCGTCTTCACTGGAAGCGGCAACAAAGCGTTTTGCACGGGCGGCAACACCAAGGAATATGCCGAGTATTACGCCGGCAACCCGCAAGAATATCGCGGGTACATGCGGCTGTTCAACGACATGGTTTCCGCCATCCTCTCCTGCGACAAGCCGGTGATCTGTCGCGTCAATGGCATGCGCATCGGCGGCGGCCAGGAAATCGGCATGGCCTGCGACTTCTCCGTAGCGCAGGATCTTGCCCGCTTCGGCCAGGCCGGACCGAAGCATGGTTCCGCGCCGATTGGCGGCGCGACCGACTTCTTGCCGGTGGTGATCGGTGCCGAACGCGCGATGGCGGCGTGCGTGCTGTGCGAGCCATTTTCGGCGCACGAAGCCTATTTCATGGGCGTGCTCACCGACCTGGTTCCGGCCCTCAAGGTTGATGGAAAATTCGTCGCCAATCCGCTGGTCGAAACGAGTCGCATCGCCGACGAGTACGGCCGCTTTGTGTTTGGCAAGGCAAAGACCGGCGAAGCATTGAAGGCCGGCCAAGAGTTGTTAAAGCGCGGCACCGTCGATCTCAGTCTGCTCGACGAGAAGATCGATGAACTGTGCACTAAGCTTCTCTACACGTTTCCCGAATGCACCACCAAGACGGTGGAGGAGTTGCGCAAGCCCAAGCTCGACGCCTGGAACCGCAACAAGGAAAACGCGCGCGCCTGGCTCGCGCTCAACATGATGACCGAGGCGCGGGCAGGATTCCGTGCCTTCAACGAGGGCACGCGCGAGACCGGCCGCGAGGTCGATTTCGTCGCTCTGCGGCGGGCGCTGGCTGCCAACACGCCGTGGTCCGATGAGCTGACCGAAAGCATCCAACCGCGGGTACGCAAGCCATGACCGCGCCGCTGAAAGTCTGGTTTGAGGCGGAAGGGCGATTGCTGCGCCTGCGCTTGAGCCAGCCGAAAGCGAACCTGATCGATGCCGCGATGATCGCGGCACTCGATCGCGCACTCGTTGAGCATCTTGGCAACACGGCCATCGGCGGCGTTCTCCTGGATGCCGAGGGGCCGCATTTCAGTTTCGGGGCGAGCGTGGAGGAGCATCTGCCAGGTCAATGCGAGTCCATGCTGCGGAATCTCCACCGGCTGATACTTCGGCTGGTAGATTCACCCATTCCGGTACTTGTCGCCATTCGCGGACGATGCCTGGGCGGCGGGCTCGAAGTGGCGCTGGCCGGCCATATCATCTTCGTTTCCCCGGACGCCAATCTCGCCCAACCCGAGATGAACCTCGGTGTGTTCGCACCGGCGGCGTCTTGCCTGTTGCCGGAACTTATCGGACCAGCACGCGCCCTCGATCTGCTTTTGTCCGGACGCGGCATCACCGGAAGCGAAGCGGTAGCGATGGGCCTGGCGCGGGAGGCGTCCGCCGATCCGGAGCGCGCCGCGCTTGGTTATTTCGATGAGCACCTGAAGCAGAAGAGTGCCAGCTCATTGCGCTGTGCCGTCAAGGCGGCGCGCTTCGATTACTGCGCGCGT
>CAZNSG010000314.1:0-1660 GCA_964575715.1 uncultured Hyphomicrobiales bacterium | reverse complement strand
CCGGCGCGAATATGCACGATATCGCCAACCATGATCTCGCGCTGTTCGGTTTCGCTCGCAGCGTATCCCTTGCGCGCGGTCACGACGAGGATCTGATCGCAGTCGTGCACATGCCAGCCGGTTGTCGCGCCGACGCTGAAGTTCACCACGTTGCAGCTAAAGTTTTCCGACTGCCCGGCGCCGATGACCGCCTGCCGCGTCCGGCTCACCGGCCCGCCGGTCCATCCAGCCATCGGCGTCGCCGTGTCCATCGGTGTTTCCTTAAGTTCGCTGATTTTGAGTACACGCATTTCTGCCTCCTTCGTGCCCTTGGCGCTTTCGTGGTTAAAACTTACGCCCGCTGGGCGGTCGGCAGCAGGCCCTCGCTGTATTTCGGCCGCAGGATTTCGAGCCGCATCGGCACTGGGGTGCCGAGCCACAGCGCATTCTTGCTGTGGTCGTCGTAGGAGCTTTCGGTCAGCGGATGGACGAGAACGTCGAGGCCCTCGCGGTTCAGCATCAGCCAGGGCACGATGTTCTGGAACTCCGGGGCCTCGAAGATCACATTGAACTGCGAGATGGGGTGCGGGCCGCGCGGCTCATCGCTGAAGGCGCCGGGCTCGACGGTGAACTTGCTGATGATCGTATCGCGTAGCCGTGCGGCGATCGGCCGTGTGGCGGCATCGTAATAGACGTGGGCGTGATAGCCTTGTAGTTTGCTCATTGCGTGCTCTCCTGCTCGGGTTGCGCGCCTATGCGGAACCGGCGCGTGGGGTTGATCGGCGTATTCGGGTTGTCTGCGCGGCTCACGCTTCGAGCTGCGCCGCGATCTTCTGGCCGATCTCGGCGCGCCACTCTTCCATCGGTTTGAAGCCCGGGCTGGCGCGGCAGATCGCTTCGGTCTCGCGGTAGAGTTCCTCCTCGGACTTGTCGAGGTCGATCTCGAAGCCACGCGGTTGCGGCACGTACCACGGCGTATCGCAGAACATCTCGATGCGGTTGCCTTCGGGATCGCTGAAATAGACCGACCAGGCATTGCCGTGGCAGCGCGGATCGATGACCTTGCAGGCGGCCGCGCGCACCTTGCGGAAGGCGCGCTGGACGTTAGCGAGGGTGCCGACGTTGAACGAGACCTGTTGCACCATCGGCATGGCGGTATCGGTGGTACGGCCGCGCACCAGCACGACCTGGTGGTGGTCGCTGGGGTTGCGGCTCAAAAACGTGATCCGGCCGTCCTCCGCCTTATCGCTGACGACGAAGCCGAGAACCTTGGTATAGAAATCGGTCATCTTCGGCACGTCGGTGACATAGATCCCGACATGGCTGAGGCGCGGCGCTTGTTCTTGCGGCATGGCTGGTCACTCCTTGGCTGGGTCCAGCGCCCAGTATAGCGGTGCGCGCGGCTATCGATCAAATCGATTGATGAAATCACCCCTTTCACTGCCCGCAACCATATCGCCGGACTGGTCAAATGCGGCGTCACTGGATTGCTGATTCTCCTTCTCCCCGGACGAACCAGCTCCGTTACCGCGCTGGTCGCGTTCACTCGGGCAAGCCGGCTTTTCTTAGGTTCTCGGCCATCCGCTCTAGCGTTTCGGGCAAGAACACCATCGCCTTCTTGAATTTGGTAATGGTCAGCTCTGGATAGGCAGCCAGCAGCGCCTTGAGTTCGGCCGCTGCC
>CAZNSG010000313.1:0-3657 GCA_964575715.1 uncultured Hyphomicrobiales bacterium | reverse complement strand
TCGTTCGGCAGCTCCTTCAGCGCCGAACGGTCGATCGTCTCCAGCAGCTCCCGCCGGCTCCTGGCGAGCTTCTTCATCACCTTGGCGTTGATCGTGGCAACGCATTCGCGGACTTCCACGTTCAGCTCGTCGAGCGAGAAGAAGCGCCGGTTCCTGAGCTTGGCCAGCACGAAGCGCTCGACAATCAGAACGGCGACCTCGACCTTGGCTTTGGAGAGTGTCGTCGACTGCAGGTCGTGTGGATACGACCTGCCGCACGGTTCGCATCACGCACCCCTTTCATCCGCACTTTGGTCGCGAGTTTGAGCTGATCTGCCGGCGGCGGCATTGGGGGGAGGACCGGGTTGTCTATTCGGGCGACGACGGGCGCCTTCGCACGATCTCCGCCGCGTTCACGGATGTTGCCCCGCTGGATGAGTTCCGGCTTGTAGCCGGCGGCCGGGCGGCGTTTCGAACGGTCGATCTAATGACGCTGTGTGAGTTGTTGGATCGGCTTGGGGCGTGCGGGGGGCGAGACGATGCGTAAAGCCGATTACGCCGCATATGTAAGGGGAATTGCGCCGCATCATGATAGCCGCCCCGAGAGGATTTGCGATTGTAATGGCATGCATCCTGTATTTTGCGTGATTGCAGCGTTTGACACGCTACCAATAGAGGCGTATTTATATTTACGACTCACCAGAGCCGTGCATGGCGAAGGCAAAAGGGCGAGATTCGAAGAGCGAGGCGCTGGCGCAGGATGGCGTACTCAACCGCCATCCCGACGCCGTCGGCGATGCCTTGTTCACCGCCAACCCATTCTTCGACCCGAAAGACTTGGTCCAGGTGCGCTACGAGATGGTGCGGCGCCACCAAGTCGACGGCGTCGCCATCAGCGAGGTCGCAGCGGCCTTCGGCGTTTCCCGGCCAACCTTTTACAAGGCCCAGGACGCCTTGGAGACGGCTGGGCTTGCCGGCCTGCTGCCGAGCCGGCGGGGTCCCAAAGGCGGCCACAAGATTTCTGCCGAGGTGATTGCCTTCGTCGCCGAACTCAAGGCCGAGAACCCAGACCTGACGACGCCACAATGTCTCGATGCGATCGAGGAGCACTTCGGCGTCAAGGCGCATCGGCGGAGCCTCGAACGCGCGCTGGCGCGCAAAAAAAAACGAATCAATCTGTCCTGATCATCGCCGCAGCAGATGCAGTCGGTGCCTACGAGAAGCTGCGCGCTGCTGTGCTGAATGCCGAGCCGAGCGCCTGTTCCGGTCTCTGCATCATTCGCCGCCGGGGGTTGGCGGCGTGGATCAGAGAATGTGGGTCGCAATCTCAGGTCGAGGCGGTTCGCACGAATCATCAAGCCGCGCCCCCGACCACGCGCGATCTCTCGCCGGCAGCAAGCGATCTCACGCGGCTCCTCGCCGGCATCATCGTCGCCCTTGCAATGGAGCCCGCCCATGCCCATGGCTGAACTCAAAGTCACCACCGACCATCTCAAGCGCGATGCCTATCTCTACGTTCGCCAGTCGACGCTGCGTCAAGTCGCCGAACACGGCGAGAGTACGAAGCGCCAGTATGCGTTGCGTGACCGCGCGATCGCCGCAGGCTGGGCAGCCGATCAGATTCATGTCATCGACCGCGACCTTGGCAAGTCCGGATCGAGCGCGACGACGCGCGGCGGCTTCCAGGAACTCGTCAGCGAAGTGGCGCTCGGCAAGGCCGGCATCGTCATGGGCCTGGAAGTCTCGCGGCTCGCCCGCAACTCGGCCGATTGGCATCGCCTCATCGAGTTGTGCGCCTTGACCGCAACCCTCATCCTCGATGAAGACGGCGTCTACGATCCGGCAGGGTTCAACGATCGCCTTCTACTCGGCCTCAAGGGCACGATGAGCGAAGCTGAGTTGCATATTCTTAAAGCACGCATGCGTGGCGGTCAGCTCAACAAGGCCCGACGCGGCGAACTCGGGATGCACCCGCCGGTCGGCTTGATCTGCCGAACCGACGGGACGATCGGCCTCGATCCCGATGCCCAGGTCCAGAATGCCATCCGTCTGGTCTTCGAGACATTCGAACGGACCGCAAGCGCGATCCGGACCGTCCGTTTCTTCCGCGAACAAGGCCTCCTGTTCCCGCGGCGGCTGCGCACGGGGCCCAACAAGGGTGAACTCTTGTGGGCACCACCACAGCACGCACGCATCCTTCAGGTGCTCCACAATCCGCGCTATGCCGGCGCCTTCGTCTATGGCCGCACGCGCATACGCCACTTGCCCGACGGCGGCATCACTGTGATCAAGGTTGCCAGAGCGGAGTGGCAGTTCGTCATGCCGGGCATGCACCAGGGCTACATCGACTGGGAACGCTTCGACGTCAATCAGCGTCGGCTCGCCGACAACGCCCGTGCCTTCGGCGGCGAGCGGCGGTCGGGGCCCCCGAGGGAGGGACCGGCCTTGCTGCAGGGTCGCGTGCTGTGTGGTTTGTGCGGTGAGCGCATGGGTGTGCATTACAGCCGGGAGAATGGCCAGACTGTCCCGATCTACGTCTGTCAGGAGACCGCAGTGCGGCGCGCCGGAAAGACATGCCAGACGGTTCCCGGCAAGGTCATCGATGCGGCGGTCACAGCCCTGCTGATCGAGATGACGACGCCCATGACCTTGGCGGTCAGTCTGGAGGTTCAGCGCGAACTTGAAGCACGCGCTGCCGAGACCGACGCCTTGCGCCGCCAGCATGTCGAGCGGCTGCGATACGAGGCCGAACTCGCCCGTCGACGATACATGAAGGTCGACCCCGACAACCGCCTCGTCGCCGATGCCCTCGAAGCGGAATGGAACGACAAGCTGCGTCTTCATGCTGACGCCGCCGTAGACTACGAGCGACGCAGTCGAGAGAAAGCAGACGTACTCAATGCAGACATGCGCCGCCGCATTCTCGATCTCGCGGAGCAGTTGCCGCGAATCTGGCAAGACCCGCGCGTCGATTCCCGCGAGCGCAAGCGCATCCTGCGCCTCCTCGTCGACGACGTGACGCTGATCAAGGCGGACACAATTACCGCCCATGTGCGCCTATCGGGCGGCGCTACGCGCACGTTGGTGCTCGAGCGGCCGCTGCCCATCGCCCAGGTCCGCAAGTTCAAACCCGAACTCGTCGCCACCGTCGATCGAATGCTCAATCAACACTGCGACCGTGAGATCGCTGACATCCTCAATCGCGACGGATGGCGCAGCTCGGAGGGATTGCTCTTCAACACCAAAAAGATCGCCTTCATCCGCACCGCCTATAAGCTGGCAAGCCGACATCAGCGCCTGCGCCGCCGTGGTATGCTCACGACACATGAGGTCGCGGCAAGGTTCGCCATCGCACGAACCACCGTCCATGAGTGGGGCCGCCAAGGGCTCATCAAGAAGTACCACGCCGACAGCCTCAACCGTGGACTGTGGGAGATACCGTCTGGAATCATGATCATCAAAGGCCATGGCGGTCGCGACGCCCACCACGCCGCTATCGTCCCATCCCCAGAATGAGGTGCAGTATGAAGCAATCGTCTTGTCGCGCGGCTTATAGGGCCGTGCGGGAACCACGGCGGTGTCGTAGTGGGCCGCCATTTCCGCGTAGCTGCGGTTGACCGTCGGCTCGTAGAAGCACGCCTTGGTGACGCCGGACTTCAGATTGTCGGACACCACCAT
>CAZNSG010000312.1:0-4245 GCA_964575715.1 uncultured Hyphomicrobiales bacterium | reverse complement strand
AGGTGAGTCTTTTCAGCGTCTGCATCCAACCCCGAACCTTGGCTGCTTCCACATCGAGGGTAAGCTAAGTCCTTGATCCAGAGTCAATTTCTATTGGCTTCTGAAATGTGTGAATCGTATAGCCGCAAGCGGGGAGAGGTGAAGCGGGTACATGTCCCCGATTGCTCAAAGCGTGCGGCACGCATGAGAGATGAACCGCCATACCCGAACCGGGCTGGCGCGGGGCGCGCGGTTCAGCTTATCTGCGATCTTCTCAACCCAGCCCGCGATATTCATTCGTGCATTTGCTCTTTGATCCCTGGTTCGCGGCCACCGCCTTGGTGGCGGTATCCCTGCTCGGTCTCTCCAAGGGCGGCTTTTTCGGCCTCGGCGTGATGGGTTTGCCGCTGCTCGCGCTGTTCATTCCGCCGCTGCAGGCGGCCGCGATCCTGCTGCCGACGCTCCTGGCGCAGGACGTGCTGACGGTCTGGACCTATCGGCGCACGTGGAGCGCAAAGAACTTGCAGATCATGATCCCGAGCATGGCGGCCGGGATCGCCATCGCCTATCTGTTCGCCGCGGCGTTGTCGGCGGCGCATATCCGGCTCGCGGTCGGCGCGATCATCGGGGTGTTCGTGCTGCGGCATTGGCTCGGTATGCGCTTCGATCGCCTGGCGCCGCGGCCGAATACCGCGACCGGAATAGCCTTCGGCGTGATCGGCGGTTTCACCACCATGCTGGCCAATGCCGGGGGGCCGGCCTGGCAGATGCACCTGCTGCCGCAGAAGCTGGAAAAGTTCACCTATGTCGGCACCATCACCATGATGTTCGCCGCCAGCAATGTCATGAAACTCCCGGCCTATGGCGCGCTCGGCCAATTGACGCTGGACAATCTCGCCACCGGAGCGATGCTGCTGCCGGCGGCGATGGCGGCGAACTATGCCGGCATCTGGCTGGTGCGGCGCACGCCGGCGGAACTGTTTTTCCGCATCGCCTATGTGCTGATGTTCTTTATTTCGATCGAGCTGATCCGCGGCGCGCTCAGCGAGATGATACGGCCGGCATGAATATCATCACCGATCCGCTGTTCTATGTGCTCGCCGTTCCGGCGGTGGTCATGCTCGGCCTGTCCAAGGGCGGATTTTCCGGCATCGGCATGGTCTCGACGCCGCTGCTCGCGCTGCTGATGCCGCCGCTGCAGGCGGCGGCGATCCTGTTGCCGATCATTCTTTTACAAGATGCAATCTCGGTTTGGATCTACCGGCGGCAATGGGACGCGTGGAATCTCAAGGTGATGCTGCCGGGAGCGGTGGCCGGCGTCGGCGCCGCGTGGCTGTTCGCGGCCTATGTCTCCGACGCGTTGATCCTGACTGTGGTCGGGCTGATCGGGCTTGCCTTGGTGTTTTACGTCTGGTTCGGCCCGGCGCCGAAAAAAATACGGCCGCCGCCGAACGCCGCGTATGGCACGGGCTGCGGGGCGCTCGCGGCGTTCACCTCGACGCTGATCCAGATCGGCGCCCCGCCCTACTACGTCTTTGTGCTGCCGCAGCGGCTCGACAAGATGGTCTATGTCGCCACCACCGTGTGGTTCTTCGCCGCCGTCAACGCCATGAAGATCATCCCGTATTTCGCGCTCGGCCAATTCTCGACGTCGGGGCTGGCGACCTCGGCGGTGCTCTTACCGCTTGCGATCGCGAGCAATTTTCTCGGCGTCTGGCTGGTGCGCATCACGCCGAACGAATTGTTCTACCGCATCACCTATGTGATTGTTTTTCTGCTTTCGCTCGAACTGACCCGGCGGGGCGTTGCCGGTTTCATCTGGCCCGGCTGACGACCCGCTTTAACGTTTCCGCTCTCGCTCGCGTTCGCGCACACGCGCAATCAGCGCTTCGAGCGCCGGCAGCATGCGGGCGACGATAACGTCATAACCGGCTGCGTTGAGATGGTGATACGGGTCGTCGGGAATTTTATGCGATGGGGGAAAGCGGCTCACATCGAACGGCACGAAGTAGGTTCCACGCACCAGCGGACCACCCGAAACGTCGATGTAATTCGCGACCACAACTTCGACATTGCGTTCACGCAAGCGATCGACGATCCGATCCAGGCCGGTTTGGATGATCGCCATGCTGACACCCGCGCGCCGGTCGTTGACGCCAAACTCGACAATGGCGATTTGGCTGTCCGGCGGCACCGCGGCGTCGAGGCGGGCGAGCCCGCCGGCAACGGTATCGCCGTCCCTGCCGGCATTGATGACCCGCACATCGTAACCCCGCGCTTTAAGCGCGGCTTCGAGCTTGGACGGATAGTCCTCGCCGCGCGCAACGTGGCGGCCGTAGGTGTTGCTGGTGCCAATCGCCACGATCTTGATGGCGGCTTGCGCCGATCCATGACCGGCCAGCAGCAGCACGGCCGCCAAAAACATTAGGACGCGGCTTCGACGCGTAAACGCCCGGCCCATGCGACACGCTTGCATGCTTACCATCGACACGCCCGATTATGTATCAATTGATCGCGCCCTGTCTTGTTGCTTAGGTTCAAGCCTACGATAAGAGGACCGCCATGGTTAAGACGCCCTACGATACCGATCTCGACCGCAATGCGGCGAATTTCCAGCCGCTCACCCCGCTCACGCTGCTGGAGCGCGCGGCGTCGGTGTTTCCGGGCCATACCGCGATCATCCACGGGGCGCTGCGGCGCTCCTATGCCGAGTTCTATGCGCGCTCGCGGCAGCTGGCCTCGGCGCTTGCCAAGCGCGGGATCAAGCGCGGCGATACGGTCTCCGCTGTGCTCGCCAATACGCCGGCGATGCTGGAGGCGCACCACGGCGTGCCGATGGCGGGCGCGGTGCTCAACACCATCAATACGCGGCTCGATGCCGCCACGATCGCGTTCATGCTCGATCATGCCGAGACCAAGGTACTGATCGCCGACCGCGAATTTTCCACGGTGGTGAAGCAGGCGCTTTCAATCTGCAAAGTTAAGCCACTGGTGATCGACTACGACGATCCCGAATTTACCGGCACGGGCGAACGGCTGGGCGCCATCGAATACGAGGAGTTCATCAAGGCTGGCGATCCAGCCTTCGACTGGAAAATACCAGACGACGAATGGGACGCGATTGCGCTCAACTACACTTCGGGCACCACCGGCGATCCCAAGGGCGTGGTGTATCACCATCGCGGCGCATATTTGCTGGCCATCGGCAACGTGCTGGGCTGCGCCATGGGCCGGCATCCGGTCTATCTGTGGACGCTGCCGATGTTCCACTGCAACGGCTGGTGCTATCCGTGGACGCTCTCGGTGGTGGCCGGCACGCATGTCTGCCTGCGCGCGGTGCGCGCGGGCGCCATGTACGACGCGATTGCCACGCATAAGGTTACGCACCTGTGCGGTGCGCCGATCGTGATGGCGGCGCTGCTCAACGCAGCCGAAGCCGAGAAGAAGCCGCTGCCCCACACGGTGGAATTCGTCACCGCCGCCGCGCCGCCGCCGGAAGCCGTGCTCGCCGCCATGAAGGAGGCGGGCTTCAACGTCACGCACGTTTATGGGCTGACCGAAACCTACGGGCCCGCCACGGTGAACGAATGGCAGCGCGAATGGGACGCGCTTTCGCTGCCCGAGCAGGCGGCGAAGAAGGCGCGCCAGGGCGTGCGCCTTGTGCCGCTGGAAGCGCTCGACGTGCTCGACCCGGAAACCATGGCTCGCGTGCCGCGCGACGGGAAAACGCTGGGCGAGGTGATGTTCCGCGGCAATGTGGTGATGAAGGGATATCTGAAAAACAAATCGGCGACCGCGAAGGAATTTTCGGGCGGCTGGTTCCATTCCGGGGATCTGGGCGTGATGTACCCCGACGGCTACATCCAGCTCAAGGACCGCTCCAAGGACATCATCATCTCCGGCGGCGAGAACATTTCCTCCATCGAGGTGGAGGAGGCGCTCTACAAGCATCCTGCCGTGCAGGCGGCGGCGGTAGTGGCCAAGCCGGACGAGAAATGGGGCGAGACGCCGTGCGCGTTCGTGGAGCTAAAGCCCGGGAGCAAGGCGAGCGCGGAGGAACTGGTCGCCTGGTGCAAGCAGAACCTTGCCGGCTACAAGGTGCCGCGCCACGTGGTGTTCGCGGAACTGCCGAAGACCAGCACGGGGAAGATTCAGAAGTTCAAGCTGCGCGAGATAGCGAAGGGGGTGTGAGGTATCTCACGCAATTTCGCTCGGCCTCATGGTGAGGAGCGCACGAAGTGCGCGTCTCGAACCACCGCAAGTCGG
>CAZNSG010000311.1:0-3895 GCA_964575715.1 uncultured Hyphomicrobiales bacterium | reverse complement strand
ATCAGCACCTTGTCATAAGGCAGCGCAATATCGCAGGGGCCATGATCGACTGAAGACAATGAAACGAGAAACTCCGCAACCCGCTGGACCCCGCTTTGCGCCTTGAGCTGCTCAACCTGCTGCACGAGGTGATGCAAATGTTGCGACGTCGACGCGATCATGGCCAATGCGATATCGGGGCTCTCCCGTATGCAGCGAACGACATGATCGGCCGGGATGCGCACAACGCGCGCATCGCTTATTGCCTCGGCAGAGGCCGGATAACGAATGCCGGTGAACGCGACTGCCTCGGCGAAACTGTCACCTTTTGTCAAAATATGAATGACCGTCTCATCGCCAGATAGGGTGATGCGATAAAGCTTCACCCAGCCATCGATCACGATGAAGAAAGCTGTTGCCGGATCTCCCTGTCGAAACAAGGACTCATGGGCCTTCAGCATGGTGGCAGTAGCAGGGGCGACGATATGCTCGACGGTTTCAGGCTTGAGACCTCGGAAGACCGTAATGCGCGTGATGATTTGAAGATCGCCAGGCGTAAGTTTCGAGGGCATGATGTGGCTGCGCGAACCCGATGACAGCGACAGGATTACCCCCAGGCTGTGGTCGAGGCGGTCCTGAAATACTTTTGAACGATAGAGAATTTCCTGCCGAGCAACCATAGGGTTATATCGCCTCGCGCTCGTGCAAATCTCCTCGACACCGGCAAAAAACCCGTACAATGCCTTATATTGGCGCCAACGAGCTCGTTCGATGGCTCAAGCTGCCTTGATCAAAATCAAGACCTTTGCAATCCTTTCGAGTTCATTTTCAAATAATTAGTTGAAACGAACAGCCGAGGGCGATTGCGCCGGCGGGCGGCGGTATCGAGCACCAAGGTTTGGCGAAAGACGCAATCGCTCTTGCGCAGCAAGTTTCCCAAATTGATTCGCGACCACATTACTTGCATGGATCAGATCGCAGTCCTCTTCATCAACACCAACAGCAGGACGGCTCAAATGCAATAGTCGATTGCCCGAATGGAGAGCTTCTCAGACTTGCGACGATACCGCAAAACACTCGACCAGACGGCGGGGGTGCCGCTCTGGTCCATTGTCGCCAATGACGAGGTGGTCCTGACAGCACGGGGGCTCCGGGAATGGGACGATCTGGCACTACCCATTATTACTTAGCTTGTTCGCTGAAGCTGGGCAGCTTTGAACGACGGAATAAGACCTCATGACGGCCGTACCTCGTGTCCCCCGTAGCTACCGCGGTCCAGCGCTGTTCAGCTATGGATTTCGGCCGTTTTTCCTGGCGGGATCCGCGTGGGCGGCTATCTCCCTTGCAATTTGGATTCCACAATTCTTTGGGGAACTGACGTTGCCGACTGCCTTTGCGCCGCGCGATTGGCACGTCCACGAGATGTTGTACGGTTACCTCGTCGCCATCGTTGCAGGTTTCTTGCTTACCGCCATTCCAAATTGGACCGGCCGCCTTCCGGTTGCCGGATTGCCGCTTGCAGCCCTCGTCGCGCTCTGGTTTGCCGGCCGCATTGCGATCCTGGTCTCGGCCTTGACCAGCGCTGGCTTGGTCGCGCTCATCGACGTTTCATTCTTGGTCGCACTCGCTGGCGTCGCGCTGCGGGAGATTATCGCCGGCCGCAATTGGCGCAACCTCCGCGTTATGGCGATACTCATTGTCTTGATTGCAGGGAATATTGTGTTTCACCTGGAGGCCGCAATCAGCGGTACGGCCGAGTATGGAACTCGAATTGGAATTGCTTCCGCTATCGCCCTGATCATGTTGGTCGGAGGACGCATTATCCCAAGCTTTACGCACAACTATCTGCAACGTCAGACGCGCATCGACGGCAAGACCGCTCGGCTTCCACGCTCATTCTCTCGACTCGATGCATTTTCAATTGCGACCGGCGTAATTGCACTGACAACATGGATTGTCCTGCCATCCGGCAACGTCACGGGCGGATTGTTAATCCTTGCCGGCCTCGTTCACATGGCGCGTTTGGCGCGTTGGGCCGGTGATCGCACATTTTTCGATCGGCTCGTCTTGGCACTTCACATTGGTTACAGCTTCGTTCCGATCGGCTTTCTCCTGATCGGCCTCGCATTGATCCGTCCCGAAAGTGTGTCGGTTAGCGCAGGACTCCACGCTTGGACCGGTGGCGCGGTCGGAATGATGACACTCGCCGTCATGACGCGGGTGACGCTCGGGCACACCGGCCGGTTTCTTTCCGCATCACGTGCGACTGAGGCCGTCTATGGATTGGTCGTGATCGCCGCGATTGCTCGGATTGGAGCGACAATCGGTCATGCCGAGCTCTTGCTCCACATCGCCGCCTTTGCGTGGGTTGCTGCTTTCGGCGGCTTTGTGCTCTCTTATGGACCAATGTTGCTTCAAGTGTCACGGACGCCAGCAAACCGATGCTGATGCTCTCAGCCGCGCTTCCAGCCATAGAGCATGATCCCGAAAAAGCCTGCCCCGAATTTGATCCGGGGTGGGAATCGGTTTTCGAAAAAAATCATACTCAAACAAGAAGCTGGAGCCCGGCTTTGATTCCATCAAGATTTATAGGACTCTAGGCTCTTGTCGCCGTGGGCGTCCGCGGCCGCCGAATGGCGGATTGGTTGTCGCTCCGGCGATGGCCGACCAATTTCAGCATCGTCGCAATCGTGATCGATCCAAGGGTCGCACGCGCGATATCGTCGATCTCGCCCAAGATTTCACGCAGAACTCGGCCCTCGTCAGTTGCCTCTCCCGGGTCGACTTTGGTGGATCCCAAGTCTTCGAACAACTCAATGATATCGAGCAAGGTCGTGCGTCGAACATTGCCGCTGAATTGATATCCGCCTCCGGCACCGCGCATGGATCGCGCATGACCGGCGCGGGACAAAATGTGCATGACTTTCGCAAGGTGGTGACTGGAAATGCGGTACTTTTTGCCGATTTCAGCGACCGAATATTGACGTTCCGGATGCGCAGCCAGTTCCAATAGAGCAAAAACGGCAAGCCGGCTCGAAATCTGCAGCTTCATGGCATCCCAATCTGTCGGTGTTTTATAGAGAGGTGGGTCATCGCGCCGAGTCCAGCTTGTTAGCCGAGTTCCTTCTCGAGCTGAATGTAGGGGCCTGCCATCATGCCCTCGCTGCGAAAAAACATCAGATGAAGCCGGTTGTCTCGTGCGACCATTGTCCGCATCTTGCTCACTCCCGCATTCAAGAACTCATTCGAAATCGCTTTGTACAGCTCTTCTCCGATACCTTGCAGCCGGGCCTTGGGTTCAACCGAAAGCGCGAATACCCAGCCACACGGCGCTGAGCCGAACTCCCATGCCCGCACTTCGCCAATAATAAATCCCAGGATCGGCATGCGGGCATCAGCCTCGTCGGGCTCGGCCACCATGAATTGCCTCTCCTGGAGGCGGCGCTTGCCATAGCGCTCGAATACATCCTGCCAATAGCGCGGCTTAGCCAGCCCGGTCACACGTTCGTCGAGAGCGATAACATGAGGAATATCGCCAACTCGGACTCGCCGGATCGCAAACCCGTTTGTCTCCGCCGCCTTTGGTGTGCGTGCAGCCATGACCCCCATCAATGCGTTTTCGAATCCTCACCCCTTAAGGGAAAGACCGTAGGCGAAAATTGCGTATTTTCGTACTAAAATATCATGATTGGGCGCAACAAATGCATATTCATGCCTTTGCATTTTGCGCCGGTGACATCGCTTCGAGACACAGGCGAGGCTGCTTCATGCACTGCGGAGGACCAAACGATGAATCACGGATCTGGCGCACGCCAGATGCCGTCCACATCAATTTGCGTGGACTCAATCCGCCCGAGCCTATGGTGGCAATTCTGCAAATGATCGATGGCGGCGAGGTCGATGGTGTTCTCATCGC
>CAZNSG010000310.1:0-5349 GCA_964575715.1 uncultured Hyphomicrobiales bacterium | reverse complement strand
GTGGGCGGAAGTGCCCAGCAAGGAGGATCGCTATGTCCGGCGCGCTGAGCATCAACGCGCGGCAGATCAGCTCAACTGTCCACAACGGGACATAGTCCGACGCGGGACATAATCGATCCTATGTCCCACGGGACATAAGATAGAGAGCACCGTCCGGTATCTCGGCATCGAGGTCGACGACGCCCTCGCCATCGCAGAGCAGGTCGAAATCTGAACTCGCGGGGGCAGGGCTGAGCGGCTCTGCCCCCTTCAGATGTCGGCGTGGACCGGGGCCGGCGATGTCCGTTATTCTGGACGCGATCAGGGGAAAAGCGGACCAGGCGCGGACATGGCGAAAACGTCCATATTGACCCATCACGTCGATTTGCTGCGAGACTTCGGTGCAACGCAGCACGGGCAACGTGCAGCTATCCCGACTTATAAATGCTCGATCAGTTACGCGTTCATCTCGTCGGCCATCCACCGGCAGTCTTGCGGTGCAGACGCGCGAAGGGCACGCTAGGGACATCTGATCCGGCACACTTTGAGACCGCCGGTAGGATGAAAGCGAAGGAGGAAGACCGATGCCTTTCTACCTGACTCGGTTCAGTTACACGCCAGCAACATGGGCGAAGCTCATAAAGAACCCCGAGGACCGACGAGCAGCAGCCAAACAGTACATCGAAGCGGTTGGCGGAAAGTTGCATGGTTTCTGGTATGCCTTCGGCGATCACGACGCATACAACTTGTGGGAGGCTCCGGATAACGTCTCGATGGCAGCCACGGCGATCGCGATCGGCGCTGGCGGAGCGCTGAGCTCTTTTCAGACGACTGCCTTACTGACCGTTGAGGAGACGCTCGCAGCCTTGCAAAAGGCCTCGTCGATCAGGTATCGGCCACCGGGAGATAAAGGATAGGAGCAATCCTCGCTCGATTCGATTTGGTCTACTGCGCCGCTCTCGGAGGGTAACCCGACGTAGCGCACCCAAAGCGGTCCTTAATACGAATTCGTCATTTGCGCACTTTCGCGACCGCCGCTTCGACCGACGGCAGCATATCAGCGACGATGACGTCGTATCCGGCCGCATTGAGATGCCGCAGCGGATCGTTGGGAATCAGATATTTCGGATCTCGATTGGTAGAGTTAGGGTACCGAAACGAATCGGCACCGTTAACAGACGCGACGGTTGCCAGGTCGAGTTGCATATAATCCCAGAGCAACACATGAACTCCACGTGCCCGCAACCGTGCCACGAGAGCGCCGACATCTCTGCGAATGGTCGCCGCGTCAAGGCCCTTGAGTTTGACCTCGTTCACTCCGAATTCAACAATGGCGATGTGGGTTCCGCGTGGCACCGCCGAATCGAGCCGGTCAAGCGCGGCTGCGGCGAAGTCGCCGTTTTTTCCGGCATTGCTCACGACGACGTCATGGCCTTTTGCCCGCAATGCCCGCTCTAGCTTGGCTGGATAGGCGTCGCCGCGCGAGAGATAACGGCCGTAGGTCGCGCTGGTGCCGAAGGCAACAATACGAATTTGTTCCGCTTGCGCCGTGCAAGCGAAGACAAGCAATGCAACCATCAACATCAAGCGAAGGTACAAATGCCTTGTGCAAAATCCTTCCATGTTGATACTCCCCGTTTCATAGTCTGTCATTCAATTGAATTCAGATGCGGACGGTGGAACTTGAGTCCGCGCTTGATTGCTCACAAGGAAAGGTCCTGAACGGGTCCGAGGGACTGATCTCGCCATTATCGTTGGCATTTTGACCACTCAGCTGTCAGTTTCTACCGCCACCATCCCCGATGATGGTGTAGGGCGCCCAGAACAGCGGGTGGGCGTAGCTGAAGAGCGTCTTGCCCTGCGCATCCGTATAGCCCGGACCGTCGAGCACCGCCATCATGGCCGCCCGCAAGGCTTCGCCGCGCGTGATGCTCGAATCGGCGGCCTGGCGGCGGAACAGGTCGCTAACCAGTACCTGCGCCGATTGCGAATGCACCGACCAGTTGGTCACCAGGATCGCCCGCGTGCCGGCGTAGAAAAACGCGCGTCCAAGCCCGGAGGCGGCTTCCGCACCCGCGCCGGCACCCGCGCCGGTATTGCAGGCGGAGAGCACGACCCAATCCGCGTCGAGCTTGAGCGCGAGGATTTCTTCCATGGTCAGGAGCCCGTCGCCGGGCACGCCCGCCACATCGGGCGCGCTCAATGCCAGCGCCGGCTGATGCAGGCCGTCGAGCTCGCCCGGCACTAGCCCGTGCGTCGCGAACACGATGATGCGAAACTTCGACAGGTCGGTGTTCTTCACCGCTGCTTCATTGGCGGCCTTGCCAAGATTGAGCACCTTCGAGGGATCGGCCTGTAACGCCAGCGCTATCGATTTAAGTTCGTCGGCGGTGTCGGGGAGGCGTGGCAGGAGTCCGAGTTGCGCACTGTTCACGCCTTGCGTCTGTGGCGCCGCGCGACGCACCAACGGCATCCCGCGCGTCGCGGTTGATGCGACCTGTTGAGCCCCATTCGGCTGCGTCGCGGCGCTGGCCTGCTCCTTGCTGAAGAACGGATCGCCGAAGCCGATCATGCGCTCGCGCTTGTCCGAGCCCGGCGGCAACTGCCGCAGCGTGCGCAATGCCGCCGCTGATGGCACCAAGGTCACCGCATGCGTGCGTGCGAGCCACGGCACGTCGCGATAACCGGAGAAGTACGTCTCAGTGTCGGTCTTGACCGCGGCTTGCGCCGTCGGCAGCAGACCGAGCGGCAAGAGGCCGAGTGCGCCGTTGGTCGCAACGATCAGATTCTTGGCCGGCCGCCAGCCGGCTTCAACGGGTTTGAGGATTTGCACGAAAAACTCGTGTGCGAGCGCCACATCGAACGGCGGAATGTCGGACACCATCGCCGCATTGGGCTCAAGCGCTTCGCGGAGCTTTTTGATCGTGCCCTCGATCGCGCCGGCGGTGACCGGTATGGCGGCGACCGCGATCGGTCCGCTCTTCGGCACCGCCCACACGAAACTGGCCTCGCGCCCGAAATAGATCGACAGGAACGCCTCGTCGGCCCGCATCACGGCCCTGACGTCGTCGACCGACGGCGGCGCCGGCTCCACCAGGCTCGCGTAGTCGCGGAATTTTCCGGCGAGTTCGCGCTTTGCCGCATCGCGCGCCGTGCGCAGCTTGTCAATCTCGGCCTGCAGCGTCTTGACGGCATTGGCGTCGCGCTGTTCGGGCGGCATCGCCAGCACGTTGTTGAGCAGGCCAAGCTGCGCGCCGACCTGTTTCTCAAGGTCTTGGTTCTTACGCACGAGTTCCGCGAGTGCCGGATTCTTGGCCGTCGCCCGCGCGCTCGAAGCGGTTAGCGCGCGCTGCACGGAGCGGCCGCGGATCGTGTCGATCAGCCTGAAGCTCTCGCCTGCCGAATCGCCGCCCGCTGCGGGTCCCAGGCGCAACAACAGCGCGACGTAGGATTCGACCACGATTTGCGTCCGCTGCTCGCGTGCGGCGGTAACGGTAGGATCATCGTCGTCAGTCTCGCGCGAGCGCGCCATCAGGATCGGCACGGCCAGCTTGAACTCGCGCAGCGAATCGGCGTCGCGATTGGCGCGGAAGAAGCCGATGCCGAGCAGTCCGCGCGTCAGCGCGGTATCGACGTGCTGCTCGCCCAAGCGCGCTTTCTGCCGCGCGAGCAATCGCTCGGCGGCGGCGATGCCGGCGGTCAGATTGTTTGTATTGTAGAGCGTGGCGATATGCTCGGAATTGAGCAGCAACCCTTCCCGGCGCGCCGGCTCCCAGGTCTTGGTCGCCTGGTCGAGCTCCGCATAAACCTGCGCCGATTCCGCCCAGCGACCTTGCAGATTCAGAATTGATGCGAGCTGGCTCAGTATCGTGGCGTTGTTTTGCGCATCTTTCGGAACTCCAAGCGTCTGTTGGATTTCGACTTGTCTCCGGCTCAGTTGCTCCGCTTCCGCGAAGCGTCCCTGCTCAACCAACAGATTTGCAAGAAAGCCGACAAAATTAACGGCGACCAGATTGTATTTGCCGGTTCGCTTGAGCCGACTCAATAGCGCTTGGCGCACGTCGGCCTCGCCCTCGGCAATGCGTCCCTGGCGGGCCTTCATGCGGCCTTGCGAGGCGAGCAGATTATCGGACGCGACCTCGAGCTGGCCTACCGGCGGAGGATACTCATATGTATTCCGCTGGCGAATCGATTCTCGTTTCAAGGTCTCCGCGCGCCGATAGGA
The DNA here is from genome assembly GCA_964575715.1 of uncultured Hyphomicrobiales bacterium. GTDB lineage: Bacteria > Pseudomonadota > Alphaproteobacteria > Rhizobiales > Xanthobacteraceae > PNAI01. Next base: position 1,145 of record CAZNSG010000310.1, on the reverse strand, counting down.
AGCCTCAGCCTCCCGAAACTGGCCACGCGCTTCATAAAGCCGCGCTCCGGCTTGCTCGGTATCGGATTCCCACGTGAAACGAAGGAAGCCACCGTACCTCGGCGATTTGCGCAATTCTTGCATCAACGCCTGAACGCGTCTGACGTTGGCCTCCGCCTGACTGAAATCGCCGAGCGCAATATAGCGTTCGACAATCAAGCCATAGGTGTTAATCAATCTTCCCCGAGCTCCCTGCTGATCGTGATCGCGGAGCATGGGTAACAGGACCTGCAGTGACTTCTTGGGATCTCCCATAATTGAATATTGCAAGGCCAACCGCTGGCTCGTGCGGCCGAGTTCATTCAGTTCAACCGATCCTTTTCCGTATTCGACGGCCTTCTCCGCGTCAGCCAGAGATTCGCGGTTCTCGCCAATGGCGGCGCGCGCAAAACTGCGGTCGTAGTAAAAGCGCGACAGGCTCTTCTTGTCGGCATCTGCCGACGGCGTGGCATCGGCGTCGGCGCGCATGCGTGCGGCGACCATCGGATGGGGCTTTTCCTGATCGAGGATCGCCGTGATGTCGGCGATGGTGCGCGGCGGCGCGATAAAAGATACGGTTTGCGCTTGACTGACTGCGGGTGCCAGCACGCACAGCGCAAGTCCAATTACTAGATCTAAGAGACCATTGTGAATCCGGGTGAGTCCACGCATTTCGACCCCCAGAGATTACGATGTTGCTGCCGTTTGTTAGCCCACGCCGCGGTACGAAGCGGCATTGGAACGTCGGATCATGTTATGTCACTCAGAAATTAGAGTCGAGGTGCGCCCTAAGCCGCTAAACGACCGACGCAGCGAAACAAAGTGCGGCCAGCAAATTGCGCGAAATTTTGTCGCAGCGGTTAGAGATACGCCTGGGGTGGTGGCGTCGAAGCAAGATAAACGGGGTCGGAGCTGGAAATTGCATCGGTAATCGGAAGGCGTGTAGGCTCGACTCTCCTTGGCTTAACCAACGGCGTGATGTCTCCTCCTGTGCAGGTTTTCGGATGCCGGCATGACGGCGCCATCCACGCGCTCCGACGACCGGCGTCCGAAAAGCGCCAAGGCACGAAATCGCGGTCGGTTACGGGCAGAGGTTGCCGCGGGCGCTATGGGGATTTCGCCGCGGG
>CAZNSG010000309.1:0-5889 GCA_964575715.1 uncultured Hyphomicrobiales bacterium | reverse complement strand
CACGACCGTCTGACCGATCGCGCTCGCGAGCCGGTCCGCGATCACGCGTGCGACAATGTCGCCGGTGCCGCCCGCGGCATAGGGGACGATGAGATGCACGGTGCGGCTGGGATATGGCTGCGCCGAGCTTGGACTTGCAATGCCGGCGACGGACGCCGCGATCACGGTGACAACAAGGGTGCGAATTTGCGGAGAAATATACATGGCATGCTCTCGATCCGACCTGCGGCAAATCGGCGGCAAACCGCCTCCGGCGCCTGCTGGATCGATGACGATATAGCGTCTATGAGTGCGCGGCTAGGAGGATCGATGCCCCATATCGAGGTGCAGGACGTCACGCTGGTCTACGACACACCCGCCGGTCAGGTGCCCGGCGTGCAAGGCGTGAGCTTCAGCATCGAGGCGTCGGAATTTCTCTGCATCGTTGGCCCTTCCGGCTGCGGCAAGTCGACGCTGCTCAATATCATCGCCGGCTTTCTTGCGCCGACCGGCGGGCAAATCCGCATCGGCGGTCAAGCCGTTACCGGCCATGGCATGGATCGTGGCGTGGTGTTTCAGGACTTCGCTCAACTTTTTCCCTGGCGTACGGCACTGGGAAATGTCGCGTTCGGGTTGGAAATGAAGGGGATGCCCAAGGCCGAGCGCGAGGATATAGCGCGCGCGCAGCTCAAACTGGTCAAGCTCGATAAATTCGTGCAATCCTATCCGCACCATCTGTCAGGCGGCATGCAGCAGAGGGTCGCCATCGCCCGTGCGCTCGCCTATAATCCGGCGGTGCTCTTGATGGACGAGCCGTTTGCCGCACTCGATGCGTTTACGCGCGACGACATGCAGCGGCTGCTCGCAGACGTATGGCGGGAGACACGCAAGACCGTGATCTATGTGACGCATAATGTAGCGGAAGCGGTCTATCTCGCGGACCGCGTGATTGTCATGACTCCGCACCCGGGCCAAGTGAAGGCCGAGATACCCATTCGTCTTGAGCGGCCGCGCGATCCGCTCAGCGTAGAATTTCTCGATTACCAGAAACAGCTTCTACGCCATCTCGGCCAGGAGACGAAACACGCCTGACCAATTTAGCAGCGGTGGCGGGACATCGAACAGCAAAAGGGAGAACGGCAATGAGCAATAAATATCTGGAAATGAATCGCCGGCAATATCTCGCCGCGACCGGCGCGAGCGTGCTGGTGCTGGGCCTCGGATCGGAACGAGAGGCGGCCGCTCAGGCAGTTGCCATACGCCAGGGTTATCAGACAAATATTTGGGGCATGCCGACATATTATCTGATGCGCTCGGGCGCATTGGAAAGGCGCAACATCAAGTTTGAGGAATTTGCCGTGCCTTCGGGCAATCTCACCATGCAGCAGATGGTGGCGCGCCAGGTGGACTTGGGCACCTATGCCGGCCCCTCCTTCATCATCGGGCACGACAAGGGCGGACTTGTCGCCATTGCCGTGATCGAGCATGTCGGCAAGACCGCTGCCGTCGTTGCACGCAAGGATCTGAAAATCACCAAACTCGAACAGCTCAAGGGCCTGAAGATCGCCAACCAGACCGGATCGTCGATCGGCAATATCTTCGTCGACCAGATCGGACCGGCAAACGGTCTCAAGAAAGGCGACTACCAGGAAGTCCGCATGGATGTGAACAACATGATCGCGGCCATGTCGGCGAAAACAGTGGACGCCATGGTCAACGTCGAACCCTACAATGCGATCGCCGATGCCGACGGCATTGGCGATATCCTCATGGACATGTCGAGCGTGGACAAAGTGCCGGTTTTCATGGCCGCCACACCCGAGTTCATCGAGAAGAGTCCCGACGCCGTAGTCGCCTATCTCAGAGCCTGGCTCGAAGTGGCGAACGACTTCAAGCAGAACCCGAAAAAGGTTTCCGACGTCATCTACTCGTTCTTCACCTCGAAGGGCTACACCATGTCGCCCGCGACCTTCGCCAAGGCGCTCGGCCGCGTCGAGGTCGATCCCGGCTTTCCTAAGGATCTTGGCCCCTACATGCAACACCACGCCGAAGTCCTGCTCAGGGAAAAGAAAATTTCGGCGATTCCGGACTGGAAGAAGGCGCTCCGCACCGACTTTATGGACAAGGCGCGCGCGGGGGCCTGACGACCAAGCCCAATCTTTGGCAACAAGGGCCGGCTCAGACCATGATCCGATTGAATCGGATCATGGTCTAGCTTTTTATTTGAGCATGATCTTATCCGAAAACCGGTCCCCACTTTTCGGTATCATGCTCCAGCGCCGGCCCTTCTCGTTGAAGTCTCTCGCTTCGAGAATTAAAACACGCTAAACGTGCTCGCCAGCAGACACATAATTCCCATCGATGGAGTTGATTATGAAAGGCGCTAAGAAGAAGGCTGGAAAAAATTCCATTAATAAGAAACCTGACAAGAAAAAAGTGGCCGAGAAAGCAACCAAGACGGCGCCGGTCGGTAAAAGTTCCGCACGCTCAAACGGCTCCGGCATCGTCACCTGGAATTTCAAGCTGCTCTCCCATCACATGCTCGACGGCTTTGGCGGCATGGGCGAGGGCATGTCGGTGCAGATCGCGCCCGACGGCCGCCGCATCATCTGGCTTGCGCACGAAAGCGCGCCGAAGAATTTTACCGCCGTCGACGTTTCCAACCCGCGCAAGCCCAAGGTGGTCTGTCAGACCGATCTGCCGCAGAGCCACATGCGCTCCAACTCGCTGGAGACCTGCGGGAACATCATGGCCGTCGCCTACCAGACGCAGAAGAAGGGCCAGCAGCCCGCGGGCATGGAACTGTTCGACATCTCCATTCCGGAGAAGCCGCGTTCGATCTCGTTCTTCGATTGCTCCGGCCCGCATTCGCGCGGCGTGCACCAGCTCTGGTTCTGCGACGGCCAATACGTCCATATGGCGTCGAGTTCGGCCGATTTCGTTCCGACCCATCCGCAGGACGACCAGTTCTACCGCTGTATCGACGTTCGCAACCCTTCCAAGCCGCGCGAACTCGGACGCTGGCACATGCCCGGCACCAAGCAGGGCGACAACGTGATGCCGCCGCCGCGTCACCCGCTCGACAAGGGCTACCGCGCGCACAATTGCAACGTCTACCCGCAGCGCCCGGACCGCTGCTACCTCGCCTACATCGACGGCGGGATGCACATCCTCGACATCTCAGATAAGGGCAACCCCAAACGCATCTCGTCCTGGACCAATTCGCCGCCCTACACCGGCTTTATGCACACGGTCGTGCCGCTGTTCGATCGCGGCCTGATGCTGGTGACCGATGAGTCGACCGAGAATAACGCCAAGGACTGGCCGAAGCTCGTCTGGATCCTGGATGCGCGCGACGAGACCAATCTCGTTCCGATCTCGACTTGCCCGCTGCCCGATCACAAGGCGTTTGCCGCGCGCGGGCGGTTCGGCGCCCACAATATCCACGAGAACGTCCCGCTGCCGACCAGCTGGCGGTCCGATCAGATCGTGCTCGGCACCTTCTTCAACGGCGGCCTGCGCGCCTACGATATCTCCAATCCGTACCAGCCGCAGGCGATCGCGGCCTTCGTGCCGCCGGCGCCGCCCGGCGCGCCGACTGGGACAATCCAGCTCAACGACGTGTTCGTCGATGAGCGCGAAATCGTCTACACGGTCGATCGCCATGTCGGCGGGCTCTATATCCTGGAGATGGATTTCTAATATTCCGAAGGGCGGCAAGCTCTTACCCTCCCCTGGAGGGGGAGGGTCGGCGAGCGAAGCGAGCCGGGGTGGTGTGATTGTGATGACATCCCAGACTTCGATGAGCAAATTCCGATGCGCAACTGCGCGCCGGCTCCGCGCCAATCAGACAGGCGCTGAAATGATGCTCTGGCGACTCCTTCGTAAACTAGAAACCAAGGGCACACATTTTCGGCGGCAAGTGCCGATTGGCCCATACGTAGCCGATTTCGCGTGCATGGCTTCCCGCTTCATCGTTGAGCTAGACGGTTCGCATCACGGTGAAGCTGCCGTCGAAACTTATGACGAATCGCGTACGCGATGGCTTGAGTCGGAGGGATATCGTGTGCTGCGATTTTGGAACAACGATGTTATCGATAACCCTGAGGGTGTGCTGGAGACAATCTACGCTGCGCTTTATGGCTCACGAGATGCAGAGCCAAATCCACTGAAACACGCACGCCGCCTCAAGGATCACCCCACCCCGGCGCGCTCCGCGCCAAAGCCGACGCTTCGCGTCGGCGTTCTTGATGTAAAGAACGGCGGCCGAAGGCCGCCTATGCCTCCCCCTCCAGGGGAGGGTGATAGAGCAAGCGGCACGTCATGACCGACACCATTCTCGACCTCTTTCCCTCTCAATCCGCCGGCCGGTTCGGGCGGCGGCAGCGGCGGGAACGTGGCGCGCGCATTCCGGTCACCATCGTCACCGGCTTCCTCGGCGCCGGCAAAACCACTCTGGTCCGCCGTTTCCTCGAATCGTCGGAGGGCCGCGGCACGGCGCTCTTGGTCAACGAGTTCGGCTCGGTCGGCATCGACGACGCGCTGCTGCGCTCGAGCGCGGACGAAATCACGCTGCTCGGAAATGGCTGTCTGTGCTGCAACACCCGCACTGATCTGCAGATCGCACTGCGCAAGCTGGTCGCCGACCGCGACCGCGGCAAGATTCCGCATTTTAGCCGCGTCCTGATTGAGACCAGCGGGCTCGCCGATCCAAGCCCGATCCTGCAGACGTTCTCGACCGATCGCGCGCTTGGTTCGGAATTCGCGATCGAGGTCGTGCTAACACTTGTCGATGCGGTCAATGGATCGCGCAATCTCGACAGAGCCCCGGAGGCGCGCAAACAAGCGATCCTCGCCGACCGCCTGGTGATCTCCAAGATCGACCTTGCCGACAGCAGGACCAAGAAATTGCTCGCTGCGAAGCTGAAGGAGTTGAATCCGCGCGCTGGGATAGACCTGGCCTTGGACGGAGCGATCGATCCCAAGCACCTGATCGATTCCGGCCAGGACGCTACCGCGCCGGCACGATCCGGCTTCGTGGCGGAGGCCGCGCACAGCGACGGAATTACCAGCTTCGTGATCCGCGAAAAGAAGCCGATGGAATGGCTCGTGTTCCAGCGCGCGATGGAAACACTGGTCGCGCTGCGCGGTCCGGACCTCTTGCGCGTCAAGGGACTGCTGAATCTTGCCGGCAGCAAAGGCCCGGTGGTGTTCCAGTCAGTGCAGCACCTCATCCATCCGCCGGTTGAGCTTTCCGCTTGGCCCAACGCCGATCGCACCAGCCGGCTGGTGTTCATCACCCATAATGTATCCGAGCGACAGGTGCGCGCGCTGTTCGCCGCGGTGCGCGCTCTTGCATCGCCGAACGCCGATTAGCGCGAAACCTGCATCCCCGCGCCGCGGATCATCGGGCCTGACGCTGCTGACTGCCAAGATTGATAGGCGTGGATCGACAAGAACAAATACCCCGACCAACCAAAATTCATCATTGAGCATATTCCAAGGCTCGGGCGAATGCTTTACCCTGGCAGTAATTATAATGCGCCCAATCGAAAAGCGGCGATGCGATACAACATATTTTTAGGGACGCGCCCGCCATGACCCAGAAATTCTCGCTCAACGTCAACGGCAAGAGCCACACGGTCGATGCCGATCCGGACATGCCTTTGCTCTATGCGCTCAAGAACGACATCGGGTTGAACAACCCACAGTTCGGTTGCGGACTTGCGCAATGCGGGGCCTGCACCGTGCATCTCGACGGCCAGCCAATCCGCTCCTGCGTCACGCCGGTTACCGCGATCGGCAGCGGCAAGGTCGTCACCTTGGCCGGCCTCGGCACGCCCGAGAAGCCGCACCCGCTGCAAAAGGCCTACATCGAGGAGCAGGTCACGCAATGCGGCTATTGCGCCA
>CAZNSG010000308.1:0-13965 GCA_964575715.1 uncultured Hyphomicrobiales bacterium | reverse complement strand
ATCGCCGATCGCCGCCGCCGCCACGCCGCCGACCGCGGCCTTGGAATGGCGGTGATGATGCACATCGGAATCGTCGAGCATGATCTGCCGCCGGCCGCGCAGGGTGCCGCGCCGGTCGGCCTCGCACTTCATAAAGCAGTTGACGACGCGACCTTTGAGATCCTCCGCGCGCGGCCGCTCCGGAAGCTCCAGCCCCGCGTCGCGGATCGCGTCGTAGATACTGTCCATGTCGAGCGCGTCGCGCATCACCGCATGACCGATGCGGTACCGTCCGCCCGCGCCAGGCTTGTTGCCGAGCAGCACGATCTGTGCCTGCGTCAGCTCGACGCCGGACGAGCATGACGCTACCGACGAATAGAGGTCAAAGTTCTTACAAATTTCCTCGGCCTTCGGCATCTTGATCTCGCCGAGCGCGACTGCAATGCCGAGCGCTGTGGTGCCGTTCGATACGCCCATAGAATCGTGGACCTCGCAAGCGACTTCGTGGCCGCGCTTCTCGGCATCCAGTACGGCGTCGATCGTGAGCAGCGGCGTCTTGGTCTGCACGTAGTGGACGTCCTTCGTGTCGCTGATGCCGGCGTCTTTCATCGCCGCCCTCACGGCGTCAGCCACTTTTTCGACCATTGCGGGCCGGCCGATATCCTCGGGAAGCAGCTCGACGCTCATGGCCGTGCCGATGGCAAGCCGCGATTCCGATTGCGGACCGGTCTTGGAATTGGCGGCGAACACCGTCGCATGCGGCGTAATCACGCCATCGCAACCGCCCGACCAGACCATCGGGATCTTGGCGATGTCCGCTTCGCTGCGTTTGCCCTTTTTCAGCAGCACGCGTCGGAACGCCTCGTCGGCCAGGATGCGGGTGAAATCGTTAACGCCGCCGTTGCCCTCGGTCTTGCCGATCACGGCGACGACCTCGTTGGCCGCGAACTGGCCCTTGGCGATGCACGCCTCAAGGCCTGAAGCATCCTTGACGTTCTTCAGCTCGATCTTCGCAACTTCAATCGCCATTCCTACACCTTTACGCTCTGAAATCCCGGCCGCATCCGGGGTATGGCTTCCCCCCGCTGCATTACATCATATCCCGGCCCGCGATCGATCATCGCAGATGGCGCGCCGCGCTCGCTGCGCATCTTGTCGCGCAGCACCGTCGTCGCAGCCGCGTCTAGATCGTGATCGGGACTGGTTAGCACGACGCCGTAGTCGTCGCACGCCGCTTTCAGCGACACCTTGCCTTCGATGACGTCACGCTGGACCAGCTCAGGCTCGCGATCGAAGGGATCGCCCCAGCCGCCGCCGCCGGTGGTGACGACGCGGACAACCTGCCCTTTCAGCACAGGCTCGCCATCGACCAGGCCGCCGAGATCGCGGGCCTCGCCCTCGGCGTCCACGGTGACGCAGAATGGCTGGCCGGCTTTGCCGCCGTTGAGCCCATAGCAGCCAAGCCGCACCCGGTCGGCAGTGACGATGGTGCGGCAATCGACCAGCGCGCGATAGTGCTTTTCATATCCAAGCCCGCCCCGGCGCGTGCCAGCGCCGCCGGAATCAGTGCGCAGCGCCAGCTTCTCCACCAGCAGCGGGAAACGCGTCTCGGTGAACTCGGCCGGCTGATTGCGCGAATCCGGCACGATATGAATGGCGTCGTTGCCGTCGGCATAGTAGCGCCCGCCCGAGCCGCCGCCGAGCACCTCGCGCGAAAGGAACGGCTTGCCGTTTTCGTCGCTTCCGAAAAAACCGGTATAGCGGATGGTCTCCTGGTCCGCGGGCATCCGCCCGTCAACGGCCTGCGCGACGACGCCGGCCAGGAGTCCGAGGCAGCGCAGCAGCACGAACGAGCGCGCGTTGGTCGCGGCTGGCCACTCCGGGGTGATCAAGGTTCCCTTCGGCGGAAACACGACGTCGAAGACTTCGCAGACGCCTTCGTTGACATGAATCTCCGCCGCGCGCTCTGGCGTATCCGCGAGATTGCGCAAGATCGGCGCGATCCACTTGATGAGGAACGCCCCGCCCGCGTAGTCCGCCGGCCAGTTGATCGGACCGGTCGATTGCGGATCGGTGCCGGTAAAGTCGAGCGTGATACGCCCGCCCTTCTTGGTCATCTTGAGCACGAGCTTGTGCAGCTTGGGATCGGTGACGCCGTCGTGCTCGACGTAATCCTCCCAGAAGTATTCGCCGTCGGCGATCTTCGGCAAAAGCTCGTTGCGGTAGATGTCGCGGCACTTGTCGAGGATCGCCTGGAAGCAGGCTTCGACCGTCTCGCGGCCGAAGCGCTCGAACAGGCTGGCCATGCGGCGCGCGCCCATGATGCAGGCCTGAATTTCACTGTCGAGATCGGCGGCCAGCATCTCCGGCACACGGGTGTTGCGCTTGATGATGGTGAATACCGCCTCGTTGCGCACGCCGTCACTGTAGAGCTTGACCGGCGGGATCGCCAACCCCTCCTCGAACACCGTTACCGCCGTGCCCGGCATCGAACCCGGCACGCGGCCGCCGATGTCGTCGTGATGACCGAAGGCCTGGATGTAGGCGACCACCTCGCCGCCGTGGAACACCGGCACGGTCGAGCACAGGTCCGGCAGGTGGCCGATGCTGCCCTCGGTGAGATAAGTGTCATTCATCAGGAATACGTCGCCCGGCTTCATGCTCTCGGGCGGGAAGTCGCGCACCACCGCGTTGGGCATCGCCGAATAGGAGCGCCCCGTCAGCTTGCGGCAATAGCGGTCGAACAGGCCGACACGATAGTCGTGCGCCTCGCGGATCATCGGCGAGCGAGCGGTGCGCTCGATGGCGAATTCGATTTCGGCCTCGATCGAGTTCAGCGTGCCCTCCACGATCTGCAGCACGATCGGATCGACCGGCCGCGCGGCGCGCTGCGGTGCGATCGGCCAAGGCTGCTGTTCCACAGACTGCTGTTTCGCGGAAGTGACGGGAGGGTTCATCACTTGATGTCCGTGCGACGGCGATTGGAGCGCACGATCAGCACGCCGTGCGGATCGACCTCTAGATACTGTCCGGGGAACACCACTGTGGTGGAGCCGAATTCCTCGATGATTGCGGGTCCATCGAGCCGAAAGCCCGGCAGTAGCGTGGCGCGCTCATAGATTGGCGTGCCGCGATAGGCGCCGTCGAAATAGACCGGTCGCACCGACTTGCGCGCGGGGGTCGCTCCATCGCGCTTGGCGAGCTTCGGGATTTCCGGTCGCTCGATCAGGCCGAAGCCGGATACGCAGAAGTTCACCAGCTCGATCTTCTGCTGGCCGGCATAGTTGTAGCCGAAGGTGCGCTTGTGCGCAGCGTGGAAGGCGTCGATCAGCGAGACCAGGAATTTCGCGTCGACTGCGCCGCCAGGCGCCGGCACGTGGACCTCCATCGATTGTCCGGCGTAGCGCACGTCCGCCTCGCGCACGAGCCGGATACGCGAGCGATCTATGCCGTCGCGCTGCAAGGTCTCGACCGCAGCCCGTTCCAAGCCATCGTAGATTGAAGCGATGGCGGACAGGTCGGCCGTGTCCTGATGCATGACCTTGGTCATGATTTGATCGGTCCGCCAATCCACTGCCAGCAATCCAAAAGCTGAAAGATTGCCGGGGTTCGGCGGCACGATGCAGGCCTGCATGTCGAGCAGGTCCATCACCGCAGGCGACTGCGCGGGTCCCGCGCCGCCGAACGAGAGGAGAGCGAAGCCGCGCGGATCGATACCGCGCTGGATCGTCATCTGCCGGATCGCGTTGGCCTGGTTCCAGTTGGCGATCTCGATGATGCCGTGGGCGAGCGCATCGACGCCCATGTTGCCGGGCAGTCTTGCTGCCAGCGCCGCAATGCCGGCGCGCGAGCGCTCGACGTTGAGTGCAATGCCGCCGCCGATCAATGACGCCGGAATACGGCCCAGCATGAGATTGGCGTCGGTGATGGTCGGCTCGTTGCCTCCGTTGGGGTAGCACATCGGTCCGGGCTCGGCGCCCGCGCTTTTCGGACCGACCTTGAGATGGCCCTCGCGGGTGATCCAGGCAATCGATCCGCCGCCGGTGCCGATGGTCTTGACGTCGATCATCGGAATGCGCACCGGAAATGAACCGACCGCGCCGCCATTGGTCACATGCGGCTTGCCGTCTTCGATCAGGCAGAGGTCAGTCGAGGTGCCGCCGGCGTCGAGCGTAACGATGTTCGGGAAGCCGGCCATCTCTGAAATGACCGCGCTGCCGAGCGCGCCGGCCGCCGGTCCCGAAAGCGCGGTGGTGATCGGCTTGCGCACCACCTCGCCCGCGCTTGCGACGCCGCCGCTGGACTGCATCACCAGGAACGGTTTGTCCTTAAGGTCGCCCAGCTCGTCGGCGACACGCTTGAGATAGCGCTCCATGTGCGGCTTGACGAATGCATCGACCAGCGTCGTCACCGCGCGCTCGTACTCGCGGTATTCGGGCAGGACGACGCAGGACAGCGACAGCGCACATTCCGGATATTCCGCGGCCATGATCTCGGCGACGCGGTGTTCGTGGCTATCATTGGCGTAGGAGTGCAGCAGGCAGACGCCGACGGCCTTGATATTATGACGGCGGAAAAAGCGTGCGGCCTCGCGGACGCTCGACTCGTCGAGCGGGCGCAGCTCCTCACCGCGGAAGTTCAGCCGCCCGCCGGCCTCACGCACGAACTGGAGCGGTACGATGCGCTCGGGCTTTACCCAGAAATAAGAATTGCCGTAGCCCTCGGGCACCGACTGGCGAGCGATCTCAAGAATGTGCCGGAAGCCTTCGGTGACGATCAGGCCGAGCGAATCGATCTGGCCCTGCAGCAGCGCGTTGGTCGCGACCGTTGTGCCATGCGCGAGACCTACAACATCGTCGGGTGTGCCGCCGATCTGCTCCAGGATGGAACGGACGCCGCGCACCAGGCCGATGGCCGAATTGGAAGGCGTGCTGGCAACCTTGGTCACCCGCATCGCGCCCGACCCGGTATCGACGGAGACGATATCGGTAAAAGTACCGCCGGTGTCGATCCCAATCCGGTAATGCGCTTGCCTAGTCGCCTGTGCCATCGTTAGCCGCGCCCGACATCCTAAGAGCCCGCGATTTACAACGAAAAGCGAGTCCTTTGCATTCAAAAGTTCAGTTTCGGATGAGAAGTATGGGCGGCCCACCAAGTCGGAGTCAAAAGCGGTTTAGCGATGCCATTATCGGAAATTCAGATAGATAGGACGATGATTAGTCCTTCAGCGCGGCGCGCAAGGCGGCAAGATACCCTTCCTTGCGACGCGCGAGGGGCTGACGGCGGCGAAAGAGACTCAGCATCACCGTGCGCGCCGGCGCAATGGTGAGAACCTTGAGTGCGCCAAGAGCGACTTCGTTTTCCGCGCACGGTCGCGGCACGATGGCGATGCCGCTGCCCGACTGCACAATCACCTTCATGGTTTCGATATTGTCGGCAACCGCGAGAATGTTCGGGCGGATACCCAGGTCGGTGAAGAGCGAGAGCACGACCTGGCCATAACCGACGGTCAGCTCGCTCATGACGATCGGCTCCGAGACAAGCTTTCCGATGTCGATAGGCCGGCGCGACCGGGCAAGCGGATGCTTGGGATGAACGATCAATGCCATCTCGGCGCCGGTCAGACGATCGAATAGCAATCCAGCCGGCACGCGATCGGGATCGGATTCGATGGCGATGCCGGCGTCGATCCGCTCCTCATGCAAGTCGTCGAAAATGGATTTGGTGGGTGCAGTCAGAATTTCGAGGCGCACGCCCGGCAAGATCTTGTTGAGATCGCCGAACAGCCTTGGCATGAATATCTGAGCCATTCCCGAACCCATGCCGACCGTCAGTGTATCGGACGGCGCGCCACGGAGCCTGCGCGCAGTGTCGGAAAGGCTCAATACATCGCCGACGACGCGCTCTGCTTCGTAAAGAAAAGTGCGTCCTCGCTCGGTCAATTCAATACCTCGGGGGGTTCGGCGGAATAGCGGAAAGCCAATCTCGTCCTCCAACAGGCGCACCTGTTCGCTCACCGCAGATTGAGAAATATTGAGGCGCTTTGCTGCATTGGTGAAACTGCGCTCCTTCGCAACCGACAAAGCGTATCGGATTTGGCGAAACTCCACCTGCAACTCCCGCATCGAAGGCTAAGAATGGGCGGACTGCGTCACCATTGCGTCCGGGTTTAGGTTTTCTGTACACACACCTGGTCGAGCAGATGGGCGTCGAACGGCTAGGCCTGCGATAGTTTCAGTCCATGGGACGCGCCCCTCCTACGACGCGCTTCCACGCGGACCGCTACTCCTTGTCCATGCCGGTCGCCTTGATGACCTTGGCCCACTTGTCGCGTTCGGTTCGGTAGAGGGCGTCGAACTCTTCCGCCGTTCCAATGAGTGGCGCAAAGCCCTGGGCGGCGAGGGCTTTCTGGATCTCGGGCGACTCCAGGGCCTTTCGATTGGCTGCCTCCAGGCGCTTGATGATGTCAGGCGGAGTGCCTTTAGGTGCCGACAGGCCCATCCAAAGCCGTACATCGAAGCCAGGGAACCCCGACTCGGCGATCGTCGGCAATGCGGGGAAGCCTTGAGCGCGTTGCGGCCCGGTTGTCGCAAGCCCGAGCAGCCTGCCGTCCTTCACGAATTCCTGCACCGGCGCGATGCTTGAAAACATGACTTTCACTTGGCCGGACAGAAGGTCTTTGACGGTTTCGCCGCCTCCCCGGTAGTGCACCGCAATGAGCTTGGTCCCAGCCACCATGTTGAACAGTTCGCTATTGAGATGCGTCGCAGACCCCCGGCCCGCAGATGCGTAGAAGATTTCACCGGGCTTCGACTTTGCGAGCGTGATCAACTCGGCCACGCTTTTGACGCCGAGCGAGGGGTGCACGACCAGGATGTTGGGGTTCTCGGCTTGCGGGCCAACCGCAATAATGTCTTTTCCGATCTCGTATCGAATGGTCTTGGACAGAGTTTCGTTGACGGCGGTCCCGAGCGTCGTGTTCAACAGCGTGTAGCCGTCAGGCTCGGAGCGGGCGGCGGCTTCGGTTGCGATGGCGCCGCCGGCACCTGTCTTGTTCTCGACCACAACCTGCTGACCCAGGATCTCGCCCATCTTGGCTCCCACCACGCGGGAGATGATGTCTGACGGTCCGCCGGGAGCAAATCCGACCAGGATTCGGATCGGCTTGGTGGGATAGTTCGACTGCGCCAACGCCGGATTGTATGCAGCGCTTCCAATCCCGACGATCACCAATGTCATAGCTGCAAGCAGAACGTCCCGGCGATTGAAATTGCGAGGGAATCTTCCAAGTTTCAGCATTGTCGCGTCCTCCCGATCCTGTTCGTTCGCAAATCTGCCGCGCACACGCATGCCGCGCAAGCACTGTTCAGAAATCTTGCGAGTCTTTGAGCATCATCGCATGTTTTGTTCGCATCTGCACTCCCCGTTGGCTTGCCTTGGTCCAGCGCTAACTTAACATGGGCCCCAGACACTGGGAGCGATGGTTGAGCCGTGCGAAACACTTAAGAACTCATGATTCTGTCCGGCTCCGCACAAAACCTCCCAAATGTCCGAGACATAATACCTGGACCGGAGCAAGTTCCCGACGGGAGGAACGAGACAAAACCAGAGAATTAATGCCACGACGGGCCAAAAAGCAGCAGCGTCTGTAGCCTGATTACCGGTGCGAATTTAGCCTAAGCGCGATCCAATTGCCGTACTGTGGCCTACTTTTTTTCGTTTGCGTTCGCGATAGATTGCGCAAGCCTGGGAAACAGCTTCAGAGCGTTGTCATGCTCGATGCCACGACGAGTCGCAGCGTCCCAGCCGTCGAATGCCTCGAAACCGGCAATCATGTCTCTAACGTCCTGAGCCGGGTCGCGATGCCGAGAAAACGGGAAGTCGCTTCCAAACAACAGGTGGCAGGGATCGACGGTTGCCATGAGGCACGCGAGCGGTGCCGGTGCGACAACTTCCGCTACGTCGTAATAAAGACTTCGGAGAGCGCCCGCCACGCTGCCGCCAGGAAGCTGCTCACGAATTTTCGGCTTCTTGTCCATCGCACTCAACCGATAGACCAGGAACGGTATGGTGCCCCCGCCGTGCGGCATGATCCATCGGATGTTCGGAAATTTTCCGAACGTGCCGTTCCATAGCAGGTTGGCGATCGCCCGTGTGGTGTCGAGCACCAGCTCGGTTATTCCCGCAGGATACTGGTATGCTGGAACATTCTGCGCCTGATTCCGAAGCGGATGAACGAAAACGACTGCCTTGCGGCGATCGAGCTCCGCATAGAGCTCGTCCTCGTCTGGGTGCCCGAGATGACGCGAGCCGGCATGGCTCAACAAGCAGATGCCGTCGAGCTTCAGGGTGTCGAGCGCATAGGTCGCCTCTCCGATCGAAGCCCTGACGTCTGGCATGGGGAGAAGCGCGAAAGCGCCGAAACGATGCGGCCGATCCGCGATCATCCTGGCCGCGCCCTCGTTGCACTCGCGAGAAATCCGGACTGCAAGGTCTGTATCGCCGAAATATACACCGGGTGATGCGATGGAATTGACGACGGCCGTTATGCCGGTTTCATCCATCAGTTCAAGTTGCTCCTCGAGACTCCATTCGGGCCATGGATTCTCTCCGCTCCCCGCGACGCCTATGGTTGCAAGAGCGCGTTTGTAATAGTCCGGCACGGGGTGTTGATGAGTATCGATGAGGGGTCCGTGGGTCATGGAATCAAAATCCGTTTTCAGCGTCGGCGGCGACGCGGGGCGGCACTGTCACGATAACCGAAAATTTGCAGACCAAAGGACCATGGCCGTAACGGTTCACGCTGCGACTGTCGCTTGGCGTCATGTTAGCATAGCCTGATTGTGAAACACGCGCAGGGCTCGGCGGGAGGTCAGATGGCGTTGGATGTTGAGCACATTATACACGGCATACACGGCGGCGTGGGTTGAGAGGAAGCGCTGTGCCGATCCAGGTGACTTGAAACGCTTCATTCGTCGTTCGCGTTGTCGCAATGGCTGATGGGAATTCTCTGCCCAGTTATGTTCCCGTGATGAATGCCAGGATGCGTGCCCATTCCATAGGTCCCCCGTTTGCCCGCGATCCGCGATGGGCGCCATCGATCGCTCCAAAAAAAACGTAGCGAACAACGCGCGGCGAGGCTAAGCTGGTATGGGATAACTCCCCGCCTTTCCTACAGCTTTAATTTTTTTACCACACGGGATATCAAGCATGGCGGTTGCGAAGGGGCTCAAGGTCGTCGGCTATTTCGACTGTCCAGGCGGCGGTCAAGTAGTGGTGCGGGATGGAGTTGCCTATGTCGGGCATGTCATTCCGCCGAATGGGACCACACTCATCGACGTCAGCGATCCAAGTAAGCCTCGCAAGCTTGCCGAGATTAAAGTCCCCGAAGGCACGCTGTCGCACAAGGTTCGCGTTGAAAACAGCATCATGCTGGTCAACCGCGAAATTTATCCGATCGGCCGGCGGGATTCGAACTTCCGCGGCGGTCTCGAAATCTTCGACATCACCAAGCCAGCCGCGCCGCGGCATATCGGCACGTGGCGGACACGTGGAATGCACCGATTCACGTTCGACGGGCGCTATGTTTATGGTTCGCCGGAAATCGAAGGCTATCTCGGTAATATTGTTTCGATCATCGATTTCCAGAAACCCGAGCACCCAGAGGAAGTCGGGCGCTGGTGGATGCCAGGCCAATGGACCGCTGGCGGTGAAAAACCGAACTGGGAAGGGACCGCGCATCGCTGCCATCATCCGATGCGTGTCGGCAACCGACTTTATGTGAGTTATTGGCATGGTGGGTTTGTGATTCTCGATATCGACGATATGAGCAAACCAAAGTTCATCTCCGGTCTCGATTGGAGTCCGCCATTCCCGTGGCCGACGCACACGGCGCTTCCCGTGCCATTCCCTCTGCGCGGCCGCCGTGTCATGCTGGTCGCCGACGAAGACGTGGTGCGATTGCCCGGTCCGACATCGCCGGCGTTCCTGTGGCTGGTCGATATCACCGATGAAACGCGGCCAATTCCGTTCGCGAGCTTTCAGGTCGATGAGGAGGATGGAACGCCGAAATCAGATTACACCGGCCTGCATCAGTTCTGCGAAGAGATCCGCAGCACGGAAATTCCGATCGCCTGGTTTGCTCGCGGGCTGAAGATCGTCGACATCGCAAATCCGCACGTGCCGAAAGAGGTTGCATCGTTCATGCCCGCGGTGCCGGAAGGCGCCAAACGGGTTCAAAGCAACGATGTTTGCTACGATTCACGCGGGCTTATCTATCTGATCGACCGGACTCGCGGGCTGCATATCCTCGAACGGACCTGAGGCCCACTTCGTAAAACATGGTACCGTGATGGATGTCGTCGTTCGCAATGCCAAGCTTCGTGGTCAGCCGGGAACGGTCGATATCTCGATCGAAAAGGGCCGCATCGCGTCCGTTCAGCCGAAAGTGAGTGGAAAGGGCCAGCTGGAGATCGACGCGGCAGGAAGCCTTGTGCTGCCGGGCATGTTTAATCTGCACTTCCACGCCGACAAATCTCTTTTGGGCGAGGTAATGCGGCCCAATGCGTCCGGCACGCTACCGGAGGCGATCGAAATCACCAACGAGTTCAAGCGCAAATACGATCCCGCCGAAGTCGCCGCGCGCACCATACGCGTGCTTGAGGCCGGCGTGAAGAACGGCACGACATTCTTCCGCCTATTTGCGGACGTCGGCACGATCGGCGGCCTGCGAGCCGCACAAGGCCTGCTGCTCGCACGCGAGAAATTCAACCGCTACTGCGACATTCAAGTGGTCGCCTTTCCGCAGGAAGGCATCGCGCGTGATCCTGGCGCAGCCGAATTGCTCGACGAGGCGATGAAGCAAGGCTGCGACATTGTTGGCGGTCTGCCCTGGTATGAATATACCGATGCCGAGGCGCGTGAGCATATCGACATCTGCTTCGATATCGCGAAGCGTCACAATCGCGATATCCACATGCTCGTCGACGATACTGACGATGAGAATTCGCGTAGCCTCGAATATCTCGCGTTGAAGACGATGCGGGAGGATTTTCATGGTCGGGTTGCCGCGAGCCATTGCGGCGCCATGGCAGCTTACAACGATGTTTATGCCGCCAAGATCGTGGACATGGTCGCGACCGCTGGCATTACCATTTCGTGCAACGCGCACATTAATCTGGTCTGCTCGGCGCGCCTCGACCGAGAGCCGAAGCGGCGAGGCATTGCACGAGTCAAAGAGCTTCTTGCTCGTGGTGTAAATGTCATTACGTCGCAAGACGACGTGAACGATCCGTACTATCCATTTGGCAAGCCCGACCCGCTGGAATGCGTCTCGATGATCGCGCATGTCGCGCAGCTCACGCTGCCGCATGAGTTGGAGCAAGCCATGGACATGGTCACGGGTAACGCGGCGAAGGCTGCGCGCACGCAGGATTACGGCATCGCGGCCGGAAAACGCGCCGATCTCGTCGTGGTCGGGGCTCCGTCGGTGCACGAAGCCATCCGATTGCAGCCGCTGCGACGGCACGTCATCAAAAACGGGCGCGAAGTCGCCCGTTCGGTCGTCACGCAGGAGCTCGTGACCTAGTGTCATGTTAACTGCGGTCCGCATGAAAGAATACAAACTCGCAATTGCTGCCGAGCCTTCCTGACCATGGCGGACAAAGCCAAGACGCTCGGCGCCATCACGGCGGAAAAGATGAAAAAACACAGGATCTGATGATCAAGTACCTCGCCCTCAAGACACCGGTGAATATCGATGACGCTTTCACCAATGAGTTCCTAACGTAAGCGGGTTTGATATGAGCACAACTGGCGGATCTCAATACGAGCTGGTCGTTCGCGGCGGGACCCTCGTCATTCCTGGCGTGGGTCTCATACGCTCAGACGTTGGTGTCTCCGGCGACAAGATTGTCGCCCTGGGAGACGATCTTTTGGGGCACGCGGAAGAGATCTATGACGCGCGTGGCAAGATGGTGCTGCCTGGTATCTTCGATCCGCACACGCATATTGGAAATGAGCGCTCCTACGACGAAGAGGCCGAATCTGAAACACGGGCCGCTGTACTCGGCGGCGTGACGACGATCGGCATTTTCCTGCGCAGCCTGGAAGATTCTTACATGCTGCATCTTCCGGCATTCCGCCGGGCGATGGACGAATTGAGCTATGTCGATTCCGTCTTCCACCCGCAGATTTTCACCGAAGAACAGATCAACGAAATTCCGCGTTATGCGGCGGAGTTCGGCATCCGCTCCTTCAAGTTCTACATGTCGGGCATGCCGGGAATCGTGAAGTCGATCCCGGACGACGTGCTGCTGCACGGCTTCCGCACGGTTGCCGGCCTCGGCGCGGATGCGATCGCCTGCGTGCACTGCGAGACCGGCGCGCTGATCGATCAGGCACGCAAGGAACTGCAGAAGAAAAAAGACGGCACGCTGGCGGACTGGGAGTTCGCCCATCCGGCAGATGCCGAGGCGCTCGCCATCCAGACAGCCCTCTATCTGTCCAAGATTGCCGGAGCGCATCTTTATGTCGTGCATCTGTCGAGCCGTCAGGGGCTCGAAGTGGTGCGCAATGCCCGCCGGCAGGGATTGCGCTTCACGGTGGAGACCACCACGCCCTATCTCGGCATTGCCAGCGACGATCCAAACGGATTTCTCGTGAAGATGGTGCCTCCTGTCCGCACCAAGGATCATCACGACGCGTTATGGCAGGGGGTGCTCGAAGGATCGATTAACACTATCGGCACCGACAACACCTCGCGCGCGCGCGCAACCAAGAAGCCGGAGGCAGGACTGCACGGAGCGCGGCCTGGCCTTCCGGCACTCGGCACGCATCTTCCTGCGCTGCTGCATTACGGTCGCCTGCGCGGCGTACCGCTTGAGCTCTTGGTCGACCGAGCGACACGCGCGCCAGCCAGGATCTACGGCATCTATCCTAAGAAGGGCACAATCACGGTCGGCTCCGACGCCGATCTCGCGATCGTCGATCTCGATCTTGAGCGCGTGGTGCGGGCGGAGGATTTGCAAGGCATGTCTGATTTCTCGCCCTTCGAGGGCAAGAAACTGCGCGGTTGGCCCATCGCCACGATCAAGGCCGGCAAAATTGTCGCGCGCGACGGAAAAATCGTCGGCAAACCGACGGGCCGATACCTCCCGCGTGCCGCGTCCAACATGGCACCGGACGTGGAATGGCTGCGGCGTGCTCCATGAGCCTGCATAGCAGTCCGGACCTAGAGTTTCAGAAGTTTTCTGGCGTTGCCGCTGAAAATCTTGGTCTTGTCTTCGGCGGAGAGAGCAGCCTTTTCGAGCCAGCGCGTTCCGAGTTCGTTGGAGATGAACGGCCAGTCAACTGAAAACAGAATGCGGTCGATACCCATTTCCGCCACGCTGCAGGCCAGCGCAGTGTCGGAGAAATTGCCGCTGGTCGTGAGATAGAAGTGTTCGCGGAAAGCATCGCGGAACGATCCGCCGCTATTGCCCGGCCGCGACAGCGACTGGTCAATGCGCCAGAGCAAGAACGGAATGCCTTCGCCGAGATGGCCGAGAATGATCTTGAGACGTGGATACTGCTTGAACAGGCCGCTCAGGACGAGGCGCACGCCCTGCGTCGCGGCTTCGACGGTGAAGCCCAACGCCGGTCCGAGGATTTCCGGATATTGCGCGGCATAGTCGTTGTAGTAGGCGGCGGCGACAGTGGGGTTTGGGAAGGACGGATGCATGTAGAGCGGAACGTCCAGCGCGTGGGCGCGCTCGAAGATCGGCCAAAACTGCTTGTCGTCGATGAAGCGGCCGTTGGTGAGACCGTGGATCATCGCGCCCTTGAATCCAAGCCGCGTCACGACGCGCTCCAGCTCGTCGGCGGCGGTTTTGGGATCGGGCGTCGGCAGGATGCCGAAAGCGGCAAAGCGTTTAGGATTCGTCTGGATGAAGGCGTGCAGCCGGTCGTTGGTCTGCCGCGTCATGCGCACGGCGGTTTCGGCGTCCA
>CAZNSG010000307.1:0-7116 GCA_964575715.1 uncultured Hyphomicrobiales bacterium | reverse complement strand
GCAATTCGAGCATCGGGTGCTGGCCTATGGGCTGTGGCTGCTGTCGATTGCGCATGTCGTCGATGTCGCGTTACGGCAGGAAAAGGCCGCGCTCGGGGGCGCACTTGCACTTGCCGCCGCCATCACCACCCAGGCTGGAGTGGGAATCCTGACATTGCTCCATGCGGCGCCGCTTGCGCTTTCGCTGTTGCACCAGGGCATGGCAGTCGTCGTTCTCACCGTCGCGGTCGTGCATGCGGAACGGCTGCGGGCGCGCAAGGAGCTGGCACGGAGCGTTTCCCTTCCATCGCCGTCGCAGCCATGAGAGGATGCGAGTGTAGCGGGTGTCATTTAGGGGAATTACGTGATCGAGCGAAGCGACACGGGCAGCATTGCCATACTTAAGTTGGCGCATGGCAAAGCCAATACGATGGACATCGAGTTGTGCCGCGCTGTGATTGAGGCTTGCGAGCAGCTAAAAGATTCATCCGCACAGGCCGTCGTGCTGACCGGGCAGGGCGGAATCTTTTCAGCCGGAGTAGAGCTGATTCGAACCAGCGAAGGCGGGCCGGACTATGTGCGCAAATTTCTCCCGATGCTGAATGCAATGTTCGATTCGGTATTTCACTTCCCGAAGCCGGTGGTGGCGGCGATCAACGGGCATGCCATTGCCGGGGGCTGCGTGCTGGCGTGCTGCGCCGACCGGCGGCTGATGGCGCAGGGCAATGGCCGTATCGGGGTGACCGAGCTGTTGGTTGGCCTGCCGTTTCCGGCGCTGGCCTTTGAAATCATGCGCCATGTGACGGCGTCACGCTATTTTCCGCAGGCGATATTTTCCGGAGAAACCTATTTATGGGACGGCGGTACCGAGCGCGGCTGGATTCATGAAGCGGTAGCGCCGGGAGATCTGATGGATCGCGCGATTTCTGCCGCACAGACTCTCGCCACACTGCCCGCGGCCACCTTCGCAATGACCAAGCGTCAAATGCATGCGTCGGTCATCGAACGGATGAAACACGATGGCGATGAAATCGACGCAGCCGTAATCGAGATTTGGGCGGCAGCGGAAGCTACGGCGCGTATTCGAGATTATGTGGCGCGCACGCTGAAAAAACGCTAAATTATTTTTAGCGAACGATTCCGATCTCGCGCAGATATTTTTGCACGCCCGGGTGAATGTTGACGGGGCGCGGCGCTGCCGCCACGGTGTTTTGCGGCGTGGTTTCGTGACCTTGGGCGACGCGTTTGACCAACGCGTTGTAGCTGCGGTGAATCGCGCGAGCGAGCCGGTAAGCGATCTCGTCGTCGAGGCTCGGGCGCGCGAGCACATAGCTCCAGGAGCCGATGGAAGGCACGATTTCATGCTGGTTCGGATAAGTGCCGGCCGGCAACGTGAGCGGTTTTAGGAAATTGTGTTTCTTGCGAATGCGGGCCGTATCCGCCGGGCTTAAACCGATGAGCCGTCCGCCGGCTTGTGTCACGGCGGTAAACCCCGGCCACCCGGTGCCGGCGCCCCAAAGGGCGGCGACCCGGCCATCGAGCACCATCGCAGGGCCGTCGCCGGCACTGTCGAGATAGACCGCCTGGAAGTCCTTGTCGCGATCCAGCCCGAGGCCGTCCAACACATAGCGGGCAAGGAGCGTCAACCCAGAGTCCCGCGTTCCCCAGGCGACGGGTTGCCCAAGCAGGGACTGCACCGATTGATATGAACTGTCGCCGCGGACGGCAAACATGCCGGGATTGGAATAGATGGCGGTGATGATCTTGAGGTTGGTGATCGGCCGCCCAATCCCGGAAAACGCCTCATAGGCCGGCTCGCCGGAGACCAGCGCAATGTCGAGCTTACCTGCTTCCAGCAGCGTAATGTTTTCGGCGCTGCCCTTGGTGTTGCGCGTTTCGATCTGGAAAGCAGGATCGGTCGTATTCACGGCTGCCGCAAGTGCGTCGCCATAGAGCGGAAACCCGCCGCCGGGCGTGGCAGTGCCGAGAATGATGTTGGTTTTTTGCATAATCCCGGCAGGCCTTTGTGCGGATTGGGTGGGTTTGGGTTGTTGTGCCGGCTGCGTGGGCTGGGGCCGCTCGACCACGTTGTTTCGCTGCTTCTTGGCCGCGAGCGCCGTGGTGCCGGCGAGCGGTAAAGCAAGCAGAATTACCGCCGCGAGTCGAGCGATCATCGTTAGTCTCTCTCAACGGCGTGCGAGCCAACGGGCATCGCGTGCAAGGACCGGGCCGGATCGAGGACAGATAGGGGAGGGAGCTCGTTAAGCGGCTTCCAGTCCCTGCGCGAGATCGGCGATGATGTCTTCCTTATCCTCGAGACCGATCGAAAGGCGCACAACGTCTGGCCCGGCACCGGCTTGCACTTTTTGTGTGTCGGAAAGTTGGCGGTGTGTTGTCGAGGCCGGATGAATGATTAACGAGCGGGTATCGCCGATATTAGCGAGATGAGAAAATAATTTGACGTTTGAAACAAGCTTAACACCTGCGTCATACCCGCCCTTGAGCCCAAAGGTAAAAACGGCGCCCGCGCCCTTGGGCACGTACTTCTTCGCGAGGTTGTAGTAGCGGTCGCCCACGAGACCGGGATAGCTCACCCATGCGATCTTGGAATGTGTTGCGAGCCACTCGGCCACCGCCTTGGCGTTGTCGCAGTGGCGCTGCATGCGCAGCGGCAGGGTCTCGATGCCGGTGAGAAACAGAAAGGCGTTGAACGGGGAGAGCGCCGGCCCCATGTCGCGCAAGCTCAAGACCCGGCAAGCGATGGCGAAGGCGAAATTGCCAAAGGTCTCGTGCAGGACGATGCCGCTATATTCCGGGCGCGGCTCGGAAAGCATCGGGTAGCGGCCCTCGCGCGACCAGTTGAAGGTGCCGCCGTCCACGATCAGCCCGCCGATCGAGTTGCCATGACCGCCGAGAAATTTGGTGAGCGAGTGCACCACGATGTCGGCACCATGCTCGAACGGCCGGCACAGGTACGGAGTGGCCAGCGTATTGTCGACGATCAGCGGCACGCCCGCGCGTTTTGCAATGGCGGCGATTGCCGCGATGTCGGTAATGACGCCGCCGGGATTAGCGATCGACTCGATGAAAATCGCCTTGGTCTTGGGGGTTACAGCACGCTCAAAGGAGGCGATGTCGTCGGGGTCGGCCCACAGCACGTTCCAGCCAAAATTCTTGAACGAGTGATTGAACTGATTGATCGAGCCGCCATATAGCTTCTTGGATGCCACGAATTCGTCGCCCGGTTTCATCATGCAATGGAATACCAGGACCTGCGCGGCGTGGCCGGAAGCCACAGCAAGTCCTGCGGTGCCGCCTTCAAGTGCGGCTACGCGCTCCTCGAGCACGGCGTTGGTCGGGTTGCCGATGCGGGTATAAATGTTGCCGAAGGCCTGCAGACCAAACAGGGAGGCGGCATGGTCGACGTCGTCGAACACGAACGAGGTGGTCTGATAGATTGGGGTTGCGCGCGCGCCCGTCGTCGGGTCGGGCTGCGCGCCGGCATGGATGGCGAGAGTAGAAAATCCCGGAGTGCGTTCGGTCATGGGCGGCGATCCTTGTGCTGGCCGCGCCTTAAGAGCGATCCGCGGCTTCCATTGGTTTATCGAACCGTCGGGAAGCGTAAAGGCGCAAATGGCGCTGTCAATGACATACGAATTGTGTGCTGTGCATGACCCCAGGTTAGCAGGCCATTCTCGAACCGCGCGCGTTCTCAGTTGTCGTTTTCCCGATCCTTCTGGGCGCGGCTTGCCGCCTCGGTCGCGCCGCCGCTCATGGTGGTGCGGTTGAGCGACATGCGTTGCACACCCTTGCCCAGTAGCGGAGCTTTCTTGGAGCTGAGCGTGCGGGAGTTGACGCCAATCCAGCCGATCTCGGATGAGAGCCGCCCGTATTCGATTTTTGGGCAGCGGTTCATCACGACCTTCAGGCCTGCGGCTTCGGCGAGCGCGGCGGCTGCATTGTTGCGCACGCCGAGCTGCATCCAGATCACGCCCGGCCGCGGTTTTAGCGCAAGCGCTTCCTTGACCACGGCAGGCGCGAAGTGCGCGGCGCGGAAGATATCGACCATGTCCACCGGCTCCGGAATATCGGCGAGGCTGGCATAGACTTTCTGGCCGAGGATTTCCTTGCCGGCCTGGCCCGGATTGACCGGGATCATGCGGTAGCCGCGCTCTTGCAGATATTTGAAGGCGAAATAGCTGGGCCGGTTGTCCTTGGGTGAAATGCCGACCATGGCGATGGTTTTCACGGTATTGAGGATGCCGCGGATGTCGGCGTCGGAATATTCGTCGTGGTTCATCAGCGGCGGCGCATTTGCACGTTCAATGTTCAGATATAGGTGCGCGCCGTCGCGATGGAAAGAGCAGAGAAATTAACGCCGGCCATAGGCGGCGAGCGGCCCGATCGCGAGAATGCCGGCAGCGACCGAGAGCACGGTCGTAGCCACGATGTCGTCAGGGCAAACCATGGCGTATTTCCAGAACGTCATGCCGGCGAGACCGGCCGACATGGCGAGACCCCAGGCGGTGCCGGCGACGAGCATTCGCAGCGCTTCGGATTTCGTCAACCGCAGTTGTTGCCAGTCGAAAAGGTGGAGTGCCGTTGCGATCATTATCTATCCTCCCATTTCGGTGCGCGCTTTTCGATGAAGGCACAAATGCCCTCCTCGGCATCGCGCGCCATCATGTTCTCAGTCATCACCTGGCTCGCATAGCGATAGGCGTCGGCGAGCGGCAGCTCAAGCTGCCGGTAGAACGCCTCCTTGCCGATCTTGAGCACGTGCGAGGATTTTTCGGCAATCTTGCGCGCAAGTTTTAGGGCTTCGCCGCGCTCGGAGCCGGGCGCGACAACGCGGTTGACGAGACCGATGCGGGCCGCCTCTTCAGCCGAAATCATCTCGCCCGTAAGCAGCATCTCCATTGCAGGCTTGCGCGCTACGTTGCGCGAGAGCGCAACCATCGGAGTGGAGCAGAACAGGCCGATGTCGACGCCCGGAGTGGCAAACTTGGCAGCGCTGGAAGCAATGGCCAGATCGCAGCTTGCGACCAACTGGCAGCCGGCGGCTGTTGCGACGCTATGTACAGTAGCGATCACCGGCTGCGGCAGGCGCACGATCTGCTGCATCATATTGCTGCAGGTCGCCATCACGTGTGCGAAATAGGCGCGGCCGCCGTCGGTGTCGCTACGCCGCTCCGCCAATTCCTTGAGGTCGTGGCCGGCGCAGAATGCCGGCCCATTGGCCGCGAGTACCACCGCGCGCACTGTCCTATCGGCTGCGAGTGCGGCGAAAGCATCGCTCAACGCGCCGATCAGCGCCACCGAAAGGCTGTTGCGCGCCGCCGGGCGATTGAGCGTGAGCAGCGCGATCGGGCCGGCATTCTCCCGCAGTAGGATCGGTTCGCCGGCTACGGCGCGGACGGCGGGCGATTGCGCATTCATCGACGAGGTCCAGAAACTTTGCCAAAAGTAGAATTCATTGTATCCGATTTAGGCGCGCGTGCGAGCGCGATTAAGGGGGAAGAATGCGGCCACCTGTTATGTCGGTTGAGCAGCTCACGCAGGCGCTGAATGCCGAATTCCCGCAGCTTTTCAAACGCGATGGTGGTTTGACGATCGAGGCTGTCTGGCATGGCGGCAGTCGCGTGCGGCAGTGCTATGACAGTTCCTCATTACGCCCAGGTGGCACTATTTCCGGGGCCACCATGATGACGCTGGCGGATTTTGCCATGTATGTCGCGTTATTGGCCTCGATCGGATGGGTGCCGCTGGCGGTCACCACCAATCTCAACATCAATTTTTTACGCAAGCCGGCCGAGCGCGACCTGCTGGCGGAAGTCCGCCTGATCAAGCTTGGGAAACGATTGGCGGTTGGGGACATCGACATCCGCTCGGAGGGGGAGGAGGAACTGGTCGCGCACGCCACCGCGACCTATTCAATCCCGCGCAAAGACTGATTTAGGGAAATGGTATCATGTAACCATTTTTGTAAGATTATGATTTAACAGCGAAAAATGCTAGACGAATGCGTTGACCCGGATTCTGCCCTCGTATAAAAGCCCAGAATTCAATTACCGCTCTCCACGGATCCCAGGTGCCATGACAACATATTCGGCCAAGCCCGCCGAGATCGTGAAAAAGTGGGTGATGATTGACGCCACCGGCTTGGTTGTCGGCCGGCTCGCATCGATCATCGCGCTCCACCTTCGCGGCAAGCATCTGCCCATCTTCACCCCGCATGTGGACTGCGGCGACAATGTCATTGTGATCAATGCCGCCAAGGTGGCTTTCACCGGCCGCAAACGCGAGAAGAAGATCTATTACCGTCACACCGGCCATATCGGCGGCATCAAGGAGCGCACCGCGGGTTCGATCCTGGAAGGGAAATTTCCCGAGCGCATCGTGGAAAAGGCCGTGGAACGCATGATGCCGCATGGTCCGCTGGGGCGGCGCCAGGTCGGCAATTTGCGGGTCTATCCCGGACCCGACCATCCGCATGCGGCACAGAAGCCGGAGATGCTCGATATCGCCAAGATGAATCGCAAGAATAGCTGGAGCGATTCAAGATAAGATTTGGAGCGCACGATGGCCGAGACGGTTCAAACGCTGGAAGCGCTTGCGGTACTCAAACCCGCGGCACCGGAAACCCAGAAATACGTGCAGAAGCTCGATCCGCAGGGGCGCGCCTATGCCACCGGCAAGCGCAAGAACGCGGTCGCGCGGGTGTGGATCAAGCCGGGTCCCGGCAAGATCACGGTCAACACCCGGGCGGTCGAGGTGTTTTTTGCGCGGCCGGTGTTGCGCATGCTGATCCAGCAGCCGCTGGTGGCGGCCAACCGCAACGGCCAATACGATGTGGCGTGCACGGTTTCCGGAGGCGGGCTTTCGGGTCAGGCGGGCGCCGTGCGTCACGGCATCTCCAAGGCGCTCACCTACTTCGAGCCTGATCTGCGTCCCGCGCTCAAGCGCGGCGGCTTTTTGACGCGAGATTCGCGCGTGGTCGAGCGCAAGAAATACGGCCGCGCCAAGGCCCGCCGCAGCTTCCAGTTCTCCAAGCGCTAAGCCCTTTGAGCCGCGCGCTTTCCCCTGATTTCGTCATTCCGGCGAAAGGGTTTGTGAAGGAATTGGAGTCGCTGCCGA
>CAZNSG010000306.1:0-31265 GCA_964575715.1 uncultured Hyphomicrobiales bacterium | reverse complement strand
AAGTGGAGGCGTTGAACACCCCCACGATACGCCGCCTTACCCCTTCATGCCGTCACCAACTTTTGCGCATAGCTCGTTGTGCGGTGATGCCAAGCAACCTTCCGACTTCAAGAAACTCATGGGTGGCAACCGGGCAGCGATGGTGTTCACTGACCCGCCTTACAACCTCCGAATTCGCACAGTCCAAGGCCGTGGCAAGATTCAACATGGCGAATTCTTTGAGGCGTCCGGCGAAATGTCGTCTAAGGAATTCAGAAAATTCCTGCTGAGCTGGCTCTCACACCTGGTCAAGTATAGTGTCGGGGGTTCCCTCCACTACATCTGCATGGATTGGCGCCATATCTGCGACCTGCTGGCCGCGGGTGAAGCCACCTATGCCAAACTTGAAAATCTGATTGTTTGGAACAAGACCAACGCTGGGCAAGGCTCGTTCTATAGATCCCAGCACGAATTGATTTGCCTGTTGAAAAACGGCATTGCGCCGCACCAGAACAATATCGAACTTGGCCGGCACGGCCGTAATCGATCGAATGTTTGGACCTACCCCGGTTCAAATACATTCCGTGCCGGTCGTATGGACGATCTTGCCGCCCACCCGACCGTCAAGCCGGTGGCGATGATTGCTGACGCCATGCGCGACTGCACGAGTCGTGGCGATCTTGTTCTCGATTGCTTTCTCGGCGCCGGCAGCACGGTACTCGCCGCTGAGCGAGTCGGCCGGCGTGCCTACGGGATTGAGATCGATCCATTGTATGTCGACGCCAGTATTCGGCGCTGGCAGCGGCATACGAAGCGCGACGCCATTCTGAAGGCGACTGGCCAGACCTTCGATGAGGTCGCGACAGCTCGTTCCGCCAAGAACAAGACGAGGGCGAAATGAGCAGGAAACGCTCACGGGGGAAACCGCCGTCAAACGCTCGTCGCCGTCGCGGCAGCCGTGACGGCGAAGTTGGCTACGGCAAGCCTCCGCGAGAAACCCGGTTCAAGCCCGGAACCAGCGGCAACCCAAAGGGTCGGCCTAAGGGCGCAAAGAACGAGTCCACCATTCTGCGCGAGATTTTCCAGCGCAAGATAGACAGCCGATCGGGAGACCGGGTGCGGAAGATCACTGTTCTGGAAGGGATACTTCTGCGGATCACCGACGACTCGCTGAAAGGTAACACCAAGAGTGCTGCATTTTTGCTCAATCGCTACGCCGCAATGGTATCAGGCGAGCTTCAACGACACGACATCAACGACGACGATCGGGAAGTCCTGGAAGCTTTCGCCCGGAGGCTGGATGCTCAGCGCGTAATAAAAGAGGAAAAGCCATGAATCGCACTGATCAAGACTTTCTCAATGCGGCCCTGCGCTCGGACTTTCAGGCTTTTCTGCACCGCTGCATGCTGACTCTCAACCCCGGCGCACCGTTCCTGCCAAATTGGCACATCGAAGCAATTGCCTACCAATTGGAGAGGGTTCGAACTGGTAAGGTGACGCGACTGATCATCAACCTGCCGCCTCGCTCGCTCAAATCAATCATGGTCTCGGTGGCTTTCCCGGCCTATTTATTGGGACACAATCCTCGCCGCAAGATCTTTGGCATCAGCTATGGCGGGGACCTTGCCGCAAAGCACGGTAATGATTCTCGCTCGATCGTGGAGTCAGGATGGTACTGCCAAGCCTTCCCCGATATGCGAATCTCACGTTCGGCGGATTCCGACGTATACACTACGAGTCGTGGTTTTCGAATAACAACGTCCGTGTATGCCACGCTCACCGGTCTCGGTGGAGATTGCTTCATCATCGACGATCCACAAAAGCCGATCGATGCGCAGTCCGACGCTCAGCGGAAACATCTAAACAATTGGTTTTCAAGCACGCTGCGCTCTC
This sequence comes from uncultured Hyphomicrobiales bacterium, assembly GCA_964575715.1. Lineage (GTDB taxonomy): Bacteria > Pseudomonadota > Alphaproteobacteria > Rhizobiales > Xanthobacteraceae > PNAI01. The sequence goes on along the minus strand of CAZNSG010000306.1, from coordinate 29,393 downwards.
GGCTCGATAACAAGGCGACAGGCACAATCATCGTTGTCATGCAGCGAGTGCACCTGAATGACCTTACGGGCTATCTTCTCGAAAATTCCGCGGATTGGACCGTTCTAAGCCTGCCGGCCATCGCAGAGGTTGACGAGGAGGTCGCAATCGGCGAGGGCAAGGTCCACAAACGCCGCGCAGGTGAAGCTTTAAACCCGGAGCGTGAACCTTTGGCGGTGCTGGAAAACTTGCGAAGAGAGTTGGGACCCGACGTCTTCGCAGCGCAGTATCAGCAGTGCCCGGTGCCGCCGGGTGGGGTGATGATTCACCGGGAATGGCTGCGCTACTATGACAAGCTTCCCGAGCGCACCTACCGGGCGAAGGTCATTATGAGTTGGGACACTGCCGCTAAAGATGGCGCACAAAACGATTGGAGCGTGTGCACGATTTGGCTGCTGAACGATAAAAACTTTTTCCTGCTCGATGTAGTGCGCGGGCGCTATGAATACCCGCTGCTACGCGACATCGCACTGAAGCTCGCAGAGCGTTATAAGCCTGACGCCATTTTGATCGAGGACGCATCCACCGGTGTCGCGCTGGCTCAGGAGCTGCGTAAAGTCCACCGCTCTGTCGTCGAGCCGATTCCGGTGCATCGGGACAAGATTGGGCGGCTTTATGTTCAACAAGCCAAGTTTGCCGCCGGACTCGTGCATTTCCCCAAAGGAGCGTCGTTCCTGCCGGAGCTCGAAGCCGAACTGCTCGTGTTCCCGCAGGGTAAAAACGACGACCAAGTGGACAGCATCAGCCAGGCACTTGCTTATGAACCGTCAGGCTACGACGGCACGCTATCATGGGTTAGGGGGTGCTAATCGAATAGCGGAGTTCATCCTGACTCAATTGATCGCCACTTGCTGGCGGCGCGTAACGTCCATTATGGAATATTTCAGTCGATCAATGGATATGAACACTCGCAAGGAATTGTGTGGATCCGTACCAGTAAAAACCTCGCACGATTACCGAGGGGCTCCTCATTGGGAGTTAGGCGTCAGCCTTTGAATTGATTGGCTCCAGTGTGCCCCAAACCAGCAATAAGATTATCCAGAAAGGACTGGCATTCCCATTCGAACAGAGCGGTAGTGTGACCGTTCCGGGCGCAAGGCGCACCTCGGGATCCAGCCCCGCCGGCTTGATGGCCGAGGTGGGGCTTCGGTGGTGGCGGCGCAATGCCGCCGAAACCCGAATGGAGGATCCCGATGCCAAAACTTGCAAACAAGCGCACCTCTGAAGTCGTAGCGGCACGAGTCATCTCTGCCCAGCCATCACAACCAATTAAAGCACCATCTTCAAACGATCGAAAAGAAAAGGGCGAGCGTAGTTCAAAGCAATCTCACGTGATTGAGATGCTACGTGCGCCGGCTGGCACAACGATCGCAGCAGTGATGAAGGCAACCGGCTGGCAGCAGCATTCGGTTCGTGGCTTCTTCGCGGGCGTTGTGCGCAAACGGCTTCGACTTAAACTTGGTTCGAAGAAAGTCGATGGCAATCGAATCTACCGCATTGCTGACACTGGAAGCACTCACTCCAGTCGCCGCCGGCCGAGCCATCGTTCAGCTTGAGCGTCATGTCTCACGTGGCGATCCGTCCAGCACCTTCGCCGGATAGAGAGAAGATCGGCATCGAGATCGCGCGATTGCGCGGTCTCGATGTTGGGGAACTGCGAGCCAGATGGCACACAGTGTTCCGGCGGCGAGCGCCCCCTCACCTTCCCCGTCATCTGGTGTTTCGCGTTCTGGCCTACCGGCTTCAGGCCGACCATTTTGGCGATCTCGATGCCGAGATGCGCCGCCTGCTCAACCGTTCAGGATCACTTGAAGACGTTGGAAAACTTGCGGCGGACCTCAACCTGCGCAAGGTCGACCTAAGACCTGGGACCCAGCTGGGCCGCGAATGGAACGGTCGGATGCATCGGGTCATGGTGCTCGCTGATGGCTTTGCCTGGAATGACCAGGTTTTTTCAAGCCTGTCGAAAGTCGCCTTCGCCATGACCGGTACACGCTGGAACGGTCCCAGGTTCTTTGGCCTGCGTGACAAACCATCCAATGGGGCTCGTCCATGAAGGCTGGGGCCACCAAGCCAGTTCGTTGCGCGATCTATACTCGCGTCTCGACAGACCAAGGGCTCGATCAGGAATTTAACTCTCTCGATGCTCAACGCGACGCTTCGGAGGCCTACATTCACAGCCAAGCCCACGCTGCGTGGACCTTGATCCGAACCCGGTACGATGACGGCGGCTATTCTGGCGGCTCAACGGAGCGACCTGCACTGCAGCACTTGTTGGCCGATGTGAAGATTGGAAAGGTTGACGTCATTGTTGTCTATAAGGTCGATCGGCTGACCCGCTCGCTGGCCGACTTTGCGAAGCTCGTCGAGTTGTTCGACAGCCATGGGGTGTCATTCGTATCGGTCACCCAACAGTTCAACACGACCACATCGATGGGGCGATTGACGCTGAATGTTCTGCTGTCGTTTGCCCAATTCGAACGCGAGGTCACCTCAGAGCGCATCCGGGACAAGATCGCCGCCTCCAAGCGGAAGGGGCTTTGGGTCGGCGGCATGGTCCCGCTTGGATACAAGGTCAAAAACCGCAAGGTGGTGGTGATCAAGAATGAAGCGGAGCGAGTCCGGACGATCTTTCGGCGCTATTCGGAGCTTGGCAGTCTCAATCTGGTGATGGAGGATCTTCGCAGACGCGGGATCTTCACGAAAGTGCGACGCCTATCGACCGGCCAGACTATTGGCGGGATTCCCTTCACTCGTGGCTCCCTTGCCCATCTCCTTCGAAACCGGTTCTACATCGGAGAGGTTGCCTTCAAGGGTGAGGTCTATCCCGGCGAGCAGCCCGTTATTCTGGATCGAGAACTGTTTGAGGCGGTTCAGCGTAAGCTCGACGAGCAACGAACCAACCACACGACCACGCGCGCAAAATCTGAGGCGTTGCTGATGGGCCGTATTTTCGATGATCGCGGCAACCGAATGACGCCGAGCTACGCCGGCAAGAACGACAAGAGGTATCGCTACTATCTCTCTTCAGCGCTCGCACAAGGGCAGGCCAAGATTGCTGGAACTATTCGGCGCGTCCCGGCGCCTGAGATTGAAGCTCTCGTCCTGCAGTCTGTCCGCCAACAAATCAAAGATTCAGTCTCGATCGCTGACCAAGACCTTGTGCGCAACCTTATTGTTCGGGTCGAAGTCCAGGCGGAGAATCTAACGGTAACACTTGCAAGAAAGATGGCTAATAGGAAAACCGATAATGCGGTTCTTAATATCCCCTGGAAAAAGAACGTACTGAAGCGGCGCCGCGAGGTTATTGCACCAGTATCCAATGGACAGGATGTTCGCCCGATTCGCTCTGAGACGCGCGTTGCGCTCGTGACGTCCATAGCTCGTGGCCGGCATTGGCTCGACGAGATCATCACGGGGAACGTTACCGATGTCGAGCAGATTGCCACCCGTGAAAAATGCAGCGTCCGGCAAGTCAACATGACGATCTCACTCGCCTTCATTGCACCAGCACTGGTGAAGGCTGCAATCGACGGCCGATTGCCTCGTGGCATCGGCATTGCTCGCTTGCGAGATGCACCGGCCGAATGGTTCCGCCAGCACTCCATGCTCGGTTTGGCTTCCTGAATTAGGGCAGTATTATTCCAAGTTCGGCCCCCGCTAACAGCACCGAGCCAGGAACGGCTTTCCGGACGGCAGAGACAAAAGGCCCAAATCAGGCTCCAAGCGGTTTTGCCTCTCAGCAGAGACTGGGCTTGGCCGATCTCAACCCCGCAAAGGCGCGAGGATTCGGCGCCTTTGTAACGGTGTCAGAGACTTTGGGTACCGAGCGGAATGCGTGGTGGGCCCGGGAGGACTCGAACCTCCAACCAGACGGTTATGAGCCGTCGGCTCTGACCATTGAGCTACGGGCCCGCTCGTAGATGTGAACGTCACATGCGTAGATAATCGTCATGCGCAGATAATCGTCATGCGTCACATACGCAAAAGCCGTTTGGTGTTGCCGCTCAATATTTTTACCTTGTCCTCGTCGCATAGCGGCACCGTCTCCATCCATTTCACGCCCGGCGGATTCATCACGAACGGCCAGTCGACAGAAAACAGAATGCGATCGATGCCCATCTCCTGCACGCAGCAGAGCAGCGCAGGATTGGAGAAGTTGCCGCTCGTGGTGATCCAAAAATTGCCGCAGAACACATCGCGGAAACTGAGCGGCTTGGCGGCGCCGGGCCGCGCCAGCGCATGATCGACGCGCCAAACGAGAAACGGCAGCGTCTCGCCGAGGTGGCCGAGGATGATCTTCAGATTGGGATATTTCTCGAACACGCCGGAGAGCACCATGCGGATGGCGAGCGTCGCGGTTTCGACCGTGTAGCCCCAGGCGGCGCGCACCACCATGGGAAATTCCTTGGCGTAGTCGTTGTAATAGGCATCCATCACGCGCTCATCGGGCAGGCCGGGGTGGAGATAGATCGGCACGTCGAGTTTGACCGCGCGCTCGTAGATCGGCCAGAACCGCTTGTCGTCGAGAAAGACGCCGTTGGCGAGGCCATGCAGCATGGCGCCCTTAAAGCCGAGCTTGGTGACGGTGCGATCGAGCTCGTCGGCGGCGCCCTTTGGATCGGCGGTGGGGAGCGCCGCGAACGCGGCAAAGCGCTTGGGGTGCGCCGCGCAGGCCGCCGCGAGCCGGTCATTGACCGCGCGCGTGATGCCGACCGCCGTTTCCGCCGGCAGCTTCTGCGCCGAGGGCGCACCATGGGAGAGCACCTGGATATCGATGCCGGTCTCGTCCATTTCCTTCAACCGGAGCGCGCCAAGGTCGTAGAGCCGATCCAGCTGCGGGCCCTCCCGACCGGCTTCGACGCCGGTAAATGTCTTGGCCAGTTCCTTGTCCCAATAGTGCTCCTCGATGGTGATGACCGGACAATTTGGCTTCTTGAACATATTTGGCTCCCTCCCTGCTTTGGGTTCGTTTGGTATCAGGGGCGAGAGGGCCTGTCACGCTAGAGACAGCATAAAAACGACCCGGCATAATGCCGGCCACGGCGGCTTTGCCTTCTTGAGGAGATCAGCACATGCACGTCTTTAATCTCGAAAAAGAGCAGGCCTGGGATTCCAAGCACCATGTCGAAAAAATCCTGGGCAAGATCGCGGACGGCGATGTGACCGTCGCGTGCTGGGAGCCTGGCCAGATCAGTCCTTATCACTGCCACCCGCACGCAGCGGAGATCTACTTTTGCTACCAGGGCGGCGGCAAAATGCGCACGCCGCAAGAAACTATCGACGTGGTGCCGGGCTGTTTCGTCGTGCATCCGCCGGGCGAGCTGCACGAATATGCCAATGGCCCGGCCCGCACGCTGCTGTTTCGGGTGCGCTATGGCTCCGACATGCTCGCACGCCACATCGATTGGCGCGGCAAGGCCGACTTCAAAGTCAGGCCGGAGGACGCTGAATATTTTCGTAACCATCCGCCGCGATAGCGCATCACCCAATACACCGGCAATTTCGTCGCGTTAAAGAACTCGTAATTCCCTGCTCATAAGGTGCTTTCCCGCAGGCGGTATGAGTAAGCGCGGAGTTATCGCAATGGAAGAACGACGTAAGGTTGCACGCAAAAAGAGCTTGCTGCGCGGGCGCATCTATTTCAACAACCGTAACTCCACCGCCGAATGCATCGTGCGCGATATTTCCACTCACGGCGCTCGTCTTCTGTTTGAGGACGAAGTGACAATTCCCGACATTGTAGACTTGTACATTCCGCAAAAGGATCAGACCTTCCGCGCACATATCGTCTGGTGCCACGGCACGGAGGCGGGAATTGCGTTTGCGATCCCCGAGCAGGTGGTACTCCCGGCCGACCCGGGAGGTCTCGCTTCTCGTGTTGCGAAGCTTGAACATGAAATCGAATTGCTCAAGCGAACGCTCAAGCGGATGAAGGCGGACACGAAAACGGGCGACGAATTCGAGGCGGCGTAAGTCTCCCGGCTGTATTCAGGTATCGCGGCGCGTTATGCTTGCGGCCAGCCCCGCTCATGCAACGGGGCGCGCAAGGAGGCCGCCATGCCGACGGACCAGCAACGAACGAACGAAGACCGCCTACGCGCGGTCGAGGACAAGCTTGAAATCCTCAATCTGATCGCGAGCCATCCGCCGAGCGCGGATACCGGCGCGGATCACCATGTTCGCAGCAGCTACCTCGATGACGGCGCGATCGATCTCGGCGGCGGCAAGGCGGCCAACGGCCGGGACGCAATCGCCGCCATTGTGGCGGCGCCGGACCATCGGGCGGCGATCGCCGGGGGCTTGGCGCATTTCGCCGGCCTGCCCCACATCGCGCTGGACGGCGATGAGGCCGTGGTCACCTCTTATCTGCAGATCCTCACGCCGCATCCAACGGCGGAGCCGGTGGAAGTGCCCAATCACGGCAGCTCGAAGGGATTTCGCATTCATCGCGTGGGCGCCAACCGGTGGGAGCTCGTGCGCACGCCCGCCGGCTGGAAGATCAAGCGCCGCACCCTGCGGCCGCTCGACGGCAGCGAACCGGCGCGCGAACTGCTCCGCCGCGCGGTGGCGCCGCAAGCGGCGAAGGTGTGAGGGGGCGCGCGGATATCACGCCGCCGTGCGCGCGGCATTGGATCTCATGTCGAGCGGATGAGTCGCAGCAGCATAAATATAGCTTTCGACCCAGGTCCATGATCGTATAAAATGCGCGTCTGGTTGCAGGCATCGCTCACCTGATGGAGATCGCAGTATGAAATTGCGCGCAAGTCATTCCGGTAAGGCCGCCATTGCTGGACTTCTGCTGCTGCTTTCGGCATCGGCCGCGCGGGCGGACGCGATCGACGGCGACTGGTGCCTGGGCATCAAGAGCATGTCGATCCACGGACCCGATATTGTCACCCCCGGCGGACAGCGCAGCAAGGGCGATTACACCCGCCACAGCTTTGCCTACACAATTCCGGCGGGCGAACCCGGCACGGGAGAACTCGTTGCCATGATCCTGCGTAGCGAATATCTGTTGCATGCACGCCAGGGCGGGCCGGATGCGCCGTTGCAGGAATGGCGGCGCTGCTCGGCCAGGACGAGTTGAGGGTCACGGGCGTTATCATTTTTTTGGCAGGCTCGCGTGAAGCTCGTGGCGATCGACTTCGAGACCGCAGACTATGGCGCCGACAGCGCCTGTGCGCTCGGCATCGTGAAGATCGAGAACGGGAGCGTGACCAAAAACGGCTACCGGCTGATCCGGCCGCCGCGGAAAAGATTTTACTTTTCGTATCTGCACGGCATTGGCTGGAGCGATGTCAAAAATGTAGCGACGTTTGCCGATGTTTGGGATGAATTGAGCGATTATTGGCGGGATGCGGATTATCTGCTCGCGCACAACGCCGCGTTCGATCGCGGGGTGCTTAACGCCTGCTCGCTGGCGGCGCAGCGCGATCCGCCGCAGGTGCCGTTCATCTGCACGGTGCGAGTTGCGCGCGCACACTGGAATTTCCGGCCGGCCAATCTCGCGCATGTTTGCGGGCAGCTCGGAATTGCGCTCAATCATCATCATGCCGCTTCCGACGCATTGGCCTGCGCGGAAATCGCCATGCGGGCGATGAACGAAGGGTTTCCCATCCATACGGCGGCGGTCGGCGCGCGAAGATTCTCCCTCTCCCCGCGTGCGCCCGAACTCGGGTTTACCCGAGTTCGGCCACTTATAAAGCGGCCGAAGTCGGATACATCCGACTTCGGCTGGAGAGGGTAAAGGCGGCCTTAGGCCGCCGTTCTTTACGTCAAGAACGCCGATGCGAAGCATCGGCTATGGTGAGGGGGAATCTAAAAATTCTCAGACTTGAGGAAAGGCCCCCTCACCCGTCCGCCTTCGCGCCGCTTACGCTCCGCTCAGGCGGCCGACCTCTCCCCGCAAGCGGGGAGAGGTGAAGCTTTGTCAATCAAACAATGCCACCGCGCGGGTCCAGCCGGCGGAGCCGCCTTTGAGCTTATAGGGAAAGCAGGCCACCGTGAATCCGTGCGGCGGGAGCTGTTCCAGATTGCACAGCTTCTCCATGTGGCAATAGGGAATTTCACGCCCGGCTTTGTGGCCCTCCCAGATGAGCTTCGGATCGCGCGTTTCCAGCCAGCGCTTGCGCGTGTGTACGAACGGCGCATCCCAGCCCCAGGCGTCGATGCCGGTGACGCGCACGCCGCGCGAGGTGAGATAAAGCGTGGCCTCGCGGCCCATGCCGACGCCGGCCGTGAGATATTCCTCGGTGCCGATGCAGCTCGCCGCGCGGGTATTGACCAGCACGATGTCGAAGGGTTGCAGCACGTGGCCGATGCGTTTGAGTTCCGCTTCCACTTGCTCAGCGCTCACCACATGGCCGTCGGGCAAATTGCGGAAATCGAGCTTGACGGCGGGGCGGAAGAACCACTCGAGCGGCATCTCGTCGATGCTCATCATGCGCTTGCCGTCGATCGACTTGGACTGAAAATGCAGCGGCGCGTCCATATGCGTGCCGTTATGGGTGGTGAGCTGGACATGCTCGATGGCCCAGCCCTCGCCGTCTGGCAGATCTTCCGGCCGCAGACCGGGAAAAAGCTGGCACAGCAGCGGGGCGGTATCCCTGTTGGATTGATATTGGATTTTGGGCCGCATGAAAGGCGGGTCGTACACGGTCTCGTTGTCGAGCGGCGAGGAGAGATCGAGCATGCGGCTTGGCAGTTTCACGGCATGGTCCTTTTGGTATGCGGGCAATCATTGCTTTAAAGCATGGACAAAACGAGCGATAGCGCATTGCAGATAAGGCAAGCATCGCATGACTTTTCGCGCTACTTTTCCGGCGGCAATGCGATAGTCTCCCGGCCGGCCCGCGCGCATGGGCGTAAAACTTTTGGGTGCAAAACAACCAGGGAGGCCGCAGATGGCCAAGAAGGCATATTGGGTGTCGTGCTATCGATCGATCAAGGATGCGGATGCGGTGGCGGCTTACGCCAAGCTCGCGGGTCCGGCGCTGCGCGCGCTGGGCGCGAAGTATCTCGCGGTCGGGGTTGCCAACCAAGCCTATGAAGCGGGGCTCAAGCAGCGCATGGTCATTCTCGAGTTTCCCAGCCTGGCGGAGGCGGTGGCCGCGCATGAAAGTCCTGGGTACCAGGCGGCGCTCAAAGTGTTCAACAACGCCGCCGAGCGCGATTTTCGCATCATCGAGGCGATGGAGTAAGCGGTATCTCGAAATTAGAGCATTTTCCGGAAAAGTGGACACCGGTTTTCCGCAGAAAATGCGACCAAATAAGGAATCTAGAGCGCGTTTCCGATTCAACCTAATCGGAATGCGCTCTAGTTCGGCGCGCCGCGGAAGACTCCGTCCTTGAAGAAAAATCGGAATGGCGTCGAGCCCGTGGTCTTACCATCGAAGGAGCGAAATTTCCCCTCGGTGCAGAGCGTGCCGCCCTGTGACGGCACCGCATCGAACTCGGCTACGTTGTAGTAAACCTCTTTCGCCGGAGTGACCGCCATGAAAGTCGTCACGCATTTGTTGCCGGTGATGACGGGGTCGTAGCCTTTGATGACAACGCCGCCGCCGCCGGTGGAGAGGAACGTGCTTTTGAGCACCGGCCAGCGCGAATAATTCTCCTGCACCTGCTGGGCAGACGCGCCCGCCATCACGAGCGCCACGATGGCCGCCGCGGTGACGACAACTGCAAAAATTCGCATGGCAACCCGCCTATTAATTCGCATCATTTCCGTCGCTCCCTTTTTGCATACCTTGCCGACTGTATGCGACGTTACGAGTTACCGTGCCGCGCGGGGTCTGGATGCAGCGCTCACGCGGTCGTGAAGCAGGTGGAGCAGCGCGTCCCGCCATTGCGGGTATTCGTGGCGGCGCGGTCCCCTGCCCTGGAATTGCTTGCTTTGGCTCCCTATGTGAGCGATACCCTGCGCCCATAGCCTTTCTAAGGCTCGCAACAGGATCAAAAACATGGCCCGCAAACCAGGATCGCGCGCCGGCGCCGATTTCGTGCTGTTCGATGTCGTGTATGAGGACGGCTCGCAGCGCTCCAACCGCAAGGTGCCCAGCGCGGAGCTCGGCGGCATCGACAAGGACGCGCCCGCGCGCACGATCATCGAGGAGCAGGACCGCGAGATTGCGGAAAAATCCGGCCTGGCGCCGGTGGCGATCAAGAGCCTGCAGCGCTCGGGGGCGAAGCCGGCCAAAGAGTTCGGCGCGAAATACCGGAATGTGGCGAGCCAGTAGCGGCGCGGGGCCCTGCCGCGCAAATTTCGCTTGTAGCCCGCATGAGCGCAGCGAAATGCGGGTGTAATAAGGCAAGGTTAGCCCCGGATTTCGCTTCGCTCATCCGGGCTACGTTGCTTTCGTGCCTTTCAGTTCAGCCAGCCGGCGCGCGAGCGCGCGCTTGAGGTTCGCGAATATCGCCTGCTCCTGTTCGGGCGTGAGATTGCGTTTGCGCCGCGGAAGGCTTGAGCATTTGAGATTTTCCGAGGCGCAGCGGTGCAGGCGCTGGCAGGCGCGCACCGGGCAGCGGCGCCAGGGTTTGAGAAATGTCTCCATATTGCGCAGGAGCGAAAGGGCCCTTTCTTCGGCGCTGAGCGGCGCGGCTGCTTGGCGGGGCGCGGGGGACGGGAATTTCGTTGGATGGTTTGGCGCATGAAAATCTCCAAATGTTTCGGGTGTGCGCGATCGTCGCCACGCGCGATGTGAACAAAGTTTCGCTCCCCGTATTTTTGTGCCGGCGCACCCAGATCGGCCGTGGCCGATCTGGGAATCCAAATTTTCCAATCTCGGGTAAACCCGAGATTGGTGCGCCCGTCTTCTTTAGTCCCTCGAAGCGCGAGGGAGCGGAGCACCGGAAGGCGCTACCACTTTAGCCACCGCCTTGGGTTTTTCTTGCGCGGACTGCGCAAGCTTGCCCGCGACGGGCGCGCCCAGTAAGGCAGGGCGCGTCGCCTTCCGGCGCTCCACCGCAGCGTCTTTTGGTTCCTCGGGGCCGTACTTCCGGGTCCGGATGGGGCCCATGCGGGCGCCCTGATCCCGGCAGCTTTCGCCGCCGTTCGTCCGGTCCGCGTCCAGCCATCAAAGGCAGACCCTCGTAGTGGGGCCGGACGGCTGCCCGAAGCCTCCCGGTGCTGCGATTACGAGCCGCAGCAGCGGGCGCCGCCCCCTCCCCGCGCTCTACAGCGTCCTGCAGGACGCCCCCGCGATGGGGAAGGGTGATGGGAATATAGTCCTTGTTTATGGCGAAATTTGGACCACATAAACGTGCAGCCAAGAAATTCTGGCTATTCGAGAAACCGATTTTCGTTGTGCCAACGCAAAAAATCTGAATTTGGGCAATCCGACCGAACCTTCGGAAGTTTTAGCGCCTTTCCGTGAAGCCGCAGGTACTCATTTCCATTATCAAATATCTCCTTCACTTTCTTGCTCACAACAAAGCGGAAATCTGTATCGACAGTTGCAAAACCCGCATCAAAGACGCTGTGAATGTCCTTTCTAAATAAAATTCCATTCGATTTAACGTGCGCCCCTCCTTCTCCATAAGGACGAATGTGGGCTGCATCGAGAGCCGGAAGAACTTTGCCTTCCGATATTGCGCATTGACGACCGTAGGCTTCTGTCACGGCAATTCTGAATGCTCCTTGTCCGAGGCGTGGGGTAATGAGAGTGGGCTTGCCATATCGTACGGTTGATTCCGAGAATCCGGTGTTCGGCACAGGTGACCAGCCTTGCGCCAACTCCTGCAATTGATTCCAAAGGCGCAATCCCTCTTGGTCCTCCGTCGAATATCGCTTTCCGCCAACGATATTCTTCGACCAGGATGGCGGCAGGTCCATCCAAAGTTGTGGCGGAAGAAAAACAGGTTCCACGAGAATTCGGCAACCAATATATGTTGCCGGTCCCACAATCTCGTTCGTCTTGTATTTTGCTATTGCCACGCGCAATTCGGAATATGAGACAACGCCGTTTGTGATCCCGAATGTCTCCCAAGCAATTTGTAATGGCAGAATGGAACTACTGCTCAGGACCCCAAATCCTCCGATCTTATCTCGCGGACTTTTAAGCCTAAATGCGAAGAGCTCTCCGGGTTGGATAGCATGAAAGCCGGTCCCGCCGGGCTGCCAAAAGTTGACCTCTGTGACATCGTGCTGGGATGATAAAAAATCGAACCAGTCATTGTCCGTGTTCGCGATGTAGAGATTGACCATAAATGAACTGTACGCTCGGTAGAAAGATTGTGAAATGCTGATTAGCGAGCGGGTGGGCTCAGCGAAGCGAGCCCACCATAAAGGAGTTGGCAGCCGGTAAGGTTTCTCAATTTCGCGTGGGCACGGCGCTACGCGCCTTAGCCCACCCTACGCCGCTGTACTGAGGAGCGCGAGCAAAGCGAGCTCGTAGCTCGTAGCTCGTAGGATGGGTCGAGCCATAAGCGCGTTCACGCGCGTCTTCGACGCGCTATGGCGAGACCCATCAATTCATCGCCGCAGTGGCAGCAGAGATGGGTTTCGCTGCGCTCAACCCATCCTACTAGCTTGGCTTCAATCTGGCGGATGCGCTCGCGGGTCAGGCTACGGCGGGCTCGGATAAAAGCCCGGCCTTATCCATTTCCTGGTGCAGCGCGATGGCGTCGGCGTCAAAACCGTTCGGCCACGTCGGCACGCCGCATTCGATGAAGACACGTTGGAAAACAGCTGGATCGCGCAACGGCTCCACCATTTCCCCGCCTTCGGCCAGAACGTCCGAAAAATCGCGAATGCCTTCGCGGCCATCGGAAAAACGAAGCCAGAGCCGATGCCCGTCCAGAGCCCTCACTTGCACGACTTTGACGAGTCCGATCATTCGCTATCCGCTCCAGGAACCCGCTCGAAGGGCTGGCGTAATTTGCCACGTTCCCAATTCGCCATCAACTCCAGCCGGCGGCGTTCGATCCAAGGCTGGATAATTCGCAGCGCCCCGGGCGGCAAGTCTCCGGCAATCACTTCGCCGCTTTCGATTGCGATCAGAGCCTCATAGCCCTGGTAAAGTACATGTAGGTGCGGTGGCGGATGCTCCCGCCAGTACATTTGGACGACAAAGCCGAAGAAGATCGAAATCGTCGGCATCGCGGCCGTGCCTAGTTATCCAAGAAACTGCGCAGTTTTCGCGACCGGCTCGGATGCTTCAACTTGCGCAGCGCCTTGGCCTCGATCTGGCGGATGCGCTCGCGGGTGACGGAAAACTGCTGGCCGACTTCTTCCAGGGTGTGGTCGGTGTTCATGCCGATGCCAAAGCGCATGCGCAGCACGCGTTCCTCGCGCGGGGTGAGCGACGCCAGAACGCGCGTGGTGGTCTCGCGCAGGTTGGATTGGATCGCGGCATCGATGGGCAGGATGGCGTTCTTGTCCTCGATGAAATCGCCCAGATGCGAATCCTCCTCGTCGCCGATGGGCGTTTCGAGCGAGAGCGGCTCCTTGGCGATTTTGAGAACCTTGCGCACTTTTTCGAGCGGCATGCCGAGCTTTTCCGCCAGTTCCTCGGGCGTCGGCTCGCGGCCGATCTCGTTGAGCATCTGGCGCGAGGTGCGAACTATTTTGTTTATCGTCTCGATCATGTGCACGGGGATGCGGATGGTGCGCGCCTGGTCGGCAATGCTGCGCGTGATCGCCTGCCTGATCCACCACGTCGCATAGGTCGAGAACTTGTAGCCGCGGCGGTATTCGAACTTGTCGACCGCCTTCATCAGGCCGATGTTGCCTTCCTGGATCAGATCGAGGAATTGCAGGCCGCGGTTGGTGTATTTCTTGGCGATGGAGATCACCAGGCGCAGGTTGGCCTCCACCATCTCCTTCTTGGCCTGGCGCGCCTCGCGCTCGCCCTTTTGCACCATCTGCACGATTTTGCGGAACTCGTTGATCTGGAGCCCGGTCTCGCCGGCGAGCACGTGGATCTCATGGCGGTGGCTCTTGATCTTGTCCTTGTCCTTGGCGACCAGGCTCTTCCAGCCTTTTGCCGAAAGTTTCGAGACGCGGTTGAGCCAGCGCGGGTCAAGCTCGGAGCCCTGATAGGCCTTGAGGAAGTCCTCGCGCGAAACGCCGTGGCTTTCGGCCAGCCGCATCATGCGGCCCTCGTGGCCGACCAGGCGCTTGTTGATGTCGTAGAGCTGCTCGACCAGTGAATCGATGCGCGCCTGGTTGAGGCGGAGCGATTTGACCTCGGCGATGATCTCTTCCTTGAACTTGCGATATTTGCGCTCCTGTGCCGGCGAGAGCGACTCGTTGTGCAGCCGGTTCTCGATGTCCTGGTCTTGCAGGCGGCGCAGCCGCTTGTAGGTGGAGGCAACGGTGTCGAAGGTCTCCAGCACCTTGGGCTTAAGCTCGGCCTCGATGGCCGCAAGCGAAAGCGAGCCTTCCATGTCGTCTTCGTCGTAATCGCTCTCGCCTTGGGGCGGCGTCTCGCCGTCGACGCTCTCGCCATCGGCGCGCGCGCCGCCATCGGGCTTAAATGCGGCCGCTGCCGCCGGCGGGGCGGCCGGCTGCACCGCCGGGGCCTGCACGAACGGGGGCGCGGCTCCCGCTGCGAGCGGCGATACTTCGACACCCGGAATTCCTGGGTTACCGAATCCCGGCATGCCGGGCACGACAGCGGGCACCGCCTTGGCATCGGGGCCGGCGTAGGTCGCTTCGAGATCGATGATGTCGCGCAGAAAAACCTTGCCGTCGTTGAGCTCGTCGCGCCAGATGATGATGGCCTGGAATGTCAGCGGGCTCTCGCACAGCCCGGCAATCATGGCCTCGCGGCCGGCCTCGATGCGCTTGGCAATGGCGATCTCGCCCTCGCGCGAGAGCAGCTCGACCGAGCCCATTTCGCGCAGGTACATGCGTACCGGGTCGTCGGTGCGCTCGGAGGGCTCCTTGGCCTCGGTCTTGACCAGGGCCTTTTGCTGGACTTCGACCAGTTCGCCCTCGGGCTCGTCGTCGTCAGCCTCCTCCTTCTCGCCCTCCTCGCCGGCCTCGTGCTCTTCTTGTTCGACCACGTTGATGCCCATCTCGTTGAGCATCGCAAACACGTCCTCGATCTGGTCGGAGGTGACTTCCTCCGAGGGCATCACCGCATTGATCTGCTCATGGGTGACATAGCCGCGCTTCTTGGCGGCCTTGATCATCTTCTTGACGGCGGCATCGGACAGATCGAGCAGCGGCAGCGGGGTGTCCGGCGTCGCCTCGACGGCATCCTTTTCGGGCGCCTCTTCCTTCTGATCCTTGGTTTTCGCCTTGACCTTGGCCTTGCTCGCCATCGCTGTCTCCCAAAACGTACCCTCTACTAATAGGGATACGACTCGAATTTTTGCGCTCGCACCGCCGACCCACCCCGTCCGGCACCTGCGGAGAGGCAAAAAGGGGGGTCTCGCCCCAAATCACCCCGAATCGGGGCTTTAGCAGTCCGCGCTCCACTCCGCGCCTTCTTGGCGGAGCAACTTTAAGCTCCGTTTAACTTAAGTTTCGCAGCACGGTCCGGCAGGCTATCCCCCCCCCTGCCGTTGCAGCTGCGATCCTTAGACCGTGATCCGATTCAATTGAATCTGATCACGGTCTAGCCTCTTGTTCGAGCATGATCTTTTCCGAAAACCGGGTTCCACTTTTCGGGATCATGCTCTAAAGGCTACGTGCGGGCCGGCCGGACGAGATGCCAAAGCCCTCGATCTGCGCCTCGCTGCCGTCCAAGGCCGCGAGCCGCTCCTGCACGTCGCGCAGCCAAGCCAGATTGGCATCGGTGGGTTGCTCGCCAAGCGCGCGCTCGGCGTCTTTAAGCTCCCTATTTAACGTTAGCTGCTTGCGGTGCAAGGTCACGACGTGGGTCCACCATTGCACCACGTCCTCGGCCGCAGCGCCCGCCAGCGCCGGCCAGTCCGAAGTATGTGTAATCGCGGCCTCGACGCGGTCGAGCAAGGAATTTAGTCCGCGGGCCGCCAGGCGCACGCGCGGCGCGTGGGCGTCGGCCTGGGTGTGGCTGCCGCCGGCATCGAGGATGGCGCGGCGCAAGACGTCCGAGTCGGGATGGAGAAACTCGAGCGCGGAGAGTTCCTCCGCATGGGCGTCCAGCAGCCAGGGGTGATTGACGATAGCGACAAGAATCAGGGCTTCACGCGATGGGATGGCGCTGCGGAAGCCGCGCACGATGTGGCTCGTGTGCAGTCGCGGGCTTAACAGCGTGAGCGGCGGACGGCTGGCGGGATCGGACCAGCCGCGGCCGGAGCGCTGCGTGCCCTGGTGAGCGCCCGAGTGCGCACCCAAGTGCGCACCGCGCGGCATGCCACTTGATTTTTGGCGGTCGAACTTTCGTTCGCGATTTGTGGATTGAAAACTTGGCTCAGGCGCGAACCGCCGCCGCAGCCGCTGCTCGAAATCCTGGCGATAATATTTGCGTACCGCATCGTCGCCGATCGAGACGGCGAGTGCCGCCATACGCGCTTCGAGTGCCGCGCGCCGTTCCGGCGTATCGAAGCCACCGCTTTCGGTCTCGCGCGTCCACAGCATGTCGGCGAGCGGCCAGGCGGCGGCAAGCACATCGAGCATCGCCGCGCGCCCGCCGGAGCGCACGAGATCGTCGGGGTCCTGGCCTTCGGGCAGCAGGGCAAAGCGCAAGCTCTTGCCGGGCTTGAGCCGCGGCATCGCCAGATCGACCGCCCGATAAGCCGCGCGGCGGCCGGCGGAGTCGCCGTCGAAACACAGGATCGGCTCGTCGGCGAGCTTCCATGAGAGGCCGAGCTGATCTTCCGTGAGCGCGGTGCCGAGCGGGGCTACGGTGGCGGCAAAGCCGGCGGTGACCATGGCGATGACATCGACATAGCCTTCGACCACGATCAGTTGCGCGCCGTCGTGCACCGCTTGGCGCACGGTGGCGCCGTTGTAGAGATTCGCGCCTTTATGGAAGAGCGGCGTCTCCGGCGAGTTGAGATATTTTGCCGGCGCGTCGGGGTCCAACGCGCGCCCGCCAAATGCAATCGCGCGGCCGCGGAAATCGGCGATGGGAAATATCACGCGATCGCGGAAACGATCGTAGGGCACCGGAATGTCGTCGCCGGAGATCAGGAGACCGGCTTCGATCATGTCCTCGACCGACACGCCCTGCTGGCCGAGATGCTCCTTCAATGCAAAACGTTCCGCCGGCGCATAGCCGAGACGGAACTTGAGCTGCGCCGCCGACTCGATGCCGCGGTCGGCGAGATAACCGCGCGCCTTGGCGCCGGTGCGCGCGGCGAGCGTTGCTTCAAAATACTTGGCGGCGAGCTCGACGATGTCGTGGAGCGAATTTCGTTTCTCCTCGCGTGCTTCGTCGTCTTTGCTCACCTTCGGCATGGGAACGCCGGCGAGACCGGCGAGCCGCTCCACGGCTTCCGGGAAGGTCACGCCCTCGGTCTCCATCACAAAGCCGAAAATATCGCCGTGCTTGCCAGAGGAGAAGTCGTGAAAGAAGCCCTTCTGGTCGTTGACCGTGAACGAAGGCGTGCGCTCCTTGTTGAACGGTGAGATCCCCTTCCACTCGCGCCCGGCCTTTTTCAGCTTCACGCGCCGGCCGACCACCTCCGATACCGGCAGGCGGGCACGCAGTTCATCGAGGAATTGAGGCGGAAAGCGCATATTTCAACAAGCCGTTTGGCTGACACGAATCACTTGCGCAATCATAGCGAGCGCAATGATTGGTAATTGCGGCCAGCCGAAGGTGGCGCAAAACGGGCGCACAACTGCGGGCTTTTCCGAGTTATTCACAGGGGGCGATCTGTTTTCTCATTCACGCGGCCGGCGAAATTATTCTTGACATTTAAACATACATATGTATATACGTAATTGTAGATGCGGCGGCAATGAGCAACAGCGGTTCTCCCGGATATTGGTGATCTGTTGACCAGGGACGGCGGACAGTTATCCGTCGCATTGGCAGATATGGAAGAGGATTTCTTTGCGCGCATTAACTCGTTTGAGTGGGATGACACCAAGCGCCATGCGAATGTCGACAAACATGGGATTGATTTTGTGGATGCCGTCGAAGTTTTCGCCGATCCGAACCAATACACCTATCGCTCAGTGCAACACACCAGTGAAGAGCGATTCATATCGGTTGGAATGTCAAAGGGAGCACTCATCGCGGTCGTGTTCACACGCCGTGAAACCATACTAAGGATCATTTCGGCGCGCGCGGCCCGAAAGAGCGAGCGAGAACGCTATGGGTAAGAAAAGAACTAAGGAGCATATAGTTACTCTGGTGGCTTCGCTGCCGGATGGGACTCACATTATCGAGCACCCTGATGGCCATCTTGAACGCCGCAAGAGTGAAACCAATTGGGCGCGCCTCAGAGCATTGACCGACAAGGAAATCGATGCATCGATTGCCAACGATCCCGATTGGGCGGATTTTAAAGATATCGACTGGTCCGAAGCCGTCCTCGTCGTTCCGCCTAAGAAGAAAGCCATTTCCATTCGCGTCGACGAGGACGTGCTGGATTATTTCAAGAAGCATGGCGCGGGATATCAACGGCGCATGAACGCCGTGCTGCGATCCTACGTGGATCAGAAACGCAAGCCGCCGGCGCGCAAGAAGCGGGCGTAATATCAACTCGCACAATTCGTCATTCCGGCCGAGCCGCGATCCAAGTCGGCCTTGGCCGACTTGGAATCTTCTGCAATCCGATCTCGGGTAAACCCGAGATCGGTGGCGAGGGCGGAATCCATAACCACCGGCCGTGATTATGGGTTCCGGGCTCGCCACGCCTTCGCCCTTGCGGGCTACGGCGGGCGCCCCGGAATGACGCGGCAAAACTTTATGCGCGCTGGTATTAAGACCTTACTGCGGC
This sequence comes from uncultured Hyphomicrobiales bacterium, assembly GCA_964575715.1. Lineage (GTDB taxonomy): Bacteria > Pseudomonadota > Alphaproteobacteria > Rhizobiales > Xanthobacteraceae > PNAI01. The sequence continues at coordinate 10,529 of CAZNSG010000306.1, read as the reverse complement.
TCCATGCCGGCGTCCTTGAGCACCTTTTCCGCGACCACCCGGTCGCGCTTGATCTCGGCGACGAACTGCTCGGGGCTATTGATCGCCGGCACCAGGCTGCGCGCGGCCAGATGCCGCGCACGGAAGGCTGGATCGTTGACGATGCTCGCGACTTCCTTCGCCAGCTTGTCGACGATCGGCTTCGGCGTGCCGGCCGGTGCGAACAGGCCATACCAGCTGCGCGATGGCGCCCCTTTGTAACCGGTCTCCTCCAGCAGCGGAACTTCCGGAAAATTGGGCGAGCGGATGTTGTTCATCATCACCAGCGGGGTCATCTTGCCTCCGCGAATGTGACCGATCACATTGCCCTCGCCGAACAGCCCGATTGGGGTCGTTCCACCGAGAATGGCGTTGGCCGCATCGCCGCCGCCGCGGAACGGCACCCGCACCCAGTCGGCGCCATTCTCCTTCTTCAGCGTCTCCATGTAGAGAACCATCGGAGGGCTGGGCGCCAGATAGCTCATTGTGCCGGCCTTCGCCTTCGACAGCGCGACCAGTTCGTCGACATTTTTCACGTTGAGCGATGAATTCACCACCATGATGTGGATCAGGTGGAAAAGGTTGGTGATTGGCTGCAGCCCGTTCTCCGGATCGAACGGCAGTTTCTTGTACAGGAACTGGCTGTAGGCCATGGCGTCGGTATTGGTGATGCAGATGGTGTAGCCGTCGGGTGCGGATTCCGCGCAGGCGCGGGTGCCGACGATGTTGGCGCCGCCGGGCCGATTGTCGATGATGAGCGGCTGCCCCAAGCGCTGGCGCAGTTCTTCTCCGAGCGCGCGCATGAAAATGTCGCTCAGGCCCCCGGCGCTGGTGGTGGTGATGGCGCGGATCGGGCGCGTGGGATAATCCTGCGCGAGAGCCGGCAGCGTGGTGGAGAGAGCCGAGACGATCGCGGATGAGAGCAACAACGCTGGAATTTTCATGATACCCCTTCTGTCAACCTTGCGTTTTTCTTCGTCAATCACTTCATTTTGTTTCTTGCACTTCATTTTGTTTCTTGGGCTATCGCAGCCGCGGCCACTTATGAGTTGCATATACAATGCAGCAGCCGGCCGCGGGCGGCAAGGCTTATGGCGGCATAGGGCAGAATGACGCAAAAGGGCTCCTGTTCGCGGGCGGCGGATGCCGCAGGTGCTAGGGCCGGCAATTTTTCCCCAATGCTGCTTTGAGTTTGTTGGCGCGGGGAAAAAACGCCGCGGGGGGGGAAGTTGTGTCATACGGAATCCGCGTAATCCGTTCCACTCCGTCATTCCGGGACGCGCCCGATCTCGGGTAAACCCGAGATCGGTGGCCCCGGAATGACGAACCGATTATCCGGATTCGGTATCAGTCGCGACTTCCGCCCATCGCCTCGTTTCGTGCCGCGAACCAATTGGACGGCAATTGGAGGCGAAGCAGTCGCAATGTGGGCCCCCGCATTTCGGTTGCGAAGTCCCGATTCGGTCATTCAGTTCTCGCTATCTTGGGCGCCCCACGGTAAGGAACAGCCGCTTTTGCTTTCCGGTCCATTGCCCAACTTTCCGGCCCCCCGCGACATGCTGCAGATCGACAATCTTGTATTCAACGGCTGGGGCCGCCGATTCTTCGATTCCGCCTCCGTCTCGATCCCGGCCGGGACCAAGGTCGGTGTGGTCGGGCGCAATGGCGTTGGGAAAACTACCCTGTTCAAATTGATCGCCGGGGAGCTGAGCTATGACGGCGGCGAAATCAGTCTGCCGAAGAACGCCAGGATCGCAGCGGTCGATCAGGAGCATCCGGCGTCGCCGGTCAGCCTGCTGGATACGATTTTGGCGGCCGACGTGGAACGGGAAAGGCTCAACGCCGAACTCGAAACCGCCCCGCCCGAACATTTGGGAGAAATTTACAGCCGGTTGATCCAGATCGATGCCGATAGCGCGCCCGCGCGCGCGTCGGAAATTCTCAACGGGCTTGGCTTTTCCAATGCCGATCTTTCCCGTCCGATGGCGGAATTTTCCGGCGGCTGGCGCATGCGGGTGGCGCTGGTCGCCGCCTTGTTCGCCGAGCCCGACCTGTTGCTGCTCGACGAGCCGACCAATTACCTCGATCTGGAGGGCGCGCTCTGGCTCGAGGCGCGCTTGAGAAAATATCCGCATACGGCGTTGATCATCAGCCACGACCGCGAGCTCTTGACCAATTCCGTCGATGCCATTCTGCATCTGCACGACGGCAAGCTCGATCTCTATACCGGCGGCTATGACGATTTTGAACAGCGGCGCGCGGAAAAGGCGCGGCTGCAGAGCGCCGCCCGCGCCAAGCAGGAGGCCGAGCGCGCGCATCTGCAATCCTTCATCGACCGGTTCCGCGCCAAGGCCAGCAAGGCGGCGCAAGCGCAATCGCGCATCAAGCGCCTGGCCAAGCTGGCGCCGATTACGGCGGCGGTCGATGAGCGCGTGTTGCCATTCACGCTGCCGTCGCCGGAGCGGCCGCTGGCGCCGCCGTTAATGCAATTCGATGGCGTGAGCGTCGGCTATGACGGCACGCCGGTGTTGCGCGACCTCCACCTGCGACTGGATGTCGATGACCGGATCGGGCTCTTGGGCGTCAACGGCGCGGGCAAATCGACCTTCGCCAAATTGGTGGCGGGTGCGCTGCCGCCGCAATCCGGCCAGATCAAGAAGGATGGCCGGGTCAAGGTGGGCTGGTTTCACCAGCATCAAATCGAGGCGCTCGATCCCATCGATACGCCGCTCGACATTATCCGCCGCGAACGGCCGGACGAAGCTGAGTCCGCCCGCCGTTCCCGGCTGGCGCAATTCGGGCTCGACTTCGATAAGCAGGAGACCACGGTGGACAACCTCTCCGGCGGGGAACGCGCGCGGCTCTTGCTCAATCTGGTCGCGATGACGGCACCGCATCTGTTGATTTTGGACGAGCCGACCAACCATCTCGACATCGACAGCCGGCGGGCGCTGCTCGAGGCGCTCAACGATTACGCCGGCGCGGTCATTCTCATTACCCATGACCGCTCGCTGATCGATTTGGTCGCCGACCGGCTGTGGCTCACCGCCGATGGTCATATCAAACCGTTTAAGGGCGATATGGACGATTATGCCCGCTTCGTGCTTGAGCGCGCCAAAGGAATAACACGCGCGCCCGCGCAACGTCCGGCCCAGAACGCCAGCCCGCCGCAACGCTCGGGCAAGAAGCGCAAGAAGGGCTAGGCCGGTGCAGCTCTCCGCCAAGCAATGGCTGAAAGGCGTGGCGAGTGCGGAACTAAAATCAAACCGCGCGGCCTGAGCTGGGGCGCGTGCTCATAAATCGGACTTGTTGAAATGCGCCTTGCCCAATGGCCGCTTATCACCCGACAGCGACCACAACGCGAAAGTGGCGGGTGGTCCGAGAAGAGCCAGGAGCGACATTGTGCAGGGCGCAATAGCGACGCGTATTGCGCCAACTATTGGCGGATTTCGGCTTGCGCCTAATCCGCCTGATCTGCTCGCGCGGCACCGCGAACAGACCGAACGGATAAGAATCGCGCGGGTCTGCCTTGCTCGCGAACGGAAAGCGCGCAAGATCGGCGAGCGTCTTGAGATGACCGGGCTTGACGCCGCCCGCGTCGAATTTAGCGCGAACGTGGGGAAGCTTGGCGCATGTCTGCGCCAGCGTCTGTTTCATGCGCGTGAGCTGCAACGCGGCCAGATCCGTGCGCGGCATGCACTCGGCCTTGCGATCGAACATGAAGGCGTCGGCGGCGGTCGGGCACATGATGAGGTCGATACCAGGGTTAGGGGATGTATAGTAGCAGCGACAAGGGTTTCGGGAACCCGATAGCATCAGGGAGAGCAATGAATGGCGGCCCCTAAAATCCATACCGATGCCGATACGCTCGTGTCGGCGGGTCTCCCGGCCAAGGATGCGAACGCGTGGCTTAAGTCCTATCCGCGCAAGACCGGCAGCTTCGCTGCCGACCGCAAAACGTTCGGTGCCTATTGGCGGACATGTGCCCGATTGCTCGCGCGACTGCCGCCGAAGGCGAGCCGGCAACCGCGCGAGGACTTTGCTGCCCGACTGATCCGGGGCGCCGCAATCGAAGCCCGCATGAATTTTCTGCGCGCGCACGCCGATACGGTCTATGACAAGTTGACCGGCAAGCGTTCGCGCTTCGTGCGGGTCGAAGAGCTTGTGGTCGATGCGGCGAAACTCTTCCCCGGGCTGGTGCCGACGCCCAAGGAGATCGCGGGCGAGGACGGATTTCTTCAGCGCGACAAAGATGGGCTCGAGATCGATCAGGGCGTGTTCCTATCCGCCATGCTGCAAAGCGCGCGTTCGGGAACGCATCTCTGCCACGCCATGCTGTTGCCGCGGCCGGAATCATGGGACTTGCATCAAAAATTCATGGATACCGGCTTTATCGAGCTGCCCGGCGGCTCGGTGGAGCGGCGCGGCAAGGCCGCAATCGTGACGTACAAGAATCCGCGATTCCTCAATGCCGAGGACCAGACCACGCTCGATGGCATGGAAACCTGCGTCGATCTCGCGCTGCTCGATCCGCGCATCGAAGTCGCGGTGCTTCGTGGCGACACGGTCGAGCATCCGAAATACGCCGGACGCCATGTGTTCGGCTCCGGTATTAATCTCACGCATCTCTATCACGGGCGGATTCCATTTCTCTGGTATCTCGTGCGCGACCTTGGTTACGTCAACAAGCTTTATCGCGGGCTCGCGCATGCGGGCGATCCGCCGCCGGACGAATTCGGCGGCCGCACGTTCGAAAAGCCATGGATCGCGGCGGTCGAAACCTTCGCCATCGGCGGCCATTGCCAAATCCTGCTGGCAGTGGACTACGTGCTGGCCGAGAAGTCCGCGTTCATGACGCTGCCGGCGCGCAAGGAGGGCATTATCCCGGGCGCGGCCAACATGCGTCTGCCGCGCGCGGTCGGCGATCGCATTGCGCGCCAGGCGATTCAATACGAGCGGCGGCTGGAATGCGACAGTCCGGAAGGGCGAATGATCTGCGATGAGATCGTCGAAACCGGCACTATGGACGCCGCGATCGAGCGCGTCGTCACGGGCCTGACCAGCTCAGGCGTGGTCAGTTCGGCTTCGAACCGGCGTGCATTCCGCATTGCGCAGGAACCGCTCGATACGTTCCGCAATTACTTCGCGGTTTACGCACGCGAGCAGGCGTTTTGTCATTTCAGCCCGGCGCTGATTGCCAATCTGGAAAAATATTGGAACGCGCAAAACCGCAGGCCCTGATCACATGGCAAAATATGCAGCTTGCACGCAGTCGTCGCCCGATGGGACAGGACGCGGGCAAACGGCGAAAGCGGGGATAGGCCGGCGCCGGTGCCGCGCTCCGCCAAGCAATGGCTGAAAGGCGTGGTGAGAGCGGAACTAAAATCAAACCGCGCGGCCTGAGTTGGCGCGCGCTCATAAATCGGACTTGTTGAAGTGCGCCTTGCTCAATGGCCGCTGATTACCCGACAGCGACCACAACACGGACGTGGCGGCAGGTTCGAGAAGTCCTAAGGGCGACATCACACCGAGCATCGTCCTCCCTTTCTGGCGCGCAGCGCCAGTCAACCAGCGTGACTGCAGGATTACGCCCTCACCGTGATGGACTTGCACCGTTTACCTTCCACCGGTCTCCCGGCGCACCCGTCCATTGCATCAAGAGCAGACAACTTAGACCGGGGCGGCGATCTCATAGAGGCAACTCTACGCGACAGCTCATGCACGCCCGATGAGTGGTCTCTCGTCGACGCCGCCAGGTAGAAGGTTAATATGCGGTTAATGCCGCAGTCCCGGTGCAGTCTCGCTCATTGCTCGCGCTAAACGAGAATTTAACAAGTTTTTACCAAGTATGAGGCCCCCACATCGAGCGACTTGGCGAAATGAGAGAGCATTATATTGTCCAATGGCTCCGCGCCATACTGCAACCCACGCCGATATTTGGCCTAGCAGTTATCGCTATTTGCTGGATCGGCCTCGTCTATCAATTGTCTGCCGAGCGCAGCAAGACGTTAGATGCCGCGATCGAGCGTGGGAGCGGTTTGGCGCGATTGTTCGAGGAAACCACAATCCGGCTGTTTAAAGGCGTCGATCAGACGCTCTTACTCCTTCGTCTGGCATACGAGAAGAACCCGGAACACTTCGCCTTGCGCGATTGGACCGATGGAATTTCTCTGCATGGCGATCTGACAATCCAGACCAGTATTATTGGCCCTGACGGATACATGAAGCACTCAACGACAGGATACAGCGGAGCACCGCTTTATCTCGGAGATCGCGAGCATTTCCTGGCCCATGTCGATCCCAAATCAGACGAATTATACATCGGCACGCCGGTGGTGGGGCGTGCATCGGGCAAGTTATCTATCCAAATGGCCCGCCGGCTGCGCAAACCGGACGGTAGCTTTGGCGGTGTCATTGTCACTTCGATCGATCCGGTATTTGCCGAACGATTCTCCCTATCCGTCAAACTCGGGGCACACAGCGGCATAGTCCTGCGCGGACTCGATGGCGCCGTTCGTGCTTCCTACGGTTTCCCGGTTCCACCTGCCAGCATGTCGAAGGGACTGACAGACGCGTTGACCCGGGCACCGGAGGGATACCACTGGGTCGATGGCAGAAATGACGGCGTCAAACGGCTGTCCTCCTATCGGAAGGTCGCCGGGTATCCTCTGATTATTGCGCTTGGCGAAGCCGAGCGCCACATCTTCGCCGACTACGAGCGCCAACGTACTATCTACATTGTGCTAGCGGCGATTGTGACTTTTCTGGTTCTCATCGCCGCCGGTACCGGCGTCTATCGCCAACAGTCACTTGAACGCTCTAAATCGTCGCTCGAACAGACAAATTTCAGGTTCAGCGCGGCGCTCGAAAATATGACGCACGGCCTGTGCATGTTCGATGCAAAGAAACGGCTCGTTATCAGTAATGACCGTTACGCCACCTTGTATCGCCTGCCGCCGGAGCTATTGAAAGTCGGGACACCACATCAAGCAATCATAGCGCATCGTATTGCGAATGGCATCTTTGCCGACGAAAAAGACGCAGGCGGCGCCGTGGGCCAGAAACATAATGCATTGGGTCAGCCATCGCCGAACGAGATCTCAATTCAGGTTAAAGAGCTTGCCGATGGACAAATGATCCGCATCGTCCGGAAACCGATGCAGGGAGACGGCTGGATCGCAACGCATGAGGACATTACCGAGAGTGCCTCTCGCGCCGAGCAGGAAAAGCGCCGTGCGGAGATCGATACCGCGATAAAATCGTTCCGTGAAAGTGTCGAGACCATCTTGACGTCCGTGCAAAATGGTGCCGCTGCTTTGAAATCAATTGCCGCAGGGCTTTCGACATCATCCAATGCGGCCTCCCGACAATCTGCCGGGGCCGTTCTCTCGTCGAATAAGGCTACCACAAACGTCGGAACAGCCGCGACTGCGGCAGTCGAATTGGAGAATTCTATCTCGGAGATCAACCAGCAACTCAATCAAGCCGCGGAGGTGGCGCGCGGTGCTGTCGCCGAAGCACAAGTAACGAATGACGAGATTGGCGGGCTGGCGCAAGCGGCGCAGAAAATCGGCAATGTCGTTAAATTGATCCATAACATTGCAGGGCAAACCAATCTGCTGGCCCTCAATGCCACTATTGAAGCAGCGCGGGCAGGCGAGGCCGGAAGGGGCTTTGCGGTAGTCGCCTCAGAGGTCAAGTCACTCGCGGTGCAGACCGCCAAGGCGACCGATGAAATTTCCACGCAAATCTTGGCGGTTCAGGGCTCGACCAGCGCCGCAGTCGAGGCCATCCGACGAATTACCGGGCGCATGCAAGAAATCGATCGCTACACATCTGCCGTTGCCGCATCGGTCGGGCAGCAGAATGCCGCCACTGGCGAGATTTCGCGTAACGTTGTGAGCGCCGCGCAGGAAACAAAGCTGGTTTCCGCTGTTCTTGCAGAGGTTGTTGGCGCCATCACCAAGACAGACAATTCCGCCGCCATGGTGCTGACAGCCTCGCAGGATGTCGAGGCAGCGGCTACGAATTTGCGTGAAAAAATCGAAGGCTTTCTCAGCAAGGTCGCGGTTTAGAAATGAAAATGTGTCCTCTTTCAGGGACCCTGCTCCTCTCAAGTTAAATTTTATCCGTCCAACAACTCGGGCGCAATCAGCCGGCTTCGAATCGACCCGGGATGTCGCCCGAGAGATTTCGATCCCCCGCGTCGAAGTCTCTTCTGGAGCACTCCTGACCTAGCAGTTATCTCAGCGGCATGCAGTGCACGGCAGGGTCTGATACCAACGGCGGCAATCACTGACTCATCTCCGCCACCCTGAGGTGTGAGGCGACGAAGTCGCCGAGCCACTGCAAGTCGGCCTCGGCCGACTTGCGCATTGAAATTCCGATCTCGGGTAAACCCGAGATCGGTGGGCGACGGCCCCGATGTCGCCGCGCCGGGGGCCGTGCATCCTTCGAGGCTCGCCCTGCGGGCTCGCGCCTCAGGATGACGGGTCAAACATTAGTGCCGTTGGTATGAGCAATTCGAAGGTCGCGTTGAGTCCGGTCCGAGTCAATCGGTAAACCTCACCGCGAGCAGATGTTTTCCGCTTTGCTCCCGAAAGCGGCCGGATGGCGGACGCACGCTTGGCTGCCCGGATGCATGCAGTGTTGAGATCGGCTGCGGCGAGAAAAACACTCCTAATCCCTCCTCCTGAAAGGGGGAGGGAAAAGTAACCGCGCGCGGCCTTGAGCTCAATGCGCGCAAACCGCCTCACACCACGACGGTCAAGCGCTTGGCCGCGCGCGTGATGCCGGTGTAGAGCCAGCGGTCGCGGCCCTCTTGGAAGGCGAACGACTCGTCAAACAGCACGACGTCGTCCCATTGCGAGCCTTGCGCCTTGTGCACGGTCAGCACATAGCCGTAGTCGAATTCGTCATAGGGCTTGCGCCGCGGCCAGTCGTATTGCTCGATGCCGCCGGTGAAACATTCCGGCCGCACCGAGACTTTGACCGCGCGGCCGCCCATTCCCTCGTCCGGCAGCAGCCGCAATGTCATAACGCCGGACTTGACACCGGACTTGCGCGCGCCGCGCTCCTTCACCGTCCAGAGCCCGCCGTTGAACAGTCCCTTCTTGCGGTTGTTGCGCAGGCAGACGAGCTTGTCGCCGGCGATCGGCAAGATGTCGTCGAAGCCGCGGCGCTCGCGAATGCGGATATTGTAGGCGCGACGGGTCGCATTGCGGCCCACCAGCACCTGATCGGCGTCGAGCACGCGCTGCGGATCGAGTTGGTCGCGCCGCACCACTTGCGTCTGGCCGTAATCGCCAACCTCAAGACTGCGGCCTTCTCGGATTTCCATCGACAGCCGGATGATCGGGTTGTCGCGTGCCTGCCTGTGCACTTCGGTCAGCATGGCATCGGGCTCGGCCGCGGTGAAAAATCCGCCGCCCTGAATCGGCGGCAGCTGCGCCGGATCGCCCAGCACCAGCACCGGCACATCGAACGACATCAGGTCGCGGCCGAGTTCGGCATCGACCATCGAGCATTCGTCGATCACAATGAGCTTGGCCTTGGAGGCCGGCGCGTCGTCCCATAATTCGAAGTTGGGAACTTCCTCGCCGCTCTCGCGCGCGCGGTAGATCAGGCTATGGATGGTGCTGGCGCCGGCGCAGCCCTTGCTGCGCATGACCAGTGCGGCCTTGCCGGTGAAGGCGGCGAAATGCACCTTGCCGTCGACGCTCTCGGCGATGTGGCGGGCGAGCGTGGTCTTGCCGGTGCCGGCATATCCGAACAGGCGAAAAATCTTGCGCGCGCCGCGCGCGCCCGGCTTTTCGTTGCGCCATTCGGCGACGGCCTTGAGCGCGGCAGCTTGATGTGCGGTGAAATCCGGCATGAAACTTAGAATGCAACTCGAATGTGCGGGGGACAACAAAACGCTAATCGCAGGTTTCTAATACCAACCTTCGTTACGACTGACCACTCTCAATCGTCATGGCCGGACTTGTTCCGGCCATCCACGCCTTTGATATTCCTAAAGAAGCAAGACGTGGATGGCCGTGACAAGCACGGCCATGACGAGTCAAACATTACGACCGTTGGTATTACCCATTCCTCTCGTATTTTGCCTCTCGTATTTTGCGGCCGGCGTTCGACATGGCCTATGCGGAATGCAAGGCCAATAAGACTTGGCAAACGCTGGAAGCTGAGTGCGGCCACGATGTGATGGTGGATGCGCCGGAATAGCTAGTGTCCCGAATCCGAAGTTCGCTTGAATTTACAGCAGCCGCGTTAGCGAACTTCGGATTCGAAAGGACACTAGCAATGTACGATTCTAGCAGTCTGCGGAAAAACTCTTGATAGTCATTCCGGGACGGCCCACCGATCTCGGGTTTACCCGAGATCGGCGTTTCAATTCGCCCAGGTCGGCTAGAGCCGACCTGGGTGGGCCGGACCCGGAATCCAGAAACACCCGCAAGATGTGCATCTGGATTCCGGGTTCGCGGACTTCGCACCCAAGTCGGCTGTAGCCG
>CAZNSG010000305.1:0-7421 GCA_964575715.1 uncultured Hyphomicrobiales bacterium | reverse complement strand
ACCGTATTTCGTGACACGCTATCCGAAGGCTTCAGCCATTTCGTTACCTCCATAGCTGCTCCGGTTGCTTCCGGCTGGAGCGGTTGCCGGGTGGGATTTGCACCCACTGGAAAGCGCCGCCTTTCCACGGCGCACGGGCATAGCCGACATGGCGCGGACATCGTCAATGCGGCGCGTCTGACTCAGACCTCCGCGTGCCCTGACTTATCGCTACAGACTGCGTCGCGCTCGCATACCAAGTGCTCGACTTGAATTCTTTACGCCTCGACTTCGCCTTTGTCTTTCGGATTACCCGTTTGCTCGATTGCGAACTGCGCGGGTTCTTCATGTTTTTCATTGGCATCTTGCCTCCTCCTTTACGAATTCCATCGGAATCAATCAGCTTCTGGCTCATTCAATCACCTTGTCCGCGCTTACCACCTAGCCGTAGCCGCACCCATTGTCAGCGCAAAAACCGCGGTGCATGCTTGCAGCGCGGGGAGATACATCATCTAGGGAGGATATTATGCCAACATTTATGCTATCGCTCAATTGGACCGACCAGGGAATCCGCTCGATCAAGGACGCGCCGAAGCGCGTGAAAGCCTCCCGCGATCTCGCCAAAACGGTGGGCGTCGAAATCAAGCAGGTTTATCTCACCGCAGGCGACAGTGATCTCGTAGTCTTCGTCGATACGCCGAACGGCGACAACGTCGCTAAATTCGCGCTGGCGCTCGGGGCGCTAGGTAATGTGCACACCCGCACCGCCCGCGCATGGTCGGAGGCGGAATTCCTGAAGATCGTTTCCGAGTTGCCCTGAACGGCTTCACTCTGCGCCTTGGCTGACAACTACGACAGCCGCATTTTAGATTGCGCTGCCGCCGCTGGTATGATCGCGGCTAAATCGTCCCGCTAACCGAGAGCGGAAAGCTCCCCTTTCCGCTCTCCCTACTGCATTAAGGATCCGTCCGGGAATAAGTGAATCGGACTGGGCTTAATTTTGCTCGGCGGGATTCCGTCGAGACTCGCGAACCTATATCTTATTCGCGTGATTGACGAATCGGCCATTTGCCAGCGGTTTGCGGCGCTCGCTCCGGTGCTTGACGAACGTGGTCGGCGGCGTTTTGCGGCGGCCGAAGCAATGACGGCGGGACGCGGCGGGGTCAGCGCGGTGCTGCGCGCCACCGGCATCGCGCGCAGCACGATTGGGCGCGGGCTGGCCGAATTACGCGCGGGCGAGACGCCCGAGTCGGAACGTGTGCGCCGGCCGGGCGGCGGTCGCAAGCCGCTGAGCGACACGGATGCGAGCTTGATCGAGGATCTGCGCTCGCTGGTGGAGCCGGCGACGCGCGGCGATCCGCAATCGCCGCTGCTGTGGACTTGCAAGAGCCTGCGCAGGCTCAGTCAGAGCCTGCGCGACATGGGCCACAAGATCGGCCGCACCCTGGTCGGCGAACTCCTGCACGAGCTTGATTACAGGCTGCAAGCCAATCGCAAGACGCGCGAGGGATCGAACAACCCTGATCGCGACGCGCAATTCCACTACATCAACGATCACGTGAAGGAAGCACTTGCTACGGGTGAGCCAGCGATCTCGGTCGATACCAAAAAGAAGGAACTTGTCGGCGATTTTCGCAACGTCGGGCGTGAATGGCGTCCGAAAGGCTCGCCCGAGGAAGTACGCGTACACGATTTCGTCATTCCGGAACTCGGCCGGGCCGTGCCTTATGGCGTCTACGATATCGGCGATAACGCCGGGTGGGTGAGCGTGGGCATTGACCACGACACCGCAGCTTTCGCCACGAACGCCATCCGGAGCTGGTGGAAGCTCATGGGCCGCGAGCGTTATCCGCAAGCCAACAGCCTGCTGATCACCGCCGATGGCGGCGGCAGCAACGGTTCACGCGTGCGCTTATGGAAGCTTGAGCTACAGAAACTTGCCGACGAACTCGGTGTTCCCATCACCGTGTGTCACTTGCCACCCGGCACCAGCAAGTGGAACAAGATTGAGCATCGGCTATTCTCGTTCATCACTGGAAATTGGCGTGGAAAACCGCTCGTCAGCCATAAGGTCATCGTCCAGTTGATCGCCGCGACTACAACGAAGACCGGGTTGAAGGTTCGTTGCGAACTCGATCAAAACAACTATCCGGCAGGTATCAAGGTGTCCGACGCCGAAATCGAAGCCGTCAACCTCCATCGCCATGCCTTCCACGGCGAATGGAACTATACGATCAGCCCAAAATCACTCATGCTGGAGCAATAATTCCCGGACGGGCCCTAAGTAGCGACCCATTGAGGAGCGCTTGCTATGAACAATGTATCCGCGACCGTACTCATTGGCTTGACTGCCTGGACGCTGTTTCTTCTCATCCTGATGGAGACACTGCGGTCACGGCTGATCGTGATAAAGGCCATCGCCGCAAACGAGTTCAAGCCGGACAATTCCAACTTGTCGCCGTTCATGCAGCGGCTGGCCCGGGCGCACGCCAACTGCGTCGAGTGTCTGCCCATTTTCGGCGTGCTCTTGATCATGGCGCTGCTCACCAATCGAGCCGACGTCACAAATCCTTTGGCTCCTTGGCTGTTTGCCGCTCGTCTGGTCCAGTCATGCGCCCATCTTGCATCGCTGAGCGTGCCTGCCGTGTGGGTTCGATTTCTTGCCTTCGCCGTCCAAATAGCGATTGCCGTTTACTGGTCATGGGCATTGCTCATGAGCTAGCGATCTCGCCTGGATGCGGCTTGAGTCGAATTTATTGGCTAGTTTCCATCCATCGTCATTTCCAATCACAAGCGCGATGTCGACTTCCGGCACTTCACGTCAGAACCAACGGCTCGAATTTACGTCCGGTTTCGGAGTACTGCGGAAGCGCATCGACGTGCGGCCTCAGGCGACCGCGACGTGATTGACCCATAGCGTCATTTTTCGAGGCACCGGCCACTGTCAGTACTTCACGCCCGCAACCCCCAACCCACTTGAACTTCGAAACTCAACGCGGGACGGTAAGGTGTTCTGGGGAATTGCGGTGTCATGCATTTTTCTGAGCCATTCGAGCGCGAACAATGCCGAGGCTGTCGCCTTGCGCGACTGGCTCGAGCGAGAAGATTGGGGAATCAGTCTTCAAACACGGTCGAGCGAGCGTCCCGAACTCTATCTAGATCGATCAGCTCAAGAAAACCGACTGCGCCGATCGCCCTCGGGGACAACAGACTCGCTGATCGCGGGGTGCGGTCATGGGCGGAGCGCCCGAGCCCGCGGAGGACGACGCACTGCGTTGTCCCCCGCTACCCAATCCAGTGGATGCAGCTGTGAGGCCGCGTTTAGGGCGCTATCTTCTCCGCAGCGGTCTTCTGCTGCAGAGATTGCCGCAGTTCGTTCAGCAGCCGAACGTTCTCGATGGCGATGACGGCTTGGCTGGCAAAGCTCGCGAGCAGCGCGATCTACTTGTCGGTGAACGGCGGAAAGCCGCCCGCGTCGTCACATCGGCCGGACTTCGACCACGTCGGGGACGTAATGCTTCAGCAGGTTCTGGATGCCGTGGCGCAGGGTGGCGGTTGAAGACGGACAGCCGGAACAGGCGCCCTTCATGTGCAGAAAGACAATGCCGTCGCGGAAGCCGCGGAAGGTGATATCGCCGCCGTCGTTGGCGACCGCCGGCCGCACGCGGGTCTCGATCAGTTCCTTAATGGTGGCAACGGTATCGGCATCGGCGGGCTCGAAGAACTCGTCGTCCTGTTCTGTCGCGGCGCCGCTGTTTGCTTCGTTCAACAACGGCGCGCCCGACATGAAATGTTCCATGATGGCGCCGAGGATCGCGGGCTTGAGCTGTGGCCATTCGCCGGTCGCCTTGCTGACCGTGATGAAGTCGGAGCCAAAGAAAACGCCATTGACGCCGGCAATTTCGAACAGGCGCGCGGCGAGCGGCGATTTGGCGGCGTCGGCCGGGTCGCGCAGATCGAGTGTGCCGTGCTCCAGCACCGGCTTGCCCGGAAGGAATTTCAGGGTGGCCGGATTTGGTGTGGCTTCCGTCTGGATGAACATCTTCATTCTCCTTAGCCGACATTAAATTATCTGCCGAATGCCGCACTCAGCCGACCGAGCCTTCCAGGCTGATCGAAATGAGCTTCTGCGCCTCGACCGCGAACTCCATGGGGAGCTGCTGCAGCACGTCCTTGACGAAGCCGTTGACCACGAGCGCGACCGCCTCCTCCGCAGACAGGCCGCGCTGCCTGCAATAGAACAGCATGTCTTCCGAAATTTTCGAGGTGGTGGCCTCGTGCTCGAACACGGCGGACGCATTGCTCGCTTCGATATAGGGCACGGTGTGGGCGCCGCATTTGTCGCCGATCAGAAGCGAGTCGCAATTGGTGAAGTTGCGCGCGCCCTTAGCGCGGCGGTGCGCCATCACGCGGCCGCGGTAGGTGTTGTTGGAGTGGCCGGCGGCGATGCCCTTGGAGATGATGCGGCTCGACGTGTTCTTGCCGAGATGAAGCATTTTGGTGCCGGAATCGACCTGCTGGTAACCGTTCGAGATCGCGATCGAATAGAATTCGCCGCTCGAATTGTCGCCGCGCAGGATGCAGCTCGGGTATTTCCAGGTGATGGCCGAGCCGGTTTCGACCTGGGTCCAGGAAATTTTCGAACCATTGCCGCGGCAATCACCGCGCTTGGTGACGAAATTGTAGATGCCGCCCCTGCCCTGGGCGTCGCCGGGATACCAGGTCTGAATGGTGGAATATTTAAACTCGGCGTCATCGTGGGTGACCAGCTCGACCACGGCGGCGTGGAGCTGGTTCTCGTCGCGCTGCGGAGCGGTGCAGCCTTCAAGGTAGCTCACATACGAGCCCTTGTCGGCGATGATCAGCGTGCGCTCGAACTGGCCAGTGTTGCGCTCGTTGATGCGGAAATAGGTGGAGAGTTCCATCGGGCAGCGCACGCTCGGCGGCACGTAGACAAACGAGCCGTCGGAGAACACCGCGGAGTTGAGCGCGGCGAAGAAATTGTCGCCGGTCGGCACGACCGTGCCGAGATATTTCTTCATGAGTTCGGGATGATTTTTGATTGCTTCCGAGATCGGGCAGAAGATCACGCCGGCCTTGGCGAGTTCCTCCTGGAAGGTGGTCGCAACCGAGACGGAGTCGAACACCGCATCAACCGCGACGCGTGCGCGAGTCCCGTCGGGACGTTCGACGCCGAGAAGGATTTCCTGCTCGCGCAGCGGAATGCCGAGCTTTTCGTAAGTCTTGAGGATTTCCGGATCGATCTCATCGAGCGACTTCGGCCCCGCCTTCTTTTTTGGCGCGGAGTAATAATAGATGTCCTGATAGCCGATCGGCTTGTAGGAGACGCGCGCCCAGGTGGGTTCGCGCATGGTGAGCCAGTGGCGATAGGCCTTCAGCCGCCACTCCAGCATCCACTCCGGCTCATTCTTCTTATTCGAAATAAAACGTACCGTGTCCTCGGAAAGGCCCTTCGGCGCCTTTTCCGATTCAACATCGGTCACAAATCCATATTTGTACTGATCGACGTCGATGCGGCGCACCCGCTCGATCGTCTCTTGCACGGCCGGCATTGCTTCCCTCGCTCACGGTTTCAAGGACCGCGGGTTGGAATGGTTATGGTCGGTTAGGTTCTCGTCTGTCACCTGCTTTTAGAGCCGCTCTACGCGGCAATCTCTCGACCCTTATATAAGCCGACATTCCCCCGATGACCAGTCGTTGGACCGGTCGATGGACCGTCGGTGTATCCTTTCAAAGCGCATTCGGTGGTCAAGTAGATTGTGCAAGTTTTGGTACGTTTCCTCGCCGTGCAATTAATCTGGTTTCCTTGATGATTGTGCCTACGCGGCGATGAGAGCTTCGTCCTCTCGCTGGCATTCTTCGGCGTGTGTCTTACAATGCTCCACGAGCAGATCGAAAATCATTTCCGTCCTGGTCCGAGGTCTGCCCCGAGATGGTCCAGCTTTGCGCCTGATAGCTAAAGCTGGCCTACGCGCCTCTGTGCATTCTGGCCCTAATGGCCCTTGAGAAGCTCCGCTGCGGGGTTTTCGATTTATCCTGGGGAACGTATGCATCGCCAGGTTCGTTACCTCCGACAGTCCCGACAATCTTTAGGAGCGCGGCAGAGAAACCGAGATGATTACCGAGCCGAAGCGCAAACCTCATCAAGACGATTACGATCGCGACAAGCACGAGCGCAGGCACCGGGAAGAGGCGCTCGACGACGCCCTCAAGAACACCTTTCCGGCGTCCGACCCGGTTTCAGTCGTGCAGCCGGCGCCGCCCGCCTCCGACCGCAACAGGGCAAAGACCTGAAGGCTGTGCTGCACTCCGGTTTTGCAAACACCGTCTTCAGCCAACATCGCGTACGCCACAGGGCTGAGATAGCCAAACCCTGCTTAGCTTGAGACTGTTTCAAGTAGGAGCGGCAACCCATGCCTATTCAACACGCAGCCCTGCGCGCCAACCCATTTCCCAAAAGTCGGTATCGAGCCGGGTTGCTTCCTTGAAGATCGCGATCAGCTCGGCCTCGCGCGCGGGCGTGACATAGAGATCGGCGAGATGGTCCAGGTGTGCCCGCGCCTTCGTCGCGACTTCTTGGTATGTCGCAGCGGCATACTCGTCGATCCAAACGCGATAGGGATTCGTTGTGGCGCGCGCATCGGATCTTGTGGCGAGCTGTGCCGCAATCTCTGCGTAGCCGACCACGCAGGGCGCAAGCGCCACCCTGAGCGTCAGCAGATCGCCGCGCATTCCCGCATCGAGCACGTAGCGCGTATAGGCCAGCATCTCGGAAGCCGGCGGAGCTTGCTCGAGGTCGCGGGGCGACAGACCCCAGCCAGCACAGAGCTTCACGTGGAGGTTCATCTCGACGTCGAGGATCGCCGACAGGCCGGACGCGGCTTCGCGCATGTCGGTCAGCTGAGGCGATTTGTAGACAGCGAGCGCGTAGGCGCGTGCAAACTCGATAAGGAATAGATAGTCCTGAACGAGGTAGTGACGAAAGGCCGTCTCAGGCAAGGTGCCATCTGCCAACCCAACGATGAAGGGGTGCTCAGTGTAGGCGCGCCACTCGTCGGAAGCCTCTGTCTTCAGCCGCTCAAAGAAGCTCATGATCTCCTACCGTACCTGCTCGATGTCTCGGATCTCGATTGCCTTCTTTATGAAGCAACGGGCACCAGATGCGGACGCTAACTTCCATAGAATGAAAGCACTCGTTGCAGCTCGTCCACGTGAAAGGCACGGGCCTCCGGGCCCGTCGGATCGCCAGAAAAGACCCCCAGGACCTGGGCCTTCAAGAAGAAGCCGCGGCCGGGAATGCCGGACAGCATCTTGCTCACGCAAAGCCCAGCCAACATCGGACGACCGGCGGCGACGTCGTCCTCCATGAGGGTCTCGAGTGCCTCACCGACGCGATGAATTGTCTGCGGCGGCTCAAGTCC
>CAZNSG010000304.1:0-10704 GCA_964575715.1 uncultured Hyphomicrobiales bacterium | reverse complement strand
TTTGTTTGAGCATGATCCCTCGGGTCAAGCCCGAGGACATGCTTTTCCGACCTTCCTTCGCCCGCCGAAGCGGGCTCTTGACCGCCGAAGTCCGCCTTCGGACGAAGGCGGTTGGCGAAGGCGGGAAACCGGTTCCCACCCGCGGAACTCGGGCTTGCCCGAGTTCCGAAGCATAGCGCGCCGGAAGTCGGGTAAACCCGACTTCCGGTATCATAGGCGAGCGTAGCGACGCCGTCCTTCGGACGGCTATGTCCGGGGCAGGCTTTTTCGGGATCATGCTCTAGCTTTCAGTCGGCAATCCGGCTGCCTTCCAGGCCAAAATTCCGCCGGCCAGGTGGGCGTCGTAGCAATAGCCAAGCGCTTGCGCCGCCTGCGAGGCGGTGACCGAGCGCCGGCCGGAGCGGCAGGCGAACACCACTTCGCGCCCCTGCGGATCGGGAATCTGCGCCGGATCAAAGGTGGAGAGCGGTACAATCTGCGCGCCGGGATAGCGCTCGATCGCCGTTTCATTGAGCTCGCGCACATCGACCAGCAGCATGCGGCCTTCGGTCAAGCCGCAGGCGACTTCCGCAGCCGTAAGATCGCGCACCATCGGGCCATCGGGGTTTGTCATGGACACATTCCTCATCGAGCCAAATTATGCACGGCAATTTGTTTCAGCTATTCAGGCCGGATATTGGCAATTCGCGCGATCTTCGTCCACTTTTCGAGCTCTTCCTGGATGAAGCGGGCGAAATCGCGCGGCGTGCTGCCGACCGGCTCGGCGCCGTCGGAGGCAAGGCGCTCCTTCACGTCCGGCAATTTGAGCGCTTGAACGGTTTCGGCGTGCAGGCGCGCCACGATGTCCGGCGGCGTTCCCGCCGGAACAAGCAGGCCATACCACTGCAAGGCTTCATAGTTCGGCACGCCGGCTTCCGCGATTGTGGGAATATTCGGCATGCCTTCCGCGCGCTTTGCGCCAGTGACCGCGAGCGCGCGCAGCTTGCCCGCCTCAATAAGCGGCTTGGCGGTGAGCGTATTCGAGAGCACGATCGGAATGCGCCCGCTCAACACTTCGGTCACGGCGGGGCCGGTGCCGCGGAACGGCACATGCACGAGATCGATGCCCGCCATGTGCTTGAGCAGCTCCACGCCCATATGCGGCGAAGTGCCGAGACCGGCCGAGGCATAGGTCAATTCGCCCGGCTTTTGCTTGGCGAGCGCGATCAAATCTTTAAGCGTGGCAACCGGCAGCGAGGGATGGACCAGGAGCACATTCGGCAACGACGCAACCTGGCTGATCGGATCGAAATCGCGTTGCGGGTCGTAACGGATGTTCTTGAACATGATGGGATTGAGCGCGAGCGTGCTCGCCGCCATCAAGAGCGTGTAGCCGTCGGGCGCCGCGCGCGCGACCGCCTCGATCCCGATGGACTGGCCGGCGCCGGGACGGTTTTCGATAAAGAACTGCACGCCCATGGTCTTGGAGAAATGCTCGGCCAGCACGCGCGCGAGAATGTCGGTGCCGCCGCCGGGCGAGGACGGCACGACAATGCGCACCGGGCGCTGCGGATAGCTCGCCTGCGCGTGTGCATACTCCTTTGCCTCGCCCGCCAGCAGGCAAAGGCCGATCAGACCTAACAGCAGCGATCGATGCATCGCAGGCGCCCCTCAATTCACAAAGAGCGGCATTCTATACGCCCGGCGCGGGCATAAAAAGCGGGGAGCGGGAACGGCCAGGGCATTGGATTATGAACGGCTGCTGAAACCAACCCGCGAAAATTTTGCCGTCATTCCGGCGCGCCCGCTGAAGCCGAGCGAAGGCGCGACGTGCCGGAGTAACGATTTGAGAGAATTGGCATCAATGATACCGAATCCAGATAATCAGTTCGTCATTCCGGGGCGCCGCGAAGCGGCGAGCCTGGAATCCATAAACACAGACCGGGGTTATGGATTCCGGGCCCGCGCCTCCGGCGCGTCCCGGAATGACGGAGTGGAACGGATTACGCGGATTCCGTATGACTGGCGTTTGCCCGCTGTGGCCGGCGCACGGGTTAATGAATCGTGAAGGCCAAACTACCGATGCCGCCCTAAGGCCGTTCGCGCCGAAGATACGCCTGCCAGGCGATATACTTGCCGGCTGCATAGGTTATACGAAATCCGGCAGATCAGTTCTCCGCTCATTCCCGCGCAAGCGGGAATCCAGAGCCACATGTGCTTGAAGCCCCTGGGTCCCCGCTTCCCGCCTTCGCTGACGCTTCGGCGGGCTAATTCATCGGCCCGTCGAAGCAACTTTGCGAAGACGGGTCGCGGGGACGAGCGGAACTGAACTGTTCAGTCGGATTTAGTATTAAAGGGGAATTTAATCTTTTATTACCAAGAATGGGGGCCAAAACAACGGGTCACTTGCCGGAATGAGAGCGCATCAACTTTTACAGTGGCTCCGCGTCTTGATGCAGCCTGCGCCGGTATTTGGCGTGGCGATTATCGCCGTTTTCTGGATCGGCCTCGCCGTGCTTCTGTCGGTCGAACGCACCAGAACGTCAGAGGACGCGATTGCGCAAGGGAGCAGTCTGGCGCGAATTTTAGAAGAAAATGCTGTCCGGCTGTTCAAAGGAATCGATCGCTCGCTGTTGCTTCTACGTCTGGCCTACGAGGAAAATTCAGAGCGCTTCGATCTGCGCCATTGGGCCCAGCAGACCGCACTCGTCGGCGATCTAACACTGCAGTTCAGCTTGGTGGGTCCGGACGGTTATGTGAAGGTCTCAACCAATGACTACACCGGACCGCCGATCTATATCGGCGATCGCGAGCACTTCCAATTTCTGTCCAGAGCAAAATCAGACGAATTCGTCATTGGCAAGCCGACAGTGACACGCTCTACGGGCAAGTTGTTGATTTTCGTGGCCCGCAAACTGCGCCAACCCGATGGCAGTTTTGGCGGGATTCTCACCGCTGCGATCGACCCAGACCTAATCGAAAAATTCTACGATTCCATCGGCCTCGAGGCGCAAGACAGCGTCGGCCTGCGCGGGCTTGATGGCGTCATCCGTGCTTCCCGCGGCCTCTCCGCCCCCGGTTTCGACCCCAACCGCATGCCAAAGCGGCTGTCGGAAACGCTTGGCCGGGCGCCGGCCGGGCATTTCTGGGTTGGCGGTGTCATCGACGGCATCAATCGGCTGGTCTTCTATCGGGTTGTCACCGAATATCCTCTGGTCGTTACGCTTGGCCAAACCGAGAACCACATCTTCGCCGATTACGAACGCCGCAAGTCGACCTATTTAGCGTTAACGGCTAGCCTGACGCTGTTGGTGTTGATTTTCATCATTGCGAGTGTCCGCCGCCAGTCGTCGCTCCAACAAACAAATTTTCGGTTCAACACGGCGCTCGAACACATGACGCATGGCCTGTGCATGTTCGATGGAGGCAAACGTCTCGTTATCTGCAACAAACGATATGCCGACTTGTATCGCCTGCCGCCGGAATTGTTGAAACTCGGGACAACGCATCAAGCCATCATCGCGCATCGCGTCGAGAACGGCATCCTCGCGGGCGAGAAAAACACCAGCGCCGTGGACAAGAAAATTGGTGCATTGGGTCAGTTATCGTCGAACGAAATCTCAAGCCGGGTTGACGAGCTTGCCGATGGGCGGATGATCCGCGTTATCCGCCAACCGATGAAGGATGGCGGTTGGGTCGCAACGCACCAGGATGTTTCCGAACGGCTGAAACTCGAAAAACAACGCGACGACATGCTGGTGCAGGAAAACCGCAGGGCGTCGACCGAAGCCGCCATCGCGACGTTCCGAAAGCAAATCGAGGAAGTGCTTGGGACTGTCAGACACAATGCCCATACGATGAAGTCGACCGCCGCCGCGCTGCTGGGCTCGTCAGACCAGACCACACGGCACGCCGAAGCGGCGCTCAATGAATCGAATGAGGCCTCGGAAAACGTCGCGCGGGTTGCGGGCTCAACCGAAGAATTATCAGCCTCGATCGCGGAAATCAATCAGCAACTTGCCCATACCAAGGCGATCGTTTCCGACGCCGAGAGCAAGGCGGTGGCCACTAATAATAAATATGCCGGGCTGGCACAGGCGGCGCAGAAAATAGGCGATGTCGTCAAGCTCATCCGCAATATCGCCGGCCAAACAAACCTGCTTGCCCTCAACGCGACCATCGAGGCCGCGCGCGCCGGCGAAGCAGGACGGGGCTTTGCGGTTGTTGCTTCCGAAGTAAAATCGCTCGCCGTACAAACCGCCAAGGCGACCGAAGACATTGCTCGGCATATTTTGGCGGTGCAGGAATCGACCGGTAGCGCGGTTGAGGCGGTTCATGACATTGAGCAAAGCATGCACGAGATCAGCGCGCGTACGTCGAGCGCCGCGGCTTCGATTGTGCAGCAGAACGCGGCAACTTCCGAAATTAGCCGCAATGCGGCGAATGCTGCGCGCGGAACGGGTGTGGTTGTCTCGGCTCTCGGTCAGGTCAGCGAAGCTGCGATCGATACGCACACAGCGGCGGAGACCATGCTCACGGCGTCGAATTCGGTCGATACTTCGGTCGGAAATCTGCGCAGCGAGATCGAGCGATTCCTCAGCAAGGTCGCGGTCTGACGCTAGAGCGAGATCAGTTTAACTAGAATCGAAACATCAAACCGTAACCTGGGTTCCGACTTCCACCACCCGTCCAGTCGGAATCTGAAAGAAGTCGGTGGCGTCGCTGGCGCTTGTGGCGAGCGCGATGAACATACGGTGCTGCCAGCGCGGCATGCCGGAATGGGCGGCCGGCTTGAGCGCGCGGCGCGAGAGGAAGAACGACGTCGCCATGATGTCGAATTGCCAGCCCTGCTTGCGCGCGATGGCGAGCGCCTTGGGCACGTTCGGGCTTTCCATATAGCCAAACTTGAGCTCAACGCGGCTAAAACGCGGCGATACGCGCTTGATGGTCACCCGCTCCTCTTCGCGCACGCGCGGGGTGTCGGCGGTAATGATGGTGAGGATCACGTTGTTCTCGTGCAGCACCTTGTTGTGCTTGAGATTGTGCAGCAGCGCGGTCGGGGCGAATTCGGGATCGCTGGTGAGAAACACCGCGGTGCCCGGCACGGCATGCGGCGGCTTCTTCTCCAAGCTGCGCAGCAGCGTCTCGATCGGCACTTCGGTCCGGCGCGTCTTATGCAGGAGCAAGCGGGTTCCGCGCAGCCAGGTGAGAATAAGCATAACCATGAACGCGCCAAACAGCAGCGGCGCCCAGGCACCTTCATATAATTTCAGCAAATTCGCCGAGAAGAAGGTGAAATCGACGATGACCAGCGGGATCATCAGCAGCGCCGCCTGCCACCACCGCCATTGCCACAGTTTCCAGACCACGATGAAGCCCAGCAGCCCGTCGACCACCATGGTGGTGGCAACCGCGATGCCATAAGCGGCGGCAAGCGCGCCCGATGTGCGGAACATCAGCACCAGCAACACGGCGCCAATCAGCAACGCCCAATTGACGCGCGGGATATAGATCTGGCCGGAAAACGCCTCCGACGTATGCAAGATGGCAAGCCGCGGCAACAAGCCGAGCTGGATGGCCTGGCGCACCAGCGAATAGGCGCCGGTGATGACGGCTTGGCTCGCGATGACCGTGGCCGCGGTGGCAAGCACCACCATGGGCAACAGCAACGATGCCGGCACCAGGCGATAGAACGGATTATCAATGGCGGTGGGATCGGCCAGCAGCAGCGCGCCCTGGCCGAAGTAGTTGAGCAGCAGCGCGGGCAGCACCAGGCAGAACCAAGCGAGGTGAATGGGTTTGCGGCCGAAATGGCCGAGATCGGCGTAGAGCGCTTCGCCACCGGTAACAACGAGAAATACTGCGCCGAGCGTTACCAGTCCGATACGGCCGTGAGAATAAAGAAATTGGATTCCGTAAACCGGATTGACCGCGGCGAACACGCCAGGATCGTCGCGCAGATGCAGGATACCGGCGGCGGCGATGGCAACAAACCACACCACCATCACCGGCCCGAAGAAGGTAGCGACCTTTGCGGTGCCGCGGCGCTGAACCGCGAACAGTGCGATCAGAATCGCAACGGTCAGCGGAACAACGAATGGTTCGAACGCCGGAACCGCGAGCTTGAGCCCCTCCACCGCCGATAAGACCGAAATCGCCGGCGTGATGACCGAATCGCCTAGGAACATGGCCGCGCCTACGACGCCGAGCACGAGCACCAGCGGCGTGCGGCGCCCGAGCGCGCGGCCGACCAGCGCGGTCAGCGAGAGCGTGCCGCCCTCCCCGTTGTTGTCGGCGCGCAGCAGGATGAGCACGTATTTGATGGTGACGACGACGATCAAAGACCACAGGATTAGCGAGAGCACGCCGAGCACGGAGGCGCGGGTGATCTGGCCGGATTCGGACGCCGCCGAGACAGCCACCTTGAACGCGTAGAGCGGACTGGTGCCGATATCGCCATAGACGACACCGACGCTGCCAAGCACCAAGGCATGGACGCCGCTTGCCGGCTTGGTATCGCCGTTTGCGTTGGCCGGCACATTGCCCCCGTTGGGAGCAGCGATTTGTGTCATGGGAAACTGGTCAATATTGCTGCACTGCAACAAGGGCAGGACGGCGCCTTATAGCACCGCCGGGCGAGGAAACCACCCCCAGACCCCGCGCCTTGGCAGATCAGCTGTGCAAGATTCTATAGGGTGGGAAGCGTCGTTTTGGCTCCTGTCGCGCTCCAGATGAGCGATTACCCCCGCTCAGGGCCGGAAATTCGCTGGAAGCGGCGGCGCTTCGTGCATCAGTGTGACGGTAACGCGGCGATTGGACGCGATATAGGGGTCATCGGGGAACAACGGCTGGGTGTCGGCCTTTCCGGCGATCATAAAGAAGCGGCTTTCCGGTACACCTTCTCCCTCAAGGATTTGGCGCACTACATTGGCGCGATCGGCCGACAAATCCCATGGCCCGTAGCCGGATTTGCCGGGTGCTTTGCTGGCCGAGGTATGGCCGACGACGGTCATGCGGTAAGACATGGCTTTGAACTCTTTGGCGAGCCTCTGCACAAGACGGCGCGTGCGTTCATAGGGCTCCTTGGATCCTTCCGGGAACATGGAGCGGCCGTCCTGGTCGACGATTTCGATGTTGAGGCCCTGCTTGGTCTCCTCGATCATGATGTGCTTGGACACCTCGAGCAGCTCCGGCATTTCACTGAGTGCCTGCCGTAACGAGGCGGAGGCGAGCGCAAAGGCGCCCGTGTTGTTGAGCGCGGTGCCGCGGTCGAAATTGCGGCTTTTGTCGTCCGGACTCGGCGTGGCGGAGGCCTCATCCGGCGACATGCGTTGGACGTTCTTGAGCTTGGGCCGGGTGGGCATGCCGTCGACCTCGATGATGCCCGAGTAGCGAATGAGCGGCTGCGTGCCAAAGGCCTCGCGCATGGAGCCGGCGACGATCTGCAGCTTGCCCTGATCCTGACTCGAGAAGGCGACCAGCATCACGAAGAAGGCGACGAGCAGCCCCATCAAGTCGGCAAAGGTCACGAACCAGCCGTGGCCGCCGCCGTGCGCTGCCGCTTTTTTCTTGGCCATGCTTTCGGTCCGTTCCTAATCCCGCACGCGGCCGTCAGGCCGGCGCCGCCTCGGTTACCACTTCCGGCTCTTCGGCGGCGTGGCGGTGCCGCTCGGGCAGGTAGGCGAGCAGCATCTCGCGCACCAGGGTCGGACTCTTGGCGTCGCGGATCATCAATATGCCATCGATGATGAGCGTGCGGTTGATTTCTTCGTCGGACAATTTGAGATGGAGCTTGTCGGCGATGGGAAGGCAGAACAGATTGGCCACCGCCGCGCCGTAAAACGTCGCCAGCAAAGCCACCGCCATGTAAGGGCCGAGTTTTGAGGGATCGGTCATGTTGGCGAACATCTGCACCATGCCGATCAGCGTTCCAATCATACCGAAGGCCGGCGCGCAGTCACCTATCGCGCGATAGATTTTCTGCCCCTCATCGAGATGGGTGAGAAAATTGTCGCGATCGCGCTCGAGATTGTCGCGGATGAAATCGGTGTCATAGCCGTCGGCGACAAAACGAATGCCCTTGGCGAGAAATGAATCTTCCACTTCGACTTTCTCAAGCCCCATCGGCCCTTGCTTGCGTGCGATTTCGGCAAGGTTGGCAAGCTGCTCAACCAGCTCGCGCTGGCCTATGCGGCGCATGGTGAATGCAAAACGCGCACCAAGGGGCAGACCGTGGAAAATGGATGTGAGAGGAAAGCGGATCAGGGTCGCCGCAAATGCACCGCCGAAAATCACGATGGCGGCATGCAAATCGGCGAACATCCGCAGATCGCCGCCCATCATTATGAGCGCGACGAGCACAACAGCTCCGGCGATAATACCGAGGCCGGTTGCGATATCCATGGACCACTCCAAACGGCGGACGCGCGCTATCCGAAAACGCCGTGCAACCTAGTCCGGGTATGCTTAATGGAATCTTACCGGAATATCGTTGTTTACCAATTATTTACAGTGTCTATCCGTGTCCGCATCGTCCACTGAATTACTTTGGCCTTTCGGCTCAGTGTCTAACCCTAGGAGACAGATCAGCCGCCACACACGCCAATCTTGGTCCAAGGCCCAAGGGAAAATTAGAAATCTCGGGGGCGGCCAGTATGATCACCGGAATGAAGGGCATGAAATCAATGACCACCGAAACCAAATTCAATATTATTTCGAACCGACAATTAAAGGCAGCGCGTGTGCTCGCCGGACTGTCGCAAGCCGAACTTGCCCGCGCGGCGGGTTTTCACGCAAGCAACGCGAGATATTGGGAGAGTAAGACTGGCGACAAATTGCCGTCATCGACGCCGAGCACGCTCGAAAAGATCGAAGCCTCGTTACGCGCTCACGGAGTCATTGTATTTGCATTGCCCGCTCTTGGTGCCGGCTATACAGCTCTATTACGGAGGAAGTGTCACATGTGACACGCATTGCTCATGCGCCACGCCCCCAATCAAGATCAGCAACCCGTACAGGCATTTAGCTATTGAGGACCCCAATGGTTTTTAAACCAAATGTTAGCCCAAATCCCGGCGGGCAGAGAAAGACGAAACCGTTTCATGATGCCTTGCGCATGGAGCTGGCAGCAGCCGGCGAGGATCATCGTGCGCTGCGCCGCGTGGCTCGCGCCCTCATCAAGAAGGCCGCGAGTGGCGACACGGCGGCGATTAGCGTGTTGGCGGATCGTCTGGACGGAAAAGTTCCCCAGCCGACCGACGAGAGCGACAAGTCGGGGCCGCAGAGGTTGGAGATCCGCTGGAGAACCGAACTGCCCAGCGCCGTGGCAGTGGAGGATGCGTCGTCG
Organism: uncultured Hyphomicrobiales bacterium; assembly: GCA_964575715.1. Lineage (GTDB taxonomy): Bacteria > Pseudomonadota > Alphaproteobacteria > Rhizobiales > Xanthobacteraceae > PNAI01. The sequence continues at coordinate 1,379 of CAZNSG010000304.1, read as the reverse complement.
AGTGTGCCGGCAATCGTTGCACCCGATTCGCAGGACGACCACTAGCATTGCCACGCGAGTCCTGCGTGGCCGCGCCTAGCGACAGCGTACCTTGCCAGCCCCAACGCGAACAAACGCGCTGGTGACTCGCTCTGAGTCATGACGAGGCCATCGAGCGGGTCATGTTGGCGGCACGTGTCTCCCGAAACATTGCGCCGGTCACGCGGGTGTCGCTGCTCGTGACCGCTTGAATGTCCGGCTGTCGGAGCCTTAGGCCAGCAAGAGGACCAGCAGGCATCTGGCGCTGTTAGCCCAATCCGAGATCGCAGGACAGCTACAGAATAATTGACACTTGCATTCTCGTACTGTACGTAATCTTATTAGAATACGGACAGTGCAGCGCCTTCGAGGAGCCAATCACATGATAAAAGCGAACCTCAGACTGGTATCGCCAACAACAGAAAAACGGACAGTGATGCCCACCCGGCGCCCGAATAGCGAGCTGCGCCCACGCGAGCACCTGACCGAACGCGAAGTTGAGAAGCTGATCGAGGCCGCCAAGAGCAACCGCCACGGCACCAGAGATAGTGCCATTATCCTGATCGCCTTCCGGCACGGCCTGCGGGTGTCGGAGTTATGCTCGCTGCAATGGTCCGACGTGGAGTTCGAGAGCGGCACCTTGCACCTCCGCCGGGCCAAGGGCGGTATGACCGGCACGCATCCGCTGCTCGGAGATGAACTGCGGGCGCTGCGGGCATTGCGGCGCGAGGCCAAGTCACCATTTATCTTCGTGAGCGAGCGGGGCGCGCCGTTCACCGTCTCCGGCCTGGCCAAGCTGATCGAGCGCGCCGGCATCGAGGCCAAGATGCCATTCAAGGTTCACCCGCACATGCTGCGGCACGCCTGCGGCTTCGTGCTGGCGAACCGAGGCACCGACACTAGGACGCTGCAAGCCTACCTAGGCCATCGCTCGATCCAATCGACGGTGCGCTACACTGAACTGGCGCCGGGCCGTTTCAAAAACCTGTGGAGATGAAAGCTGATAAGTTGCGCTGCTATCCGCGCGCCGCGCAGATCGAGCCCCCCTCTACCTGTGCGCCCCTCTGCACTGTGCAAGCTACAATCAGGCCGTACGGGCTTTCGTGTAAAAGCCCTTAAAGCCGCGCCAAAGTACCCATGCGAAAAAGCGTGTATCCGGGGCCACCCCCCCGCTTCTTATTTTTTGGACTCGTTTTCCGCCAGATTTTTTTTAGATTTTCTGCCTCACGCTTGCACCACAAGAGATTGCAGCGCGGCGTGGTAATGTCCGCTATGCCCCGATAGCGACGGTCAGTCACCAAAATGTGATCTGTCGGTATGTGCCAATGCACAAAATCGCTGCGCGATAGCCCGCTGCGCGG